>CAYRFF010000033.1:13253-36536 GCA_964423575.1 uncultured Saprospiraceae bacterium | reverse complement strand
TAATTAACCAGTTCTATAAGGAGCCCTTACTTTCAGGTCAATTTTTGGTCTTATAAGGAAATTGGAGTAGCCACCTGTTCTAATAGAAAAAATACCACCCCACAATATATTTGCATAAAGCAGGATAGTTTTATTCATATAGTATTAGAGAACTTAGCAAAAGTGCATCCTGAAATGACTAAGAAAACTCAGTAGGATTCACATACTAATTTCTAATACTATATCAACATGTTTTGCTATAGTCAGGGTCAGTCAATTTTCATGAAATGATAATGCAATCATATATATAAGATGCATATAATCTCAGAAAAAATAATAAACTTAGGTTGTACGGTTTATAATTTGAGTTCTAGATAGAATTGTTCAACTAAGTTTCAATAGTTGTATTTCAGCTCTACTTCAAACTCAAACTACTTTATCAGGTCAAACATACAATATATTTATAATATGTTAGCAATAAAAACTCCAAAAAGTTTTACTTTTTTAAAAAATGAATTATAATAAGACCCGCTTGAAACCTCTATCAATCTGATTATCAGCGAATAACACATCGCGCCTAGCGCCCTGTACTTATTTTAAATAAATTTAATTTTAAAAGAGGTTTTTCGCGAATCATCTTCATTTTATGCATTTCCAATCCATCGAAACTCGATCAGCATGCTTAAGATTCAGGTAAATCCTCTTCGTTTTTATTACACATCGCTGTTGCCGGGTGGTAAATTATAAGGAGGAAGTGAGTAGAAAATATTCTAACCAAGGCTCTTCATTGCGTTCAGATATTATTACATTTCTACAATCCGACAAAATTAGGGATAGAAGCTATAAATAAGTTCGTTATTCTCCACTAGTAACCAGACTGTTTCAGAACGATTGTCATCAATTAATTAAAAACATCTATGTTTTATCTAATTAAATAACTATTTTACAAATCAAATATCAAGCAAACAATTTTAACTTAACGAATCTAGAATCACCTTAGGTACAATGTCGTTTCACTTAATTAGATTTATAATCTTCATCAATATAGTGTTTTTTGCGCATACGATCTGCGGGCAACATCATTCCCGTGAAGACAACAGTCCTTACAGTGCAATGGCAAAACATTACAGTATCGGCACTGAATATCTGGATGAATATCAATATGACTCAGCAGTATTTCACTACAAAATAGCTCATGAGTACTTATTGAATCTGCCAGATAGCATCACAGCTAATCTTACTCCGCATGTACCATTTTTAGCTAACTTTTTTCTGGGGGAAGCTCTCTTTGGCGCTAACAGTTACAAAGAAGCGGAAGAGTATTACCTCAATGCAATCCAGATTTTAAGGACGAAAAATTTTGATGACATTCTCGATGATTACCTTTGTGAAGCTTACAATTCTCTTATAAAAAATTATGAAAGACAAGAGAAATTGGGCTGGGTGCAATTCTACTCAGACAAGATTAAAGATTGTGATGATTTATTCTTTGCAATCAACGGCCATATTCTTACCGTCACCCACGAATTAAAGAACAGGAATTATGAGGCAGCTGAGTTGGCCTTAATCGAAGCAGAAAAGATAATCAGGCGCTATCCAGAATCAGCTGACAGGTATATTCAAATGATTGTATTAAAATACAATCAGGTTATGTTATCTGAAAAAACAATGTCACAAACTAAGTTCCTCAACTTTTATGAAGAAACAAGTCAGTTTTTTCACGATATAAAGGACATTATACCTCTGGATAATTATATCGATATCATGGAAGACATGATAATAATCGGAGGAAAATACAATCAGGATTTAAGCGGCCATAGAGTCTTGGTAAATGAATTTCTGGCCATGAATCAAGAAGAAATTAGCAGCTATGATTATCTACAAGGATTGATCGCTGATTATACATTTTTAATTATTGACGGGAAATATGATGATGCAATCGCCAGGATCTTCAAGATTATTGATTATGACGACGACAACCAGTTAAGTGAGGCAGATCTGGACTTATTTGAGCAGAAGGAGCTTTTCATAAAAATGTATGAAGATATTTTGCATTTAGAGCTCTTAAAAATTCAATCCGGTAAAAACATAAGTAAATTTGAAGATGTCATTCCATTGATTGATGGGTATTTCAGATTCTCAGACATATACATGCAAGGTTCCAGCCTTATTTCTTCAAGATTGAGCTACCTCAATTATTTTGAATCCCCATTTTCCCACATTAAAGAAATCCTTTTATATCACTACCTGAATAACCCCGGTTCTCTTAGTCTCCCGACTTTATGGGAGTACAATGAAAAAATGAAGGGCAACCTCTTCGACTATCTGAAGCGAGAACATAATTTATTGCATAATCAAAATCTTCCTGCAGAAAAGGAAAAAGAATTTAGAGACTTACGTCAAAAATTAATTTTCTATCAAAATCAAATTCCACGGAGTACAGACCCCGATGAAATATCCGACTATAAATTCAACTTCAATACTACGATAAGATCAATAAATAAATTACTTAAGTCATCGGAATTAGATCTAAATGAAATTGATCAAAGGAAATTGAGTCTTGAAGATTTAATGCAATATAACCGAGAGCACAATTCGCTTACGCTTGAATATTCCATTTCAGAGAACTTTCTCTATGTGTTCCTGATCGATAAGAACGACATCTCACTCGCCATTAAAGAAATCAGCAAAGACAGTATTCAGCAACTTAGCAAAGAATATTCCAAGCTATTAAAATTCGGAGAGTATACCGGCTTAAACAAGCAGGAGTACAAGGACCACTTACAGAACTTTCATCAACTATCATATAAGCTTTACAGCTTATTTTTAGAGCCATTTGAAGATAAGCTGTTGCCCAAAGTACGGATAATCGCCGACCCTCTGATGCAGAGCGTTCCTTTTGAAACACTTTGCATGAATAAAGAATTAAAGAAATATTCTTTCAGTCATCTTGACTATGCTATAAAGAAATATACCTTTCACTACAATTCCTTCAACAGCATTAATCCCGGTATTGCTCCTAAAGAAAATAAAAATATTTTAAGCATCATCCCAAATTATACTGAGAATTCTGTTTATCGGAATCTCGGGGCAAGGATGTCAGAGTACAATTATTTCAAGAACAACTCTAACGCAACAATCTGGACAGGCAAAGAAGCCAGCCCTCAACATCTTATGGAGAACTGGGCAGACTATTCTATCATCAATTTCACAGGTCATGCATCTTCTGAAACGGACCGACTTGTTTCCCCTTTTCTTCTGTTGAACTCAGACTCTGCAGGAAATACTAAACTATTCATGGAAGATATTCAATACAATAAATTGAACGCCAGATTAGTCTTTTTAAATGCTTGCTCCACACAGGAGGGTGAACAACATTTTTCCGAAGGGTTATTGGGATTACAACGGGCATTCTTCCTGGCGGATGCAACATCTATCATATCTTCTCTTTGGCCGGTAAGTGATAAAGAATCTGCATTAATTATTAAAGAAACCTACGACGGAATTGAATCCGGACTGGCAGTTGATGAAGCCTTGCGGAATGCTAAGCTCAATCATATTTTAAATGAAGATCCTATTTTGTCAATTCCCTATTATTGGGCTGCAATGACACTGCACGGTGAGGCACTCTATGCTAATCAAGTATTAAACATCCCCAGTTTTAAATCAAGCAAGCTTTTGATACCCTCCGGAATTGCTCTGGCAGGTATAATTTTATTTTTTCTCATCAGGCGTTTATCTCGATAAACTAGGAATATAGGGGGGGCCTTACTTCAGGGCACAAAAAAACCGGTCAGCGATGCCTCGCTGACCGGCCACAACAAATTATAATCCCGTGAACATGTCCAATATAAAGTGTTTCTTAACAGGGATAGAAAATAGACGAATTAAACTGAAGACCTGTGCATAGAGTTAGTTAAGCTTCTAAACATTTTTAAAATCAAAATCCCATGAACATAAACCAAAATCCCTGTTACGATTCACACTTTCAACACTGGTTTGCGGAGCATATCTCCGTCTCACAATACAAGTATCGCACCTTTTTCAGGTCTACACAAGGACATTTAAAAGCCATTGTTACATATAAATATTAATAATATGTTCCCTGTCCTCCATTTACTAGGGATTAGACTTGATTTTTGTGAAAAATACTACTCGTTATTTCACTTAAAAGGACTTGAATATTTTTCTACAGAAAGCAGACTTGTGTCAGATAAGGTCATTAAAAATGTGATAACCTGCTCAACTTGCTTCTCAGTTAAGCCTAGTGGATGGATATTAACATCCGTGTTTAATGCATTATGACCACCGGAATTATAATGTTTCATCACATCTTCGATTGAATTAAATCTTCCATCATGCATGAAGGGTGCTGTGTAAAGAACATTCCTCAGCGAAGTAGCACGGAACTTTCCATTATCCAATGTATCACCAGTCACTAATCCCCTACCATAATCGGGAAAGCCCATAAGATTATCGACCGTATCTATTCCGTTATTAAAATACTGATTAGTTGCAAATAAAAACCCATTGTGGCAATGACCACATTCAGCATCAGGTAATTCCATTACTTCGTCAAAGAACATCATTTTGCCCTCCAGTTCATCGTCATCAAATATAAAATTGCTACCCGGCGCCCTGACTTTATCCCACTTGGATTTCCCTGTACTTACAATCGTTCTCTCAAATTGTGCAATTGCCTTGGCGACAAGATCTCGGTTAATCTCGGAAGCCCTCTTTATCCCAAATGCCGTTCTGAACATCTCAGGATAATAGGCGTGCCCCCTCAATCTCGACTCAACTTCCTCCCAAGTATTATTCATTTCATGAGGCAATATAACGGGGTCGAGCACCTGCTCTTCCAACGTCTTGGCCCGTCCATCCCATAGCAGTCCATTATCAAAATATCCCACGTTCACCAATGACATTGAGGACCGAGTCCCTCTGGCTCCATTAACCCCTTCTGACAGCGCAAGACCATCTGTAAAATAGAGTTCTTGTTTGTGACAAGTGGCACAGGAAACTGTACTATCTACAGATAAAATAGGATCGTAAAATAAATAGCGCCCTAGCTCTACCCCATCGATTGTCGCTATATTATCTCCGGGTTGTGGCATCGGAGGAAAATTAGGAGGAACTACAATATCATATTCCAGGGGATTATAAGAAATAGACGTAAGATCTTTATCTCCGTTCACAGGCCCATTATCCGGATCCTTAGTACAGCTATGCACGTATAACAAGAGGAATAATACTGCAACAAAAAATAATCTGGAAGAAATCTTCATATTCTACTACTTTCAATCAGAATCCAAAGATATGGATCTAGCCCATCCTGCTTGCAACTGCAGAACTTGTGACGCTGTATCAGCGCGACTATCAAAATCAACCAAAACTTCCTTGAGATCCATCTTTAACGGAATTCTTAAATTCCTGCCATACTCAGGCAGATATTGTCCACCCAGTTCCACTCGTTCTGACTCCACGGTAAAATACAGGGTCTTGATACTATCTAAACGTGCGGTATCAGGTATATATTTCAAAAACCCATCGTACCATTCCCCTTTGTAATACAGCTCACTTAATGACCCTGTTATCTCAGCATTTCCTCTGATATTTGCGAAAGCATAAGAATGAAAATCCCTATCAATTCCCGTGTTCAACGCCAACAAATTATAGTCGATTTCATTGTTAATTTCACCAGCCATAAAATTGGAATTGGTATTGGCAATTGCAATCGTTTTGCTCACCACAACCTCTTGAGAACTATATAGGAAAGTATCTGGGAATGCATGCGATTCTCCTTCAGAATCAAGCAGCAAGACAGCATGTAATCCCAGTTGAAATCCACTCAGCATATATGGCTCGTTATTGACATCGTGAACCAACTGATTTTGCCGATATCCAAGTGTATCATAGTGATAAGAAAACAGTAAATTCAGTTCCGGATACTTGCAACAGCAATTCACATCGGCCTTTGCATCGAAATTCACAGCAGCTGCATCCTTGCAACCTTCCCTGTCGGAATAACAGGAGAAACAAAGAGCAATAACCAGAAATGCCAGTAATGGTAGGATGCCATTACTGCTGACCTTTACGCATTTTTTCGTACTCACTTTTGATTATCCGTTTTACCTGGACAGAAAATTCTTTATCGAGTATCCATTGATAATATTGTTTATCTTCCCATATAACCCTGGCCACTTCCTGCCCTTTATATTTGCCAAAGTTAAACACCATTTTTCCGTTTCCATCATACACGATTCTACGTGTAACATCTATAATTTTGGAATCATTGGTAAAATCATGCAGCGCCTGTATATCATTTCTCACTGCATTCTCAACAACATTCCCTTCTGAATCCTCATAATTCATCCCTTCATACATTTTAAGCTGCCCTTCAAGGACCGCAGCAGTTGCAATCACATCGGCAAGCGCATCATGCGCGCCCTCCATCTCCGTACCCACATAGAATCTGTGCGCCGCAGCCAGCGTCCTAGGTTCCATTTTATGAAAGATTGTCTGTACATCAATCAATCTTCTATTATCCACGTCAAATTCATAACCGGCCCTATGCATCTCTTCCATCAGCATCGGCAGGTCAAATCTATGGGAATTATAACCTGCAATATCCGCTCCTTCAATAAAGGCATTTATTTTGGATGCAGCTTGCGCAAATGTCGGTGCCGAAGCTACGTCCTGAGCTGAGATTCCATGAACTTCATAAGCTTCCTGCGAGATTGGAATACCAGGATTAATCAACATATTCAATTCCTCCGGCTCGTCTTCTCCCGGATTAAATTTTATAATCCCTATCTGAACAATTCTGTCCCTGATAATATGCAATCCGGTGGCTTCCAGATCTAAAAAGCACAATGGCCGCTCCAGATTAAATTTATTTTTCATCTTCTGTGATTTTCAATTTTATAATTTCTTCTCAAATACCTACTTTAAGCCGACAATTACCGCTTATTCAGGGCAGTTTCACCAGACGCAAATAAGCTGAAAGAGCCTACTTAATCTCTTCCAGTTCCATACTATTTATGAGATTGTCATTTCTGTAAGTCATCACCTTTACTGTTCCTATTCCGGGTGCATAATAGACCTCGTTATCCACGGTAATAGACAGAATCATATTGAATTTACTGCGATGCCTGATCTTCACACAATCAAATGTCCCGGCGGGTGTTGTAATAGTTTCAGTTCCTGCATATTCTCTTTCAGAAATTTCCACCTTGAACCCGCCTGCACTCACTGAAACCAGGCCCCTGGAAGCCGTAATTACAGTAAACCAGGCATCATCGAGTTCCGTTTCAGGCCCTATAGAAGCAGGAACTTTCAATTTGCCCTCTTTAGACATGATTTTAAGTCCGGCGTAGTCTTTTAAAAACTCGCCATTTACAACCATTACGCCATCAGTATGCAGAACATCGCCCTGACAGAAGGCTTCATATTTAAAATCAAAATCCTTTTTCTTCTTTCTCGTAAAAATCGTGGATTTCAAAATAAGGGTATCCCCTTTCATTTCATCCAATTGATGCGCCTGATACCCCTTAACCTTACCTTTATGGTCTTTAAGGGCATACATCAGTTCTTTCCCACCTGCCAATGCTTCTGTATAAACACATTGTGCCTTGACGGCAAATGCCGACAGAGAAAAAAGTGCAATAAGTAAGTATCTCATAATCTTGTTTTTAGTTAGTTCCTAGAATTTCTCATTCTTGGCCACTTCATAAACTGCTCTTGCAACGCTATATGCTACCTCTTCATTCAAAGACGGCGGAATAATACTATCTCTGGTCGGATTTCTGATTGAATTAGCAATAGCGTGAGAAGCAGCCAGTTTCATCCCCGGTGTAATTCTACGAGCATAAGCATCCAGAGCACCACGGAATATCCCCGGGAAACCAAGAACATTATTTACCTGATTGGGGAGATCCGATCTACCCGTTCCGACGATAAATGCGCCACCTTTATATGCTTCGTCCGGCATAATTTCCGGAGTGGGATTCGCCAGAGCAAATACAATAGGCTTATCATTCATTGTCCTTATATGTTCAGCTTTCAGTAGATTTCCGGCTGACACTCCTATAAACACATCTGCTCCTACCAAGGCATCGAACACTGTACCGCCCCTATCCTCATTATTAGTAAAAGTTAACAATTCTCTCTTGGAATCATTAAGGTCATCCCTATCACTATGAATAACGCCTTTACTATCGCATATTCTTATGTCTTTTACCGGGATACAAGCCTCATTTTCTTTATCATCCACACAACGCAATAGTTTTGCAATAGCAACTCCTGCAGCTCCTGCTCCGTTTATTACAACTTCCAGTTCATCCAGAGACTTACCGGCCAGTTTTGCTGCATTAATAAGCCCACCCAGCACTACTATAGCCGTTCCGTGTTGATCATCGTGAAATACCGGGATTCCTATATCCTGCAAGGCTTCTTCAATATAAAAGCTGTCAGGAGCAGAAATGTCCTCCAGATTAATCCCACCAAATACGGGAGCAATCAACTGCACCGTTCTGATGACCTCATCCGGATCCTTGGTATCCAGGCAGATAGGAAAAGCATCAATATTCCCAAATCTCTTAAAGAGCATGGCCTTCCCTTCCATTACCGGAATTGCCGCATGAGCCCCTATATCTCCCAGGCCAAGCACTGCAGTCCCATTGGACACGATAGCCACGGTATTGGACTTAATGGTGTAATCCCAGACCTTATTGACATCTTTATAAATTTCATTACAAGGTGCTGCCACTCCCGGCGAATAAACAAGCGATAAATCATCCTTGTTTCTCACATCAATTTTTGGCTGCATTCTGATTTTTCCTCGCAATCTTTTGTGCAAGGCTAGTGATTCTTTAAAGTAATCCATATAATTGTTTTAATTCATCTTGCAAGATAGGATAATAAATTTTCTTTAAAAACTCCTATACTTGTAAGATAGTAAGTAATCTTGTTTTTTTAGCTTACGCAAATATTGATTCAACCATAGCTAATCCTTATTTTCAGAGTAGGAAAGAAGGAAAAACGGGTTGTTTTTATATTATTTATCATGCTATCACATAGAATTTATTATTCATGTCAGATGCTTAACACAGATTATTAATTATGGGTTATATATTGGCTACAATCAGGATAATACTTTTGGTACTAAGCCTTATCGCTTATCTCACAGCCTACAGCATACCATTGGTATTTTCAAAAGATCCACAGAAATATCTGGGTGGATTGAAGCGAAGATATAGCATCTTAGCCTGTTTCATCCTCGGCTTAAAGCTCCATTTCTACGGAGAAGATAACCTTCGAGCTTTCAAAGAACACACAGGAGCAGCACTCGTCATCGGGAATCACCGTTCTTTCACAGACCCTTTTCTCGTCATGCGTTTCATCAATGTGAGACCCCTTTCCAAAGCCTCCGTTTCTTCTTATCCCATCGTGGGTTTAGGAGCGCGTTTAATAGGTGTAATATTTGTCGAAAGAGATGTACAAAGCAGTAGAAAAAATGCCCTGATTTCTATAGGAAAAGCTCTTAAAGAAGGTGACAAAGTGTTACTATTCCCGGAGGGGACTACATCTATCTTGGAAACGACAAGAGAATTCAGAGCCGGAGCTTTCCATACAGCAGCTGACTTATCTGTACCTATTCTGCCGTTTACAATTCACTATGAAGATGATTTTGCAATCTGGAACGATCTGAGCATGGTAGCCCAGTTCTACAGACATTTCAAGCATCTTAGAACCCATGTCCACTTTAATATCGGAAAGCTTTACACCTTTAATGGTGTAGATGTAGATGACGACATAGAAGTCATAAGAAACCAGATAAATAAAAACATTCTCCATTTCCGTTCACTGGTAGAGAAGAAGAAAAAAGCCCGTAAATCATGAAATCAGTTATAGAACTACATTTTATGCCAATGCTGGCAATATTCGCGGAATTAATAAAGTATGACGAGGTTCTTCTGGAAGCCTGTGAAAACTATCAAAAAGGTAGCTTCAGAAATAAGACCTACATTGCCGGTCCCAGGAACTTAAATCTAATCACAGTTCCACTGAGTAAAGGTAAACATAAACGCTCTCTTATCCGGAAAACGAAAATTTTTTATGATACAGACTGGGTAACAGAACATCTTCGCACAATAAAAACGGCTTATGGCTCCAGCCCTTTCTTTGAGTACTACTTCCCGGAAATAGAAGAGATTTTCAGAGAAAAGCATACGTTTCTATGGGATTTGAATATTGCGTTACTGGATTATCTCAATTACCGAAGTGGCAATCTCCTGAAATATAGCCTAACGGAAGAGTATATTCAGGATTATTCACAGGAAGGAATACACGATTTACGCGAACATTTTTCTCCAAAGCAAGGAGGCAATTCCACTCCTATTCCAGCTACATTCTCTTATGGACAAGTCAATGCAGACAAATACGGTTTCAGAGGAGATATATCCGTCTTGGACTTATTATTTCATCGCGGACCGGAATCTCAATGGAAACTTGAAGAGCTAGCGCAATTATTAAGAGAAAATGGGTAAAGTAAGATTTATTTCACAAGTACCCAAAATGGTTAAAAATCAACCAATTGAGGTTCAACATGCTAATGGTTTTAGTAACTATAGGCTTCAGACTATAGTGCAAAGTAACTACCATACTAAATATTGTGTTGCACTTTTGTGAACAAAAGTGTTGCGATAAAGTCGCATGAATTCCTATGGAATTCCAACACAATGCTGTGGGGTAGAGCGTTTTCCGTACCCGCGCCCTGAAGAGGTGCGGTTACTAAAAGCTGTGGGAAAGTTGTAAATTTATTTATCAATTAACCCTTTGGTGCCTGACTTCACTTTGATATTTTATACTATAGCTCAATTTCCCTTCAAGAATCGACAGTAGTTTATGAAAAATGAAGAAAAAGATTATTTTACCTTGAATACTATTTCTCATTAAATTTCTTATGCCATGAAAAGATTTAATTTATTTTCCGATTACAATGTAGCGCAATGCATGATTGTAGTTTTGTCAACTACACAATTCGGCAGTAAAAAAATTAAGAATATCATCATGCGTACATTTCTCTTCTTCTTTATTTTATTGAGTATAAGTATTGCTGCTCATTCTCAGTCGAGTTTTTCAATGAAGTATGATTTTGATAGTGGCGCACTCCTTAATAATATGCGTATAGTTGATGATACAATTTATGTCAAAGGATTGATATCTGATAAAGAGACGGGACAACCTTGTATCTTATATGCGCGTATAGATAGTTTCGGCGTCCTTATCGATTATCATCAATATTGTGACTCTCTGGGCAGAGTATATACTTCAAATAAAAACTATCCATTTATTGCTTGTACTGATGGCGGTTTTCTGATAGAAGATGACATTTATGGTTCCGGAGGTAACACAGGATTATATAAATTAAGCAAAAACGGGGCGGTTGAATTTTATACAGAATATGAAAGACCGGAAAATATCAGAACGGTATTACCCAAGCAACTTTTAGAACTAGAGGATGGATACTTTGTACTACACGATATACAATTACATGACTATACGAGTAGGATTCAATTAATCAAGCTGAGCAAGACAGGAAATATAATGTGGGAAGAAGTCTATGACAGGAATGAACCAACAAATTTGTTTGGCATAACAAAGATTGATGAAGATGAAATTTTGATTATTGGTTCAAAAGCTAAGAAGGGTATATGGTTTTTCACAATTGATAGTCTTGGTAATAAACAGTGGGAGAGATTTCTTAATAATTGGCCAAGTGGTAGCTTTCACCTTACTTTGACACAAACAGGTAATGGAGAATGGATGTACTTATCTCTTCCGGTAACTATCTTTCGCCGAGATCCTCTTAGATATGGAATTACTCCTACGGTCGGGAAACTTACAAGCGAAATGGAAAGGGAATGGGAGGATGTCGTTGCAGAGAGTTGTTGGCCGACAAATGATCAGCTTTATACCTTAAAAGAAACTCCCGATGGGAATTGGACGGTAGCCGGAAAGATGATGGCCCCGTTTCCTTCGGATGTAACAGAAGAAGGAAATTGGGATGCTTATGAAGAGCATCTCTGCTCCTATAAGTTTAACCCTGAAGGGGATAGTATCTGGTTGCACTGTTATAAGCCGTTTGAGGAGGAAGGTTTAATAAACAGTCCGAGCTGGGTAGCGCATGATGTCTTGTCCTCAGGCGCATTGGTTGCAGCAGGATATTTTTATAAGAACGGAGTATATCATCCTGTTCTGGTGAAAGTAGATAAGAATGGCTGTCTGGATACACCATGCCTGCCTACTTCAACGGAAGCGTCGAGCATGAATAAGGACTTGAAAGTCTATCCCAATCCTGCCCGTAATCTATTAAACATAAAAAGTGAAAAGGCGATAAAATCCTATGCGATTTACAGTATTTATGGTCAGCTCTTGCTATCTGATATGATGAGCAATACAGAAATAGATATATTGGGATTATCTTCCGGTACTTATTTTCTGAGTATAGAATATGTTGACGGAGGAAGGAATGTAGAGAAGTTTGTGAAGATGCGATGATTCGTTCAGGTGCAAAGTCGTGGAGGCGTGAAGTTGTGAAGTTGTGAGGTTGTGAAGTCATTCTTTGACTACCTCACTGACCGAAATGGATGCGGTTACTAAAAGATTTTGGACAGTTGTGGATTTATTTAACATTTAACCTTTGGTGCACGACCGGAGTTATAGTTAGGAACCATTTGCGAAAGCTAAAATATCATGTGTACAATAACTTATTTACCACTGGAGAACGGCGATTATATACTGACTCAGAACCGGGATGTCGGAACTAAACGGGTCATTGCAATACCGCCTGAACGCCATGAAATTAACGGACAGATTCTTGTTTACCCCGTGGATCCACAAGGCGGAGGAACATGGAACGCTGTATCGGAAACGCATCATGCCTTCATTATGAATGGAGCAGAATTTGATTACTATCCGGCAGCAGAAGCGGTTCTTAGCCGAGGTGAATTATGCATAGGGCTATTATTGCATGGGGAAGCGCTGTTTGACAAACTGGAAATGCAGAAGTTTGATCATTTTACGATAGTACTGATTAATACCACTGACAGAAATGCACCTATCCGCGAATGGAGATGGAATGGAAGAGAATTAAAGACAAGGGAATATCCGGGTGACAAGGCCTATTTATGGATTTCTCATGGACTGTATTCAGAAGAGGATTACATGCGAAAAACGCCTGCATTTCAGGAATGGTATTCAGAAATAACGAAAGTGCCACAATCTACCGACAATATCGCAGAAAAGGTATGGGAATGGCATCATCTTAAGGAGGTGGATGGCAAGGAAGGTTTTATTATCGATCGGGATTATGGAGTTATGACAGTCAGTGTTTTACAGACCAAGAAAGAAAGAGGAACTTTCTCTTATCGTTACGAGGATATTAAAACAGAGGAGGAACACATTTATGAAAACCTGGAGTTTTAGCCGGTAGAAGATTTAAAATCATTTGCGGAAGCATAAGCAAAAGATTAAAACCTATCTAGCAAAATAGCAACAATTCAGGCCTTTGACTGTTAAAAGAACAAAAGAAAAATATGACACTAGAAGAAAGAATTCAGAAAGATATGGTTGCTGCAATGAAGGCTAAGAACAAGGAATTGTTAGGCGGCTTGCGTGCGATAAAGGCGGCAATTCTGCTAGCCAAAACCGATGGAAGTGGGAAAGAAATCGATGAGAAAAGAGAAATTGAAATCCTTCAAAGACTGGTAAAACAAAGGCAGGAATCTCTTCTGATATACGAGGAGCAGAATCGAGAAGATCTTGCAGCAATTGAGCGTGCAGAAATTGAAGCTATCCAGGTTTATCTGCCGGAAGCTCTGTCAGAAGATGAGGTAAGAGCCAATGTGGAGAAAATTATTGCTGAGCTCAACGCCGATGGCATGAAGGATATGGGTAAGGTCATGGGCAAGGCAAATGCAATGATGCAGGGGCGTGTAGATGGCAAAATGCTTGCTGATATCGTAAAATCCCAGTTAACAGCTTAATATCTGCAGCTATCGAGTGGATAGGCTATTAAGTTTATTCACTATTTTTTTGTAATATTGCATCCCTTAGGTAAAATTCTAAATCTATTATGCAAGATAAAATAATCGTTATCAATGATGATCTACGCCTGCGTCCTTTAACTCATGAGGATGCAGAGGAATTACAGAAACTCGGCAACAATAAGAATATCTGGCGCTGGGTAAGAGATCGATTTCCATATCCATTCACACTGGAAGATGCTCATGATTACCTGGAAAGGTTATCTAAAAATGAACTGCGATTTTATCGGGCTATAGAATTTGAAGGAAAACTGGTAGGAGTTATCGGGCTGCGCCGCAGAGAATTTATTTATAGATATTCTGCTGAGCTAGGTTACTGGATAGGACAGCCATACTGGAATATGGGATTCGCTACAACAACTATTAAAGCGATGCTAAAAATAGCATTTGAAGACTGGGAACTCGAGAGAGTTGATGCTTTTACTATGCAGGGCAATGAGGCTTCACAACGCGTTCTGGAAAAATCCGAGTTTACCTATGAAGGCGTGAAACGCAAGGGTATGTACAAGGATGGAAACTTCCACGATGAACTATTTTACAGCATTCTCAAGGAAGAATACTTTCAATTGGAAAGATAATTGAACTGAAAATCTTTATAGTCAGAAAGAATCATTTGAATCACGGGATTTCGCTATCGGCCGATAGACGCTCGATTTCCACACTCTATAAATTCACAAGATTATTTAGCCCGTTCACCCAGTGAAATATGAGCCTCGGCTCATGACGGTAGCCATTTCCCAGGGTGAAATTGCGAAACAAGACGTAAGCATTTCACCGGGACGCGATCACCAGATCACTAGATCACTAAATCACCAGATGATTAGATCATTAGATGGATTTATCCCATTCTCCTTCTCTTACGTCCGCGCATCTGATTAGCCTGACGCATGTGCTGAGGATTTCTTCCGCTACTCTGCTTAAGAGCTTCCCGTAATTGGTCAATCTGACCTTTGATATTCTTTTCAGTGACATCCAGCTTGTCAATCTGTCTCATATAATGACGCGCAACATTCCAGTTCCCGTTATTGGCGTAGATTGCAGCCAGCTGAAACTTTACCAGCGCTCTTTCATTATCGGAAGGCAATTTAAGCTCTTCGGCCATTTTAAAGTATTCCTTGCCTTCATCCGGCCTTCTCAACTGAGTTGCAATTGAACCCTTGAGGATGTAATAGTATGCGCGATTAGTTACGTATAAAAGCTTTGGGCTGAGGGTAAGATTTAATCGCTGCTCAGCCTTTTCAAACTCCTGCGTCTCTATAAAGCGTGCTGCTGACTGTACTGTTCCCAGCATAAGATATGCTACAAAAAACAGTATTCCGGCCAATAAAAATGGGAAAGCGTACCAGAAACCATAGGCAAAGGCCAATACTATTCCTCCTCCCAGGAGTACTGCTATCAGAGCAAATTTTACATATATATTTATTGAAAACATATTTCTTTCTTTTTTAAGTTCTCTATTCAACTTAATAAATGCTTTCCATCGGGAACAGTTTAAAAGAGACGTTATGTATTGCTCTTCTTTCTTTTCCGCTTAAAGCAAATTTTTATTTCTTTCTCTTGTAGCGAGTTCGTTCAAAGATATAAGCCAGCACCTTCAGCATACCGTCATCCAGCGACTTGTCTCTCCTATTCATCATTTTCTGCACGGAAATCATCGCTTTTTCAAAGTCATAAGTTTCCCAGTCCGATTTACTTCCACCCCAGCTATAAGATGGCACAAACTTCGGAGGGAAACCACTGTCAAATACATTGGCGCATAGCCCGACAACCGTTCCCGTGTTAAACATGGTATTAATACTACTCTTGGAGTGATCGCCCATCACAAGTCCACAGAACTGCGTTCCCGTCGGTTCAAAATCATTTGTCTTGTACGACCATTGTTTCACCTCAGAGTAATTATTCTTCAGATTGGAAGTATTGGTGTCAGCACCGAGATTACACCAGGAGCCTATAACGGAATTCCCCAGGAACCCATCGTGGCCTTTATTGGTATAATCCATGATGATGCTGTTATTTACTTCACCGCCTACTCTTGTTTCTTTCCCTAGAGTAGTGTCGGGATAAATCTTAGCACCCATTTTAACTACTGCAGACTCGCCTATAGCAAGTGGCCCACGCAAATGGCTTCCTTCCTGTACCTCAGCGTTCTTTCCGATGTATATCGGTCCTTCTGTCGTATTCAGCGTACTAGCGAGAACAGAGGCGCCTTCTTCTAGAAATATTGCACCTTCTCCGATAATTATATTAGAGGAATGCAGTTCTGCGGATTTTCTCCCTTCAGTCAGGAGTTTAAAGTCCGTTTCAATTTCTGAACCATTGAACTGACAAAGATGAGTCAATTGTCTGATTACCTTATCAGCTGAATCGTGAAACTGTATTCCTTCCAGTGATTCAGTATCCTTATCATCAATGAGATCTCTGAAATTGTGCTCATTTAGTCTGACTGCCAGTAAATGGTCGTTCTTCAACAGCGCTTCATTATAATCAAGTTCTTTGATTTTGGCAACGAGTTCTGGTGTAGGTAAAGCCCTCGAGTTTATGACGATATTATCCTCTCCTATAGTAATCGGAAATAATCCAGTCAGGTAATCCGGCGTAATGTAACTCGCTTCTCCACCGAGATACTTCTCCCACTTCTCGCGGATAGTCAGGATACCGATTTTCAATTCACTTACAGGACGGGTATAGACCAGGGGCAAAAATGCCTCTCGTTCATTATCATCAAATAGAATAATATTTTTCATGGGTGTACAATATAAAAAAGCCTCGTTTCAATATCGATCTGCTTAAGATAGCGAATTGAAACGAAGCCTTCAAAAATCATTTTATAGATCCACATTGCTGCGTCTCTATCCTATTAGTTCTCTTCTTCTACTTGGTCTTTTCTACCAAAGCGAGAATTGGCAAATTTCTTATTAAACTTATCAATTCGACCAGCAGAGTCAACAAATTTCATCTTACCGGTAAAGAATGGATGAGAGTATGCACTGATTTCCATTTTCACCAGTGGGTATTCATTTCCATCTTCCCAGACGATGGTTTCATTGCTTTCTGCACATGATTTCGTCAAGAACGCATCATCGCTTGATATGTCTTTAAAAACTACCAATCTATAATTTTCCGGATGTATTTCCTTTTTCATGTCTTTACTCATTTTTCTTATGGGGTTGCAAAGATAGTTACTTTCTGCATATTCCCATAGTTTTTATTCAAATTTCCCACATCGGATAAAAAAAGTCCTTAATATGCCTGATTGAATAGTTATCTCTATCGTGATATTTCACTTCCAGCAAATCGAATCTTATCTCCCAGTCGTGATTTATTTCATCCATATAAATCGATGCAGCATTTGCTATTCTCGCTCTCTGCGCCTTACTTACTATGTTCTCCACTTCTGCCTGCCTGATATGAATCGTTTTAACCTCCACAAATACAAGCACTTCCCCATCCATAGCAATCCTGTCCACCTCCGCATGAGATGCATGCCAGTTCCTTTCCAGAATTTGAAATCCTAGCTTACGCAAATGGTTTTCTGCGACCTCTTCACCCCACTCTCCTATACTTTGGCTTTTTTCAGGCATAAAATTAAAGAAGTATTTCTTATACTTGTGATATGAACAATAATAAGCAATTTTCAACAATGCTGGATATGATTGGGGAATTCCCCAATCAATTAGAAGATGCAATAAGCATTGTAGAGACTACAGAATTCTCCGGAATCAACATAAGCAAGGTACAAAATATTCTCATAAGCGGTATGGGAGGATCCGGAATTGGAGGAGATTTTGTAAAAGCTATCTGCAGCAACATCTCCACTAAACCCATCGCCGTTTCCAAGCGATACACCATACCTGCCTGGGTAAACGAAAAAACCCTGGTAATCTGTAATTCTTATTCGGGAAATACCGAAGAAACTCTGACCTCCTATGAGTTAGCCATAGCCAAAGGCGCGCAGATTGTATGTATCAGTTCCGGTGGCAAACTCCTGGAAATGGCCAGAGAAAACGGCCATTCATACATCAGAGTACCCAATAGCTATTCTTCTCCCCGCGCTTGTCTCGGCTACAGTATTGTAGCACAGCTGGGAGTCCTCAATCATCTGAAACTCGTTCAGGAGAGATGGAAAAAAGAAATCTTACGTACCGCTGATCTTCTGCGTGCAGAACAGGAAGAAATAAGGACAGTGGCTAGAGACCTGGCAGGTAAAATAAAAGAAAAGGAAATTGTAATATATTCAGAAGTTACAATGGAGCCGCTGGCTATGCGATGGAGGCAACAGATAAATGAAAATGCTAAAACTCTCTGCTGGCATCATGCAATTCCTGAAATGAACCACAATGAACTCGTAGGCTGGAAAGATGAAAAAGATATAGCTGTCTTCTTCTTGCGCAGCAGTTATAATTCGCAACGCAATAGCTTGCGAATGGATATAAACAAGAAAATTATTGAGAAGTGTACCTCCTCAATCTTTGATTTGTACGGAAAGGGAAATAGCTTTATTGAACATATACTGTATCTTGTCAATATCGGTGACTGGATTTCGTATGAGCTCGCCATACTAAAAGGCAGAGATATCGAAGAAGTAAATGTCATTGATTATCTAAAATCTGAATTGTCAAAAGTCAATTAATTATGAAATTATTAGAAGGAAAAGTGGTACTTATCACCGGCGGATCGCGCGGTATAGGAGAAGCAATTGTACGTCATTTGGCTGAAAATGGAGCCACTGTCATTTTCACCTACAGATCGTCTGCAGAAAGCTCTGCAAAAATAGCCGATGAATTAAATGGTAAAGGCTTTACCGTGGAATATATGCAATCCGATGCTTCAGATTATAATGCTTGCGAAATACTGGTTAACGATATCATAGAAAAACATGGGCGTATCGACGTTCTTGTTAATAATGCCGGTATCACTCAAGATACTCTTATGTTACGTATGAGTGAAGAACAGTGGGATAAAGTTATCGAGGTCAATCTCAAGTCTGTATTCAACCTTACCAAGCATATTCTCAAGCCAATGATGCGTCAGAGGTCAGGTTCAATTATAAACATGAGTTCTGTCGTCGGCGTATTTGGGAATGCAGGACAGGCAAATTACGCAGCCTCCAAAGCCGGTATTATAGGCTTTACTAAATCCATCGCCAAAGAAGTCGGTTCACGTAATATCCGTTGTAATGCTATCGCTCCCGGCTTTATAGAAACTGAAATGACCGGACAATTGAATGAAAAAGTCGTAGAAGAGTACTATAAAAGTATTCCGCTAAAGCGCTTTGGAGCTACTAAGGAGATTGCCGATGCAGTCGTTTTCCTGGCATCGGATATGTCGTCGTACATCACCGGGCAGGTGCTGAGTGTCTGCGGTGGCCTGAATGTATAAGAAAAGAGGAATCCAATACAATCGGCTAAAAGCTGGCAATTATTCCTACTGAAAAACGCATATCCTCAAACCGAGAATATCTACCGACTATAGGGTAACTCAGTAGGTATTGGCCTTGCAATTTTACATTTTTAAGGCCTGCTCTTAAGGTCAGCCCGGGCTCAATTAAGATATGTTGATTATTCCTCCGCAATCTCTCAACATAACTACTGTCATCATTTGGATTTCTAAGGTCTCCGGTAACATTAAAAAAGTTAAGAAAGGCAACCCTTCCCGACAGGGCTATTTCCGCCCATTTAATTTTAAGTCCAATGGCGGGCTGTATCCCAATTCTAGCAGCGTTAGCCCGCAGTTCACCGATCTTATCTGAAGAAGAGAAGCTATTAACAACTCTCCCCGCCCCTAGCAAGGCATAAGTTTCAAAAAGAAGGTAGTCTCTTTCCGCCAACGTGGTATAATATCCTGCACCAAGCTCAACAAACTGTCCATCACCTTTACCTGTCGAGGTTTCACTTCCGTAATAAAAATTCCCTATAAGGCCAATATTGTCTACAGGGCTATGAGCAATCTGCAACTCATAGTCATGATCGAGAGCACTGCCAAACATTGCTGATATTTTGGTTTCTCCTTTTTCAGATAACAGAGGGACATTGCTTGTATTCGGTACGTAATAGGTCGGACTGCAAGAAGAAATGAGTAATAAAAGGAATACCATTAAAGGCAAAGTGTGTAAATATTTCCCCATAATCTATGATCTCTGTTTTGTCCAAGACTAATATAAAGCGTTCTACCCAACTTGAGTATATAAACAGCCCGTTTTTCTTCCAAGTCGCAATTGAACATCAATCTGCTTGCGATTACTAAGCATTGTGAATTATCGTATAAATTCAACTATCAGCTCTTAATCTTCCTAAAAATACCATTGCTAGCAGCATAAAAAAGCGACAGTAATATCCATAGAGTATTACTGTCGCCATTGATTTCCTAGTTAACTTTTATGCTATTCTGTCCGGATAATTCTGTCTGCTTCCAAGGCGATTAAATTTTCAATCAAGACTTCTACAAGTCGAGAAATAATAATTTACGTCGTCCATTTCTCAAACTTCTTCCCAAGATTGGAAACTTCCTCCTCTACAATCCTACCTATGGAGGAGAATGTCGCTTCTTTGCCATGCATTGAAAGCTTATCGGCAGCAGTTTTAGCTTCTGGCATTAAAGCCCAGAAGATAATATAAATAAGTCCCCCGGATAATCCGCCCAGCAGAAGCAAAACGAATATTATTCTCACCCATAAGGGTTCTGCCAGACCAAAATATGCAGCTAGTCCGCTAGCTACACCTGCGACTACTTTGTTGTCAGTATCTCTGAACAACTTTTTCCCAGTGCGGTATGAGGAACTATCCGAACTACCGGAACTTTTATGTTCTGAATCGGCGTATTCATAAGCAGTATTCCTACCAGAACCTTCATGTTCACTATCAAACTGCTCCGGTCTACCCAATCTGTTAATTGCAGCATCGACTATCTTCTTGTCGACTATCTTTCCATGTCCTAGTTCCTCGTGAAAGATTTCAGCAATCCTTATCTCAATATCATTCATAATCTCATCTTGTCCAGAACTGGATGAGAAATATGCGCGTACAGCTTTAAGATATCTATCTAGTTGTTGATAAGCATCTTCATCGATAATAAAAGGAAATCCTCCGAGATTTATATTTTCCACTTTATTCATAGTATTTCATTTATTGAGTTGCGTGCTCTACTGCACGATTTAATTTTTCCCATTTTTCGGTAAGTTTAGTTAAAAACGTTCCGCCCTTTTCAGTCAGTTTATAATATTTGCGCGGTGGACCACTACTCGATTCTTCCCAGTAATAATCCAACAGGCCATCGTTTCTCAAGCGACTAAGTAAAGGGTACAGAGTCCCTTCAACTACGATTAACTCCGCTTTCTTCAATCGATTGATAATATCAGATGAATACACATCATCTTTCTCGATAATCGAAAGAACGCATAGTTCAAGGACTCCCTTGCGCATCTGAGCTTCTATATTTTCTATCTTAATCATATTACAAATATAAGGTACTATGTGATACAATGTACCTTATTAAGGCAAGTTCCTTATAAAAAGTTCCCTTTGTTCGACAAAGTGTAGTAAAATCTAGATAAAATCGGAGAAAGGTATTTGCGAAAGCGAGAAAAGCAGGTAGGTAGAAATAAAA
Organism: uncultured Saprospiraceae bacterium; assembly: GCA_964423575.1. GTDB lineage: Bacteria > Bacteroidota > Bacteroidia > Chitinophagales > Saprospiraceae > CAYRFF01. The sequence continues at coordinate 14,844 of CAYRFF010000033.1, read as the reverse complement.
AAAGAGCACCGATGAAATTCACCAATGCTCTTCTTAGTTAAGGAAATTTTATCTTAATCCCTACTGATTATCGCTTGATATCAAACATGTAATAATCGTTGTTATCATCAGCAGTTACGTTAACTTCTCTAGTAATCAGAAGGTAGTATTTTCCACCTTTTTCAACGATGAATCTATCACCTACGCTTACTTTGTCTGACATAGAAACTGTAGCTGTTGATTCAAATAGTTCCTGAATCTGCTCTCTTAAAGTAACAGCATCAAAGTCACCGTGGAATGGCATTAAACCTGAGCTATTAGCAGGAAGGATTTTCTGAATCCAGTTCTTATCATTTGGTTGTCCCATATCGATACCTGCGTCTCTGATGTGTGCATCAGCAGAGTTGTAGCTTACTGAAGCTTCTTCTGCAGTTGCTGCGTCAAGGTTAAGACCACCTGGCTTCTGACCATCTTTGTTATACATTAGGTAGGCAGTAAGTGTTTCTACAGGAGTACCTTGGATTTCAGTAGTAAGGTCAATTGAAACAGTAGCTGATTTCTGATTCAAGTCAACTACCTCAAACTCATATTTATCAGTAGTTTCTTCGCTACTTAATACTACAGCGAATTCAAAAGTTACCTCTTTCTTCTGATCTTCTGATAGGTTAAAAGGGTTAGCTGCTTTGGTTTCGTCATCAACCAAGAAATCAGCAGTTCCAAGTTTTTCACCATTTCTATAAAGGTAAACACCGTTTAAGTCCGCATCACCAGCAGTAAAAGTAATAGTAATCGGTCCCAAGATTTTACCTGGATCCCAAGTCTGATCAGCATAGCTTCCTCCAACCTCAAGAACCGCCTTTGGGCCTTCCTTTACTACATCCTCATCCGGGTTACAAGCAGTACTGAACATTAACAGTCCAAGCATTGCAAAGAGTCCAATTTTCAAAAAGTTTTTCATAAAATATTTGATTTTTAATTGTTAAATTACTAGTTAAACGTCTAATTTTTAAATTTGATGTGCAAAGATAGAAAATTTTGTATTTTTTTATCTTCTGTCAGGTAAAAGAATAGCGCTTTCGCCTTATTATTACCCGTTTGTTATATCATTTAACATATATTGTTGCGATTATGTTATAGAAAACTCTCCATTTTCATATAAAAGTTCACCGTCTACGTAGATTTTCCCTCCGGATTTCATATCCGTAATCATATCCCAGTGAACAGTGGATTGATTTTTACCACCGGCCTGGATATAAGATTGTCCTATAGCCATGTGTACCGAGCCACCCATTTTCTCATCGAAAAGAATATTATTGGTGATGCGGTCAATTTCATCATTAGTTCCTATTGCTGCTTCACCAAACCTCCTCGTTCCATCCAATTTAAATATATGGTCCAGGTATTGTTTTCCCGCTTCTGCATCCCAGGATTCAATATATCCATCCTTGACATTCAGCCTGACCCCCTTTACCTGTTTACCCTGATAAAAGCCCGGATATGAAAAATAAATTGTGCCATTTACGCTATCTTCTACCGGAGAAGTATAGACTTCTCCTGAAGGCATATTGGTCGTTCCATAGCTATTAATCCAGGTTCTTCCTTTGGTAGAAAA
>CAYRFF010000033.1:3664-13153 GCA_964423575.1 uncultured Saprospiraceae bacterium | reverse complement strand
AAAATAAAAATCCCGCCATTTTTTATCTGCATTTTGCCGCATGGCAGATTTTACCGGATCGGAATCTGTGTTACTGAATATATTAAATGGTGCTCGTATAGAAATAAAACAGTCAAACTTCTCCATAGCTAAGGTATACAACGGTGAAAACTGCTTTAATTGCTCCTTTTTCCCATAGCGATACAGTAGATATTCCTGGTCCTGAAAATTCATCTCAACAAAGGGAAATCCACCGGCTTCAAGGCAAGCTCTGTAAACTTCTTTGACTAGTGGTTCAGCTAGAGTTGTTGAGGAGATATATACAGTTTCTCCTTCTTGTACTTCCACGCAATAATTAACCAACAGTTCAGCATATTTTTTCAGTAACATAAGTCTTCATTCTTTAGGTCCATAAATGTTCGGTGTAGGGATATCTTATCCGATATTGATCTATTACATTTTCTTTAAGTAATTCCCTTAATTCAGTAATATTTTCTCTGGTGGCCGCAGAACATAATATGGCTTTTTCACCATATCTGCTCTTCAGGCTTTCAAAGAGATCTTTTTCAAGTGCTTCTTTAGTTTCCGCTTCCAGATATTTATCAAAATAGCGTTCTCGATATAGATCTATTTTATTAAAAACATAAATAACTTCCTTATCCTCAACACCTATATCTCGCAGAGTCTTCTCTACCGTCTCTATCTGATCCTCATATTGAGGATGGGATATATCCACAACATGCAGGAGGATATCATTTTCCTCAACTTCGTTAAGCGTGGTATTAAAACTTTCAATAAGGTGGGTAGGTAGTTTACGTATGAAACCCACAGTATCAGACAAGAGGAATGGAATTCTATCCAGCACTACTTTCCGTACCGTAGTATCCAAAGTCGCAAATAATTTATCTTCTGCAAATACATCAGCCTTGGACAAGAGATTCATCAGAGTCGATTTACCGACGTTGGTATATCCGACAAGTGCAACGCGGATAAGTTCTCCCCGGCTTTTACGCCGCGTTTCATTTTGTTTGTCAATCTTTGCGAGAGATTCCTTAAGCTTAGTAATTCTGTCTCTTACTATACGTCTGTCCGTCTCAATCTCCTTCTCTCCCGGTCCGCGCATTCCGATTCCTCCACGCTGTCTCTCCAAGTGAGTCCACATACCACGTAAGCGCGGTAGCAGGTATTGCATTTGTGCGAGCTCGACCTGAGTCTTCGCTTGAGCAGTCTGTGCACGTCCTGCAAAGATATCGAGAATAAGAGTTGAGCGGTCAATCACTTTCACTTTGGTCGCCCTTTCAACGCTATTTACCTGGCTAGCAGACAAATCATCATCAAATATAATCAGGTCGATTTCAAAGTTTTTAACATAATCCGCTATTTCTTCTAGTTTTCCCTTTCCGATGTAACTATGCGGATCCGGAGTTTCACGCGCCTGCGTAAACCGCCTGCGGGTTGTTGCGCCCGCAGTCAGCGCCAGGAACTCCAGCTCATCAAGATGTTCTTCTACAAGCTGCTCATTCTCATCACGTGTGATAAGTGCGACGAGGATTGCCGTTTCCAGACCACTGGTCAGATGGCCATCCTCCACATTCAGATTCCAATCATGCCCCATATATTTATCTCCTGATTATTTATTCTATTTACTTTTTAACAACCATTGGGCAGGATTAAGTTTATCTTTTCCCTGCCATATTTCCAGATGGACCTGACTTTTCTGTGTTTGTTCATCAAAGAACACGGTTCCGATTACCGTTCCCGTGGCTACTTCCATGTCTTTTTTCACAAATACATCGTCCAGGTGTGAATATACCGAATAATAATTTCCGTGCTTTATAATAACCATTTTCTGATATCCCGGCACATAGACGACACTGATTACTTTACCATTAAAAATGGCTGTAATCTGTGCATTCTTATCCGTTGTAATATCAATCCCGTTATTTTCGATAGTCAGGTTTTTCAATGTCGGATGTGCCTGCTTTCCAAACTTCATCCCAATAAATCCTTTTTTTACCGGCCAGGGCAGCTTCCCTTTATTGGAGGCAAATGCCTTTGCCAGAGCTACTGCTTCGGGAGCTTCTGCTAGCCCGGCAGAAGTAGTTGTCTCTTTCTTTGTTTCCTTTGTAATCAGATCCGCGATCGTTTTTTCCAACTGCTCCATCGCTTTTTTCTGCTGATTGAGATTGGCTTTCAACTCTTCCTGTCTACCCTGTAATTCATTTAAAGTAACTTGCATAGCGTTGATATCGGTCTCCAGGCTCTTATTCTCAGCTTGTCTTGCTGCGGATACTTTTCTTTTTTCTTCCTGTGCTTCCTCCAGCAATTGCTTCTCCTTTTCTTCATCTGCCATCATTTCCACTAGGAGTTGACGCTTGGCTTTTCTGCTTTCTTCAAACTGCTTTATATAAAAATACCTACGAAATGCCTGATTCATCGATTGAGCAGAAAGCAGGTAGATATACGGACTAGATGACTTCTTCCACAGATACACTTGTCTCGCAAGTTGCCCGTACTCTGCTTTAATCTGTTCCACCTCGGTATTGATGGAATCAATCTTGGCTTCTTTTACTTTAATCTGAGCCTCCATCACACGAATCTCGGCATTGAGTGATTGAATCAGATTTTTACGGGCATCGCGGCGCTGTATTAATAAGTTATATTTTTCCTGCTGAGAAAGGAGCGAGGAAGAAGTCTGGTTGATAAGTTTGGTAATCATGCCGATTTCCTCTCTGATTCTGGCTTGTTCTTTATTCAAGCTTTCAACTGTCTGAGCAGAAATACCGGACAGAAAGAGAAGAAACAGAAATGATATGGTGACCAGCCGATTCATATTCGTTGTTTTACCAGTTTTTCCTTTTATAGCCAGATGGTATATCTATAGGATAAGTAAGGTCTTTGTTCAGGTCAAGACTACTTATCTCCATATCGATAATATATTCATCCCTTCCCTGTTGAAATTCATAATGTCTTATTGAAGGAAAACTACTTATCCCCTCTAATTCATGGAAATTACCGTTCTTTATTTCTATTCTATGGCCGCTATCTGTAATCGCCTGGGCAAAGATGGGCTTGGTTTCAGGATTCGCATAGATTACATCCAACATTCCCGGTATCGAAGTCATTTTCCCCTTTACCTGCAGATTATTGTCATCAAGTTTTAAAGGTGGAATTGCATTATATTGAACGGGGACATCTCCCAGTACCAACAACATAACGGATTTAAAATCCAGTGGCATCTTGAGATAAGTGCTCACAAATGATTCTGTATTCACTTCTACATATTCCCGTTGGATTCTATTGATAAAAATAGTTTTTTCAGGGCTAATGGAAACACGGGCTATCTCTAGTCCAAACTTAGTTACCCGCGCCCATAATACGCTGTCTTTTTTCATCCTGATCACAAAGGTACCACTCCCAGCAAAATCAGGTGAATCCAGTCCGATCCGTCCTTTAAGCTCCATACTGGAAAAAGAATCTTCCTGATTCAAAATACTTCGGTAAAATAAATCTGCTGTCGTAAGCTCCTCCATAGGTTCTTCAATTGTTTTTTTACTTCCTGTGCAAGAAAACATCACCCCTGTCACCAGCAGGAAGAAAATAGTTATCAGTTTCCTGTTCATGAGTCAGTTTCCTTCAATTTCTTCGATATGATTTTATCGGAATAAGTCTGGGATGCAGCTACTTTATACCACATTCTCGCATTTTCTTTATCTCCTGAAGCCAGGTAAAGATCTCCCACCATTACGGCCGTTTCCGGTCTTGTATATCCCGTCTGATAATAGCTCTTAAGCACATACTCCAGAGCCTTGGTATTGTTATCTGTAAGCTGATAATACTTTGCCGTTACAAAATACCTATCCATTGTCTCTGCAATTTCCGGCACTTTGCTATCGATGAGATTCAGAACATTTACTTCAGGCTTTTCATCGATATCATCATAGGCTTTTAGCAGCCACCATACAGCTTCCGGCGAAACCTCTTCCGCTGTTGCATAACTGTTTATCGCTTTATTTAATGCATCAGGATTGGAGTTTTTAACTGCCTGAATATATGCCTGCATTCCGGCAATTCTCTGTAGCAGCATATAATTTCTCCCGGTCATATATTGTGCCTGCATCAGGTTGCTCAAGGCTCCGTTATGGTTATCCTGCATGACATTTGCGTAAGCTAAATAATAGTATGTGATAGCTTGATTAGGAAAATACATCAATGCCTCATCTGCCTTCAACTCCAGCTGTTTATAGTCCGCTGTATAGCTAAGGCAATTGAGATACTGTTGCCATACACTGAAGACCGACTTAGTGAGTTTACAAGCTTTCGCAAATGATTGAGTCGCTTTTCCTGTGTTGCCCAGGTTAAAATAAAAATCACCGAGGAGTGACCAAGCCTTGGCATTTTCAGGATATTGTTGAGTGATTTCCTCAGCCAATGTAGTCAGCAGAGTATTCTTTTCTGTCGAGTCAGGATTTAAATTCACCATCTCGGGCAACATGCTGTTAATTTTCAGGTCAAGAGACTTGGACGGATCTCGTACAATTCCTTCCAATTCCGAATCGGAATATCTACCCTTTTCATCTCTGAACTGAGAAAGTGCCATCTGAGCACGTACGTTTTCAGGGTCCGCGATGAGAATTTCATTCAGAGTTTCCTTTACCTTGTCAGAGTTTCCTACTGCGAGATAATGTTGTGCCAGACTGAGTCGGTAGGACATGTCGGCCGGGTCATGATCGATAAGTTTCTCCCATTCACGCACAATCTCCTCGCTTTTATTCAATTTTTCGAGGATGCGGATTTTGCGAAAGCTTAACTCTGGATTAAACCCCCTGTTTCTTTCAGTTTGCTCAATAATTTCAAGTGCCTCAGTATTTTGTCCGGCAGCCATCAGATGATATGCGTAATCAATAGCATATTCGAGATTTCCGGGATTTTTATCATAAAGCTCTTTATATGTGTCAGCTGCCTCCGCATAGGCGCCTAGGGCAGCCTGAGTTTCTGCCATAAATATAGCATACCAGCTATTATCTCTATCGATATTCCATGCCCGACGTGCATAATCCAGTGCAGCGGGAAAGTCCTCTATCTCAAAGTAGAGCTTAGCTAGCACATAATATGCTGCATCATTCATCGGATCTGAAGATGTTATATCCAACAGTTTTTCTATCTGTTCCTGCGGGCCTCCAAGACCATAGATTGTGGGTGTAAAAGCAGCAATATATTGTTCCTGCTTGTGAATTTCACCTTCGCTTATCCGATCTTCCTGAGCATTAATAGTCAGTCCTGTCAAGAATACTAGGGCTAATGCTCCCCATAACGAGACAGACAATTTAACTTTCCGGCTAAATAGAATGCTCATGAGAACTCGAAACATATAATTATATTTTATTATTTAACGACCGAGACCTTCAACATATTTGTTCTCAGACGCTCTTCAATCGGCATACTTCCGGTATTTATAACGACATCGCCGGCTTTTAGGTATCCTTTATTTTTAAGAATTTTATTTACGTCTTTATGTGTATCGTCGGTCGAGGTATATTTATCGTAGTAAAAACACTTCACTCCCCATACGAGATTCAGAGTTGATAGTATTGTATGTCTTTCCGAAAAAATAAAAATCGGTGCCCGCGGTCTGAAAGAGGACATTTTAAAGGCGGTATATCCGGAATAAGTCATGCCGATAATTGCCTTTGCATTCACATCTTCAGCCGTCTTGGCTGCATTGAGACATATCACATCGCTGAGAAAAGTCGAAGATCTGGATGAAAAAGATGGGTGCTTACCCGGTTCCAATGCTTTTTCAGATTCCTCAATTATTTTATCCATCGCTTCTACTACGCGGACAGGGTGTTTACCCACTGAAGTTTCTCCGCTCAGCATTACCGCATCCGATCCGTCGAGAACAGCATTAGCAACGTCAGTCACCTCTGCTCTTGTAGGAGAAGGATTCTCCATCATCGACTCCATCATCTGTGTTGCAACTATCACCGGCCTCGCGCGTTCTACACATTTCTGGATAATGCTTTTCTGAATTGTCGGTAGCTTTTCAATAGGAACTTCCACTCCCAGGTCGCCCCTTGCAATCATCACTCCGTTACAAGCCTTTATAATATTATCAATATCTTCCACTGCTTCCGGTTTCTCAATTTTAGCAATGATTTTAGCCGGATGGTTATTCTCTTTCAGAATTGCTTCAAGTCTCAGCAGGTCAATCGGTTTTCTTACAAATGAAAGAGCGATCCAATGGATATCCTGCGTCAGAATAAACTCGAGATCAGCATAATCCTTATCGGTCAGGGACGGAAGTGATATTTTAGTATCCGGTAAATTTACACCTTTATTGCTACGGAGTATTCCGCCGAATATTACTTCCAGCTTTACCGTAGTTTTATCCACTATCTCCTTTACTTCAAGAACGATTTTACCATCATCGACTAGAATTCTCTCCCCTACTTCAACGTCCTGAGAAAACTGAGCATAGCTCATATACACCCTTTCTTTATTTCCTACGACTTCCTTATTTACGAAGTTAATAAAGTCTCCCTTCTTTAAATCGACCCCATTTCCTTCAATCTCCCCTACTCTCAGCTTGGGGCCTTGTAAGTCAGCAAGAATGCCGATATGAGTATTATACTTATTGTTGATATAATGAATTCTGTTGATAACCTGCAGATGTTCATTATGCGTTCCGTGTGAGAAATTCAATCTAAAAATATCTACACCTGCCTCTACTAACGCAAGTAACATTTCATAGGAACTACACGCGGGTCCTACCGTCGCAATTATCTTTGTCCGGTTAAAATGCTTCACTTTCATAAAAAGTCTTCAATGGTTTAAAACGAATTCACAAGTTAGTACAATTATTGCAAGACAATAAATAAAACAGGCAAAGTAGTTGTTTTAGTTCACTATATTTTTCTGACAACTTCTATTATTTCACATATAATACATATCTTGCCGTATGTATAGCTTCCGCAAATGGAAGTTATGCATATCAATTTGGGCATTTTATTCTGTTAATCCCTTATAGCTAGTCAGCGTTGTAGCCATACTACCAATGGCTGCTGTCGCTATTTGTGGAAACTAAAAAATACTTCTCGGGAACTTTTCCAAAGAGAATTGAATTAACAAAAACAGACAAAGATTGTCAAAATTGCAGATAAGATGTTATTTTTGCACTTTAAACAAAATTTTATACAAATGGCTAATGTTACAGAAAAGGTAATACAGATTATCATAGACAAACTAGGAGTTGATGAATCAGAGGTTACACGTGAAGCGAGCTTCATAAATGACCTTGGTGCGGACTCACTTGACACTGTGGAACTTATTATGGAATTCGAGAAGGAATTTGACATTTCTATTCCGGACGAAGAATCAGAAAATATACAAACTGTAGGTAATGCAATCGATTACCTGGAGAGTCAAACAAATTCATAAAAAAGAGATTATCATTTTTTCAGACATCCGATTTAATATCGGGTGTCTGTTTTTATATTAAGTAAAAGAATTTTTTGGTCTTTGTAAATGTATAATTTTCACAGCGTATATTTTACAAGCACCTTATAAAGTGGTATAATTGTGTAAATAGTCTGAATATGAAGCGAGTTGTAATAACGGGAATGGGAGCAATTACCCCTATAGGAAACACCCTTGAGGAATATAAAGAAGGTCTTTTTAAGGGAATGTCCGGAGCAGATATTATAACGAGATTTGATCCGCAGCACTTTAAAACACAATTTGCCTGTGAAGTAAAAGGCTTCGATGGAGATGAAGTCTTTGGGAGGCGCGATGCGCGCAGACTCGATTTATTCTCACAATACGCACTTGTAGTTGCACGTGAAGCTATTGCCAATTCAGGCCTGGATCTGGACAAAGTCGATAAGACAGAGATAGGTGTTATCTGGGGCTCAGGAATCGGTGGTTTACGTTCTCTTGAACAGGAGATTGAAAGTCAGAATTCCGAAACTCCGCGCTATAACCCTTTCATGATTCCCAAGATGATTGCTGATATTGCACCGGGACATATTTCCATTGAATTCGGATTTGGTGGTATTAACTACGGTACAATTTCCGCCTGTGCATCATCAACGCATGCAATTATCAACGCAACAGACTACATTCGTCTTGGACGTGCCAAGGCGATATTATGCGGTGGTTCTGAAGCTGCTGTTACCAAGGCCGGTGTCGGTGGATTCAGCTCCATGAAAGCGCTGAGTGAGCGGAATGATTCTCCGCAGACTGCTTCACGCCCATTTGACAGAACCAGAGATGGCTTTGTACTGGGTGAAGGTGGTGGAGCTTTATTCCTGGAAGAATACGAGCATGCAGTTGCGAGGGGGGCCAATATCATCGCGGAAATCGTCGGTGTAGGAATGACGGCAGATGCCTATCATATTACTGCCCCGGATCCTTCAGGTAATGGCGTAATGCGAGTTATGCGTAAAACGATTGAAGATTCCGGCCTGAATCCCGAAGATATCGACTACATCAACGTACATGGAACATCGACTCCACTCGGAGACGTTGCAGAAGCTGAAGCTATAAAGAAGGTTTTTGGCAAACATGCCTACGATCTTAATATAAGCTCTACCAAATCCATGACCGGACACCTTCTGGGTGCTGCAGGAGCAGTTGAGTCGATTGCAGGATTATTTGCAATTCAAAACAACAAAGTACCACCTACAATAAACTTCAGTGAGCCTGATCCGGATATCGATCAGAAACTGAACTTTACATTTAACAAGGCTCAGGAAAGAGAGGTCAAAGCAGTGATGAGTAACACATTTGGCTTCGGAGGCCATAACGCATCCATCATCTTTAAAGCCTTATAATTAAAATAGTGTAGATTTTGCTAAGGAAGCTTTACAACATATTTTTAAGTCAAGACGCAAACTTTGCCAGACGATTACAAAAAACACTACAGTTCACTCCTTCTAATATAGAGCTTTATAAACAAGCATTCTATCACCGATCCAATCAGGACCTTGAAAACCCTATTATTCAAGATAATGAGAGACTCGAGTTCCTGGGTGACTCAGTTCTGTCTACTGTTGTAGCTGATTACCTATTTAAAAAGTATCCGGGTAGCGATGAAGGTTTCCTCACCAAGATGAGAGCCAAAATCGTCAAACGTAAGACACTGAACATTATCGGCGAGAAAATGGGGTTGGATGTTTTCTTACTCGAATTCAATGATGTACAGATTTCACGTTCAATGCTAGGAAATGCCCTGGAGGCATTGATCGGAGCTATATACATTGAGAAGGGTTACCTTTTCACGCATGAACTTATCACGCACGATATACTTAAAAAATATCTCGACATTGAGATTTTGGAGAACTACAACGATAACTTCAAGAGTCAGCTTCTGGAATGGAGTCAGAAAAACGGTTATTCCGTCGAATATCGCGTACTTAAACAGTTCAAGAATGATAATAGAGATTGCTTTAAGATTGCCGTCTGCGTAAATAATGAGATGGTGAGTTCCTCCATAGGCTTCAATAAAAA
>CAYRFF010000033.1:0-3564 GCA_964423575.1 uncultured Saprospiraceae bacterium | reverse complement strand
TTGCCGTCTGCGTAAATAATGAGATGGTGAGTTCCTCCATAGGCTTCAATAAAAAGGCAGCTGAACAAATGGCTTCAAAACTCGCGCTGCATAAGTTGAATATTGAGAATACAGAAGTTACAGAGAGTCCGATACTATAATCATCAAGTACCCATTCTCTATCAACCTTATAATTTAAAGACATTTCGTCTTTGCCTGAACCGTTTGCTCTACGCAAATTTCAACTTAAACTGTTGCTTTTCTTTCGGGACTGAGTCTTAATTCTTTTAGAATTTTACGGGAAGCATCCAGAAATTCTTTAACTGTGTTTTCCTTAATAGAGATAAAGATATCCTGGTAAGAACCGTGACTTGTCGACACTCCTATTTTCAGAAAGGAACGACATGACTTTCCGATAAAGTCCATGTGCGGCAAATCCTGAAGGTTGAGAGTTATCGTAGCTTCCACAGACTGAGTGCAGAATGTATCAATTTCCTCAGACTTGGGTATTCCGTACCAGTTGACAGCCGATCTATCATAAATCGGGAAGCCGAAGGAGTTTTCCTCTCCCTTTAGTCTATAATTCAGATATCCCAGAAGATTTACTGTGCATTTATTTCTTTCAAAATCCGATTTAAACCGCTTGGCCAATGCTCTGTTCTCTTCTTCAGTAGCATCAAAAATAAGATTTACGGAACTTATGCGCTCAAGGTACTCCGGTTGTGGAATAGTTCTGTCCTTAATCTTTCTGAACTTGCGTTTAAACAGATATTTCTTCATAGGCAGAGTATGAGATTATTCCTCCTCCTCTTCAAATGGATTGATAACTTCTTTGATACTTTCGTCGATATTGAACCTGCCCATATTACTGAACTTCTCGATGCGCTCTTTAATACGTACTTCCGGATCTTTCTTCATCAATGCAGCAGCCTCTTTTAATATGTGCTTTTTAAGGATTGAAGCCATTTCCACATAATTGGAATGAGCTCCACCCAGCGGTTCCTTCACGATTCCATCGATCAGACCAAAGCTATACATATAATCGGCAGTGAGTTTTAATGCCTCAGCTGCTTGCTCCTTGTAGTCCCAGCTTCTCCATAGAATAGAAGAGCAAGACTCCGGCGCAATTACAGAGTACCATGTATTCTCCAGCATAAATACTTTATCAGCAACAGCGATGCCCAATGCACCTCCGGATGCTCCTTCTCCGATTATATATGATATTACGGGAACTTCAAGCTGAGCCATTTGAAACAGGTTATCTGCAATCGCTTCCGCCTGCCCGCGTTCTTCTGCTTCAATATCGGCATTGGCGCCGGGAGTATCTACAAGAGTTATAATCGGCAGATTGAATTTCTCAGCTAGTCTCATCAACCTCAGAGCTTTGCGATATCCTTCCGGGCTGGCCATCCCAAAATTACGGAACTGGCGCATCTTGGTATTTTCTCCTTTCTGCTGTCCTATAACAACAAATCCCTTCCCGTCTATACGCGCTAGACCGCCTACTATAGCGTGATCATCACCGAAATAACGATCTCCGTGCAACTCGACAAAAGAGTCACAGATTTCTCTCACATAATGGAGAGTGTAAGGCCTTTCCGGATGCCGGCTCAGCTGAACTTTCTGCCACCCGGTAAGATTTCCGTAAATCTCCTTTCTTTTCTTCTTAATTGTCTCTTCAAGTTGCTTGATGTTATCTTCGACATCGATAATACCCTCTTTGCCCACTTGCTTTATCTTTTCCAATTGCTCGTAAAGACTTTCCAGTGGTTTTTCAAATTCCAAGAATACCATATAAGATATGTTTTATTTACCGTTGCTTAAGTGCACGGTCAAATATCGCTATTTTTCTTCAGATTTCAGTCTTATGCTCTAGTCAATTATAGGTCTTTCTCAGTAAATCTAATCATTTCCAACAATAAATTAATTATTTACAAATAAATTCTCACTACTGCTTGCAGATTTCAAAAAGTAGTTTTATCTTTGCAGTTGCTTAATATGAGAGGTCATGTTGAGTAAAAATTTGCAGATTTTTTATACTGTGTTACACAAATAATAATTTGCAAAGAAGTTGTGGAAATTAGGTAATTTATTATCTTTGGATCGCAGAAAAGAAATAAGGTCTGGTAGTTCAGTTGGTTAGAATACATGCCTGTCACGCATGGGGTCGCGAGTTCGAGTCTCGTCCAGACCGCTAGAAAGCCTTGCTACACGAAAAGTGTAGTAAGGCTTTTTTATTTTGCGTAACAACTAACTACCACACAATTATAAAAGCCGACACTTTGTAGAACAATAATGCAACAAGTAGCCTTAGTAGCAATGAAACTAACAAACTCGAATTTATAGTGGAAACAATGGATGAAAGTATACTTGCACATATTCGCAATTTAGTAGTGCTTGCCTATTCCGATGGAAGTATCGATGAAGCAGAGCAAGAATTAATCAAAAAAATCGGAATACGCCACGGTTTAAAGGAAATTGAGGTTGAACTCCTTATAAAACGACCTGAATTTGCAACCTACCAAGCACCGACGAGTTTTAGAGAAAAAGCATCTCAATTTTATGATCTGGTTTCAATGATTCTGGCAGATGAGATAGTACATGAAAATGAGCTAAACTTATGTCGAATTATTGCAGGAAACCTTGGGTTTAAGCCCAATGCCGTCGACCATGTAATCAGCGATATAAGACAGTATATCGATCAGGGATTATCTTCAGAAGAAATTTTAAGCAGGCTGAGCAAGTACGGAGAGTAAATATCAGAGAATCAAGACAATGTGCTTGCAAATCTTCTACAAAAAGATAGAAGATTTAAACATTTGCCTCGAGCTAAAAGACAAAAATAAGCAGTCTATTTATTATTTTATTCCGACATTATAAGACCGCTGTCTTCATAGTGACGGAAATCGACCGCACTCACCCCCGAGACTCCGGGCTCATCCATATACACACCATAAATTACATCGACTGAGGCCATCGTCATCTTATTATGAGTCACAATAATAAACTGCGAATGCGCTGAAAAGTCCTTAATGATATTATTGAATTTATCGATATTCACGTCATCCAGCGGAGCATCGACCTCATCGAATATACAGAATGGCGCAGGTTTTAAAAGGTAAAGCGCAAAGAGTAGTGCCGTCGCTGTCAAGGTCTTCTCTCCTCCCGACAGCTGACTGAGACTTTTAGGCTTTTTACCCTTGGGCCTGGCGATAATATGAATCACAGATTCCAGTGGGTTGTCCGGGTCTTCAAGCAAGAGATCACATGTATCTTCACTGCGGAAGAGTGAACGGAAAACCGATATAAAGTTCTCCCTGATCTTCTCAAAGGCTTCCATAAAAAGCTCCGTAGCGCGGCTTTCAATCTCCTTGATCGTCTCCTCGAGGGAATCCTTGGCATCGATTACATCCTGTCGCTGTTGAACGATAAGATCATAACGTTCTTTCATCTCTTCATAAGCTTCTACAGCCATGGGATTTACTTCTCCAAAGTTCTGTTTCCGGTTGCGCAGGCGCTCTACTTTCTCTGCCAACTCATCTGCATCAACCCCCTCCTCAATTTCACGATTGAGAATGGCGTCCA
>CAYRFF010000032.1:0-38414 GCA_964423575.1 uncultured Saprospiraceae bacterium | reverse complement strand
TACATATCTACACGTTACCTTAGCAACGGGTTACCCAAATTTCAATTTGAGGTTTCGCAAATACTTGTTAATCAGCGAACTGTAAAGTCATGGTCCAAATGTTGCGGAAGTCAGGAGGAATGATTAAAACACTCTTTTAAGCTCACCGCTCCCGGTGACATTGTCATATATCTCGGATTCACCTTTTAATATAATATTGCCTGAGCCGCTTAGATTGATATCTGTTTTAATCGTTGTCCATACATGGTTATCGCCACTACCGCTAGAATTAATATTGGAAGTACGAGTGGGATATGCAATGGAATTATAGTCTCCACTGCCTGTATTTGTGAGGCTTAAATCATTAATAATCGAACCCCCTTTTCCTTCTATATTGCCACTCCCTTTGAGGCTGACAATAAGTGATTCTGTATTCCCCAGATCATTGAAATACAGATTGCCACTTCCGGTATTGTCCAGCATAAGTGCGCCGTTCCCACGGATACTTTCAATAGTAGTATTCCCTGAGCCACTGTTTATTACACCTAGGATGGAAAATGAAGTTACGACAATATTGACTCTTGCATTTTCATAACAACCTTCTGTATCGACAATCAATCTGCTATTTTTTACTTTTGCACTTATTGTCTCAATTATGTTTTTGTCACCGCTTATTGTGAGCCCGGGCAAGCCCAACTCAATTGTGACATTTAATGTACCTGCATTTTCCACACTAGTAAAATTATCTAAACCCGGTTTCACAGTAAGGGAGGTTCCATCGCCCTCGATACATTTTACAGTCTGACATGAGTTGAAATAGAATAGGCCTGTAATAAGAAGAAGTAGGAATGTTGTCCGCATACTAACGCTGTTTTATTTATGTGTAAAGATAGGCTTTGTACACGAGATTTAAAGAGGAAATACTGCGACTTTACTTAAGCCTTTCCAGGCCTGCTTTGGCCGCTCTGTGTAGCCCTGCAGAATATGTTCCGGGAGCGAGGTTTAAGCACTTGTGATACCAGGATTTTGCTTCATCAATCTTTCCTTGCCCTTCAGCAATTAATCCGAGTTGCAATGCGGCATTGCAAGCGTAATATTCCCTTCTATTTATTCCGATATCGTAGGTTTCTTTGTAGTAAACAGTAGCATCACTATATCTTTCCATCTGATGAAGAACTCTTGCCAGCCGATAAATATATTCATATCCATCTTTTTCAGAATGGGTGAACTCACTGCGATTATTTATGAGAAGGAGGTGTGCTTTCTGGTAGTATCCACCGTCAAACAGGAGCTGTGACTTTAAGAGTGTCTTATTGGGAGCGATGCGAAGTTTTGCATCCTTCTCGGCGGTTTTATCCGCGTCTATAATTGCAGTTCCATGTGATAGGACGTCATCCATTGCTTCGAGATAATCATTTTCGTTGCCGTTGATAAAAACGTGCCAGGCTATTTTCTGGTATGCATCTTTAAGATAATTATGACCCTGATAATTTTTGACAAAATTTTGTAGATGAATAATAGCTCTTTTATCCAGCTTACGCAAATACGCTTCCCCAAGCATGAATTCTAGATAATGGAATTCCATATAATCCTTACCCTGAGGACGATTTTCAAGATAGTGAATAGCCAGGTCGTTATTGCCGGTACGCATAGCGAGATTGGCCAGTGCAAAGCAACTGAGAGGCTCAGTCTGAGGGTTAATATTGATTCCGTGAATAAGAGCCCATGCTTTATCCGGATCATTTTTAAGATGGAGTTGTAAAATGATATATATTGCCAGCGTCTCCCGGTAAAAAATAAAGGTTTCCGGGGTAGTTGAATTCAGAACATGCTCGATATCTGTCTGACCTCGTAGAAGATCACCTTGCATTCCGGTGAGTAGTTTCATACCCCATTGATACTCCGGAGGTACAATGCTGAGAGCTGCGCGGAGAATCCCCATACTTTTGTAATTGGGAATGAAATCCGGGTATTGCCTGATGTTTTTATCAAAGAGGTGATAGGCTTTTTTTATTGATGAGAATGCACGGTAAAAATTGCCAAATTTGGCTTGGAGAATTCCCCAGTGCATATGAATTTCTCCGGTGATAAATTTCAGATGCGGATCATCAATGTCCATTTTATCCAGTAGAGCAATGCGCTGCTCATATCTAGCCTTAGCCTTTTCAAAGGTCTGTTCATTTTCGTTAATGAAGATATCAAAGAAATCTTTTAGATTTTCCAGATGGAGAATAGCTAGATTATACGGGTCTGTCCGGTTTAATGCAGCAATTTCTTTTTCTGCCTGCCTGATTTTCAGATTGATGATATTGTTGTAGGCATGCTTAACTGCTTCATTATACTGGATACTATAAGGTGCTGATGTAATTACTTCACTATCTGGAAGCGTACTTCCGGATAGAAATGATGTCAGTATAGAAAAAAGAACCCCGAGAAGGATAACTTTCCGGGGTCTTAAAATATATTGTAATAATTCCATGAGTAAAGGAATTAATTATGCGCTTACTTCCTCCTTTTCTTTAAGAATATCTTCGTCGACAAGGATTCTGCCGCAATGCTCACATTCAACTACCTTTTTTCTCAGGTTTATTTCAAGTTGAGTCTGTGGCGGAACCTGATAGTGGCAACCACCGCAAGAGTTTTTCTGAACTGTAACAACAGCTAGTCTATTTTCCTTGTAGTGTCCGATGATATTGTCATAAATACTCAGCAATCTAGCTGGGATATTTTTGCGCGCTACTTCAATTTCTTTCTTAAGTGATTTCTCTTCTTTCTCGGTCTTCTTGATAATCTTTTCAAGTTCATCTTTCTTGTCGCCGAGATTATCCTTACGTGCTGTCAACCTCTCGTTAAGAGCAGCCATAGACTCCTCTTTAGCAAGTTTCTTGGTTTCTGTTTCACCTCTTCTCTTTTCAGCAAGCTGAATATCGAGTTCCTGCATCTGGATTTCCTTTTCAAGAGCTTCGTGTTCTCTCTTGTTTTTAACCTCATCCATCTGCTTGTTATATTTCTCTTTCAATGCCTTAGCTTCTTCAACCTTGGCAGTATAGCTGTTGATTTCATCGTTGATCTGGTCGAGTTGCGCCTGATTTTTAGCAAGCTTTTCTTCCAGCCCTCCGATTTCTTCCTCAAGATCTGCTACCTCCATGGGTAGTTCCCCTTTGAGGATCTCAATCTGCTTCAATTCACTATCAATGAGTTGCAGCTGGTATATAGCCTGCAATCTTTCCTCTGTACTTAAATCTTTTTTAGTTGTCGCCATAATAATATTTAACCGGATTTGTGTGTACCTCTGTGCAATAAACTGCAAAGGTACTAAAATTCTTCTTAATTATATCGTAAAGTAATTTAATAGTGAATTGTTCACTTTCGTAATGTCCGATATCGGCGATGATTATGCGTTTATCGGCGTCAAAAAACTCATGGTATTTGAAATCGGCAGTGACTAATATGTCTGCGCCTGCCTGTATTGCAGTCTGTAGTAAAAACGAACCGGCACCTCCACATATTGCAACCTTGGAGATACTTTTATTCAGGAGGGCAGTATGTCTGACTACCTTTGTCTCCATCTTGTCAAGCAATAAATCCAGAAATTGCTTTTCTGTCAACGGCAAAGGTAATTCGCCTATAATACCGGATCCTACATCAGTAGAATTACGGGCAGAGACAAGCACTTCATAATCAAACTGCTGCTCGTGGAGGAAATCTGCGTGGTTTCTGAAATCACCGGTCGAAAGCTCTGTCTCATAACGGAAATCAGCCCTGTTCTTGTCGGCAACTGGCCACTTCTGCCATATAATTTCATTTTCTTTAAAATGTGCTTCTAGTACATCATTTCTCAGGGCACTGGCATATATTGCAAGCTTGTGATTCTCTTTCTTAGGAGATAAAACCTTGCAGTTCATCAGCTCCATTCTTTCAGCAATGTGGCTGTTAACTCCATCGTTTAATAGATTATCGAGATTAGTATGGGCGGCGTAGATCGCTATATCATTTTTGATTGCTTTTCTTATCACTCGATGTACGTAATTTTCTTCATTGAGGCGTTTAACGCCGCCGAAAAGAATCGGATGGTGTGCGACCACGAGATTGCAGCCTTTTGCAATAGCTTCATCAATAACTTCCTCTATACTGTCCAGGCAGCACAACACTCCGGTAATCTCAGTATCGTGATCTCCTACGAGTAAGCCTACATTATCATAGGATTCTTTATAGGATTCCGGCACTATCCGGTTCATTACATTTACAAACTCTCTAAGCTTTATCATCTATTTCTTTAATTTTATCTATGGTTTTGCTGGTGGAATATCCGTCAACAAAATTAAGGCTTAATACCTGCCCACCATTTTTAATTACATCTTCAGCGCCCACGATATTCTCAATGCGATAATCGCCTTCTTTTACGAGTATATCCGGCATAAGTGCCTGTATGAGTCTAAGGGGAGTATCTTCATCAAATATCACCACAGCATCTATCCAGTACATGGTTGCTAGCATTAATGCTCTGTCTTCTTGATTATTTACGGGCCTGCCTTCACCTTTTAACCTTTTTGCAGACATATCTGAATTGAGACCTATAATCAATCGATCTCCGAGCGATGCCGCTTGACTGAGAAATTCAATATGGCCGCGATGGAGAATATCAAAACAGCCATTTGTGAAAACGACCGTCTGCTTTGCCATGTGCCATTCAATGGCCTGAGTCATCGCCATTTTCAGCGTCTTGATTTTTAAGCGGGTTTTATCGAAATATATATTTTCCATAAGCCTTCAAAGTATCTTTACAGTGTAGTTTCAATGGGTTTTGGCTCGCTTTGTTTATTTATCAGAGGCAATAAAACCAATCCTATAATTCCAAATAACACAGCAGAGAATATCTGAACTGCAAAGAAAACGATATTGGCAAAGCTGAAACTGTCTGCCGAGGAGATTCCGTAAATCGATAGTGCAAGAATAGTCAGGAAATGGAAGGTTCCCATACCTCCGGGAGACGGAATTACCATTCCCAGCGAGCCAAATATAAATACCATAAGCGCTGCTGAAGGGTTTAAGTGCGCAACCGGCTCAAAGGACTGAAAAGCCAGATACATCATCAGGTAAAACATCAACCATATAAAGGCACTATGTGCTATAAACAGTAATGGCGATTCAAGTTTACCTATACTTTTCAAGCCGTCAATAAAGCCCAGAACCTTTTCTCTGACTTTATCGTAAAGGGTACGTTTTTTAATTCGTTCTCTCATAAGCCATAGAGCAAATGATATACCTGTAACTACAGCTACAAATACCCAAAACCAATATACAATAGATGAATTATCTTTTACGGCGAGTCCTGCAGAAATCTGTCCCCAAAGCAGGTCGTAGTCCACAATCAGCGCGACTCCTATCATAATCAACAGGCAGATAACATCCATAACGCGGTCGACGACAATCGTTCCCATCACTTTTTCAAAGGGGATTTTTTCGTACTTGGACAGAGTTCCTACTTTTACGAATTCACCCATCCGCGGTAAGGCGAGATTGGCAAAGTAGCCGATCATATTAGCAAAGAATGCATTAGTAGTAGTGGCATTATATCCCAGTGGTTTTAATAGCATTTTCCACCGTAGAGCCCGACTCAGATTACTGAGTATAAAAGCGATCATCACAAGTATCAGCCAGAAAAATTTAACGGATTTAAAATCAGTCCAGACCTTTTTTATCAGATTACAGTCCTCATCTGCGATACCATCGAGTGCACATTGCGCCTGATAAGAGGAATTCTGCTGATAATAAACCAGATAGAGGATAAAAAAACCAATCCCCAGAAAAAGTAAGGTTTTTAAAACTTGTCCGGTAAATGAATTGCTAGCTGCTTTTGCCAAGGAAGTTTAATTTAAGCGATTAGATTCATCCGGGAAGACTGTCTTTGGCTTAAATTTTTTGGCTTCTTCAAAGTCCATAAGTGCATAGGACATAATAATAAGCACATCGCCCACTTCTGCCTTCCGTGCTGCAGCACCATTCAGGCATACAACGCCGGATTCCCGTTCTCCGGGTATGACGTAAGTTTCAAGTCGCTCGCCATTATTGACGTTTACGATTTGAACTTTCTCTCCTTCAATCATCCCGGCAGCCTCCAGCAATGCAGCATCAATCGTCACACTACCTACGTAATTGAGATTGGCTTCAGTCACGACAGCGCGATGAATTTTGGACTTAAATATTTCTATCATCATTTCTGTGCAAAATTACTATTTCTTTTCCAGATACATGTTGTCAATCAATCTTATTTCCCCCGCCCACACAGCTGCGCAGGCCATATACTCCACATCTTCTTCAATAGTATTAACAGACTTTAGGGTTTTTGCGTTCACTATTGTAAAATATTCCGGTCTGAAATCCGGAATGTCCAGCATATTAATAGCTTTTTCCTCAACTTGTTCAACCGACATGGAATGGATAGCTTCCGAAGCCCAGAGAAGGGTTTTGTATATGTTGTTTGCCCTGTCTCTTATTTCCGGATTTAACCTCGCATTCCGACTACTCATTGCAAGTCCGTCAATCTCTCTTTTGATAGGTCCTATAATAAGTTTAACCTGTGGCATCAACTGCTCCAGCATCTGTTCAACGATTCTTGCTTGCTGAATATCCTTCTGCCCCATGATAATGAAATCGGGTTTTACAATATCGAGCAAGCGATGCACGACCTGCAACATTCCTTCAAAGTGCCCCGGCCTGAATTCCCCTTCCATAATGTCAGCCAGACCATTGAGCTCCACATTGACCTTAGTCTCAAGTCCATCCGGATAAACCTCTTTATCTGTCGGGAAAAAGAGAACATCGTTTTTATGCTTTATCAGCTTTTTCACATCTTGCTCAAATGTTCTGGGATAATGCTTTAAATCCGATGCTTCATTAAATTGAGTAGGGTTTACGTATATACTGCTTACGCAAATGTCACTCACTTCTCCGGCTATCTCAAGCAAAGATAAATGGCCATCGTGCAGTGCGCCCATTGTAGGAACGAAGCCGATAGTATTGGTCTTTTGTTTGTCCAGATATTCCCGAATCCCTTTTACAGTTTTGAATATTTTCATATTAATGCTCGTCGCTTATAATCTTACCTGCAAGAAATGCCAGATTTTTAATTAAAACAACAAAATGTGTTCCTTAATCTTAAAATGCCGATTTTATGTCTGTTTGGCAGGTCTTTTACTTCTCAATCCGCGCTATAGGATACAGGCGGAAAGTTTTTTCATTCCATGGACCGCGTTCATGCACCCATTGTAATTGCATCCATGCGCTCTCGCGTAAATCTTTGGATTTCTCCTTGGCTTTTTCCAGTTCTTCCCGTAATTCAGGATGCTGATTCAGATATTCTGTCGCCATATCCTCAAAAACATAAGGAGAGAAATATTCTTTCCGTTGCAGTATCCCGTCAAAGAAGTTCCAGTTGAAATAACTGTCTTCTGAAGCCGGTTCCAGGACGTGCATGAGAAAAGCTACATTGGGCTGATACGTTGAGACAATAAAGTCACCGGCTTGAAAAGTATGGGATTCCGTGAATGCTTCTACTTCGGTGTCGCTATGGAGATAATGCCCTTCAAATGGTGTTTCAACTGTCTTGAAGTCTTTAATTTTATAGAATGTACAATCGAATTCCCTTGAATCTCTGATTGTGTCAATTTTAATACCATTCATCAGAAGGAGTTCCGCAATATTGTAGTAAGCTTGGGGAATTACGTATGCAGCAGGCTTTGTAACGCTTACCCCGGCATCATAATGGGGGAAATAAGGAATATCCTTTTCGTAGGGCTCATTTTTATCGTAGTAAAGCCTATCTTGATCGGTGACTTCCGATGGCTTATACTTGGCCGTATAACCTTTGAAAGGAAGTTTTTCTTCCTTTTCCCAATTGAGTTTCCACTGAAAATCCCATTGATTCTGCGTCAAATGATAGGCTTCAGCAGTTGCTTTATTTTCCAGGATTTCATCTTTATGAGTTAAACCAAACTTTAACACTACTTCCAAAAACGCCCTCGTACTTAGAACACGGTCATTGTACGGTTTCAACATGTGGGCTTCTGAGGTAAAAGCCAGAGCGTTAAATAGATTGGCAAAGCCATTGGAATAACGGGGCAAATCCAGAAAACCCATAATTCCATTGTCCGGAGTTCCTCTGGAATAAACATAAGGAACCATGGGGAAATCGACTATTTCCATTGCGCGATATAGATAGGGAAGCATAGTACTTTTAAGATATTCTGCTATAATAGGATTAGCTTTATCGGCTTGTGTCGGTAACAAAGTCATAGCATAGGGATAGTCGGCACCATTGGAAGTGTGCGTATCGATGAAAATATGGGGTTGAAGGCGGCTTAAAACCGGAACAATAGATCGTGCATTTCTACTATCTAATTTTATAAAATCACGATTGAGATCGTAATTTCTGGAATTTCCCCGAAATCCGTATTCTTCCGGCCCGTTTTGATTAGGTCGATTAGGAATTCCACGATTAAGCATACCACCTACGTTATATACCGGTACGAGGTAAATAACTACATCTTCCAGATAACTTTTAAATGGGGAATTTAATATATGTGCTGCCCAAAGAAGGGAAGCGTCAATTCCACAAGGTTCGCCGGGATGAATTCCGTTGAGAATAAAATACACGAGTTTACCGGATTCTCTATCTTCCCGGTAAGTCGTGAAAGGGTCCGTAGAAATTCTGAATAAATGAAGAGGTTTGCCGGAATCAGTCAATCCGATACTATCAAGTCTGCTGATTTCGGGGTGGAGTGCAGCCAAATTTGCGTAAGCTGAAATTAAATCTTCATATTCTATGGTCGTATTGTCATTTTCCTGAAAAGGAGTGTATATATCTTGTGCAAAGTTTACGTTATAGAATAGAAAAGCAAATATAAATGGGGTTATTGTCTTCATAATTCCCTAAGTTTAGAAGATAGAATGATATTATTCAAAAGTATGAAAATATATTTAAGACTGCGTTCAAGTGGGATTTTTATCCTTATATGTTTATTTGTGCTATTAGGCGGCCATGATGCCTCAGCACAGTACTTTGGGAAAAATAAGCCGCGGTATCAATCCTTTGATTTTCAGGTGCAGAAAAGTGAGCACTTTGAGCTGTATAATTATCTGAAAAATCCTTCTTATCGAAATGAAATTTTACGCTGGTCGGAAGACTGGTACACAGTACACAAGGCGCTTTTTAATGACACCCTGGTCAAGGTGAATCCGATTGTCCTGTACAATAATCATCCGGAATTCCAACAGACCAATGCAATTATGAGTTCTGTCGATGTGGGAACGGGTGGGGTAACGGAAGCATTTAAGAACCGCGTTATTATGCCCCTTGCCTTGACTAAACAGCAGACTCATCATGTTCTGGGACATGAGCTTGTGCATGCCTTCCAGTATAATCTAATTATCAATCAGGATAGTACTTCTCTGAATAATATGGGAAATATTCCGCTGTGGATGATTGAAGGAATGGCTGAGTATTTATCGATAGGGCGTCATGATCCGTTTACGGCAATGTGGATGAGGGATGCTGTCGCAAATGATGATATTCCTCGTCTCAGAGACTTAAGTAGCGGTCGATATTTTCCGTATCGATACGGGCAGGCTTTTTGGGCATTTGTTTCCGGACATTTCAGCGATTCACATATAAGGCCATTATTTCAGGCAACGGCTATTTATGGTCTTGACAATGCGTTAAAGACCGTGTTGGGTGTAACGGAAAAGGAATTTGATGTGCTGTGGTCGGAGAGCCTGAAGTCACATTACGGACCTCTTATTGCCGGGAAGCCTAAATTACCCGGAAAGGAACTTATCAGTGAAAAGGCCGGTGGAGAATCCAATATAGCTCCTGCAATCAGTCCGGATGGAAAATATATTGCCTTCTGGTCCGATAAGAATGTGATATCCTATGATATGTATCTCGCGGATGCAAAATCGGGGAAGATAATACATAGATTAACCCGCTCCCTGACACAGAGTCGGCATGACTATCTTAATTTTCTTGAATCCGGTGGTGCCTGGTCCCCCAACTCCAAAGAAATAGTATATGTGGCAGTTGATAAAGGGAGACACATTCTCGTGAGAAAAGACGCTGCATCAGGAAAAACGCTTCAGCAATACCGACCTAAACAAACCAGTGCTATATATAGCCCTACCTGGTCTCAGGATGGGAGATTTATTGTTTATGTAGGTATGGAGGATGGAAAAACCAATCTCTACAGGATGTCGGTAAGTACCGGGAATTCAATACGACTTACCAATGATAACTTTGCTCAGATACAGCCTTCCTGGTCATTAGGAGGACAGTATATCGTTTTTGTGACAGATTATCTTTCCAGAGTGAAATATGGCCCCGAATATGGAAAGTGGAAATTTAACCTGGCAATTCTAAACCTGGAAACCGAAGAAATAGAACAACTGGACATCCTGCCATCCTCCAATTGCTTCAATCCGATATTTACAGATGGGGATGAGATATGGTTTTTGTCTGATTATGGTGGATACAAGAACTTGTTCAGCTATAACACCGCTACTAAAGAGCTGCTTCAAAGGACGGATGCGATAACGGGTATATCCGGGATTACTGTATACTCGCCTGCGATTTCCTACTCTCACAAAAGTGATGAAGTAGTCTACAATATTTTCAATAAACGCCAGTATTCGGTTTTTTCTGCAAAACGAGATTCATTTGAGAAGATTGAAGTTGATCCTGCTTCAACGGATAAAGAAGCAGGTGTTTTGCCTCCTCTTAAAACAGCCGCACAAGATATTGTCAATGCCAATCTACATCTGCTCAACCGTACCGGTAGTGGAGAGAAAACCTATCCGAGGACAAAATTCCGACCTCGATTTAAGATGGATTACATCACCGGAAATGTCGGCGCCGGGGTAGGGACAGGAAGCTTGGGGATGGGTTCTGCCATGGCTGGAGGTATAATGGCTATTTTCAGTGACATTA
The DNA here is from genome assembly GCA_964423575.1 of uncultured Saprospiraceae bacterium. Taxonomy (GTDB): domain Bacteria; phylum Bacteroidota; class Bacteroidia; order Chitinophagales; family Saprospiraceae; genus CAYRFF01. The sequence continues at coordinate 27,454 of CAYRFF010000032.1, read as the reverse complement.
CCGGAGATCATCAGATATTTGGTACTGCAGCTCTGAATGGAGAAGTTTATGACGTAGGACTTGCAATGCAATATCTGAATAGAAAGCACAGAATACAGTGGGGTGTGAGTGTTTCTCATATCCCATCGGTGATAGGCGGATCTAGATTGGAGCGTAATGCAAGCTTCTTAGTAGGTGGCGTTCAGATGCAGGGCGATATTTTAAGGACAGATATTCTGAGGATGTTTAGGGATCAGATTGGAATTTTTGCTCAATATCCTCTTTCTGTTGCTTTGAGAATAGAGGCAGGAGCAGGAGCTACTTACCAGTATTTCAGGGCGGATCGATATACGCAATACTTCTCTGGAATATATGGATATGTGGGCTCAACCCGTGAGAAAATTCCACCGGAGAACAGTATTTTTGGGAATTATCGATTTGACCGGGGATTGATTTATAATGCCAGTGTTGCTTTCGTAGGTGATAATTCGTTTATGGGGCCAACTGGTCCTCTTGCCGGCTGGCGATTCAGACTTGGTGCAGATCAATTCTTTGGTATGTATAAATATTACTCTCTGACTGCAGACTTGAGGAGATACGTATTTCTCAAGCCCGTAACAATTGCGGGAAGACTTCTGCATTACGGTCAGATGGGAGCAGATGCCAATTTAATGTATCCCTTATACATAGGTCAGCTGGGGCTGGTACGTGGACTGAATTTCTCTGATGTAGATTTTTATAATGACTTTGATATTGATATCCGACGGTTGCTAGGATCAAAGTTGTTTATGGCTTCACTTGAGGTGAGGTTACCGTTTACAGGCATAGACAGACTAGCGCTATTACCTGTGAGGTGGTTGTATTCCGACTTTGTTATATTTGCTGATGCCGGAACTGCATTCTATGAATATAAGTACTTGAGTTTTGATGATGATAATCCGTTTCAGCCTGTACTTGCAACGACTGCGGGCCTTGCTCTACGTGTAAATCTGATGGGGCTTATTGTCGAGCCATATTATGCTTGGTTCATTCACGGAAAGGCTAAAGGCGCTTTTGGCCTTTCTTTATTGATACCGGGATTCTGATAACCTGAAAATACAGTTTTAGCAATTATTCAGCAGTATTCTGCTTGTTTTTTCTTCTACGGCGCATAATTGCAAAGAGGACTACTGCAAAAAAGATAAGAACGAGATAGTAAAATATCTCAAACGCAACTTCTACGGGTTCTGTAATCTCAGTGAGTATCAGGGATACTGCTGCGAGGATTATAATTGCTACAATTGTAAGCCATCGAGGCATAAGTCAGTTATTAAAATAAGTAGAGTAAAGCGTTAAATATTACAGAAAGCACGAAAGTAAGAAGAAAATCTCCAACAAAAGCTGTTTTTAAATAAAACCTTTACGCAATAAATTATGCAGATGAATGATGCTTCCGTAGAAAAACCTTTTATTACCAGAGTATTGTCGTTTAGGGGCTTACCTTCCCAGATCTGCGGAGTATGAACTATATTATTCAAAAACAACCTGTTGTCTTTACTTACGAAGTTTAAAAGCTGCCGACAGAATTATACCAGATTCAAATAGAGAACGTTTACTGAATGGTCGCGTTTTTCAGAAAATTTTCTGAGTTGTATTTATATTGAAAAATGCGTTGATTCCAGATCTGTGGATTTTGAAATTTGCAGATACTGGATAAATAAAATCAGAATTAGTCAGCAGGTTTGACAGGGCAATCCAAGAATTATTTTATTTCCAGGACCCATGACTACAGCCGTTTTCAGTTAACCTCTACCTTATTCTGTAATAGTATTTCGCTATATCATAATAAAGTATTATATTTATAGAGGAGATGAAAATGTCGGATTGCTATTGTCAGAAAAATTGTGTTAAAGCATAATAAATTTTGCAAGGCAATAAGACGTTTTAGTCAAACATACTATTAGAGGGAGATTCATCCGATCTCTTTACAATGGATATTAAAATATGAAGTAGTAATGATAAGTGTCGAGACAGGAAGTATTAAGGATGCCTTGAAGAAGCATTTTGGATTCACTAATTTTAAAGACCAGCAAGAGAAAGTCATTAAATCAGTTCTGGAAGGCAGGGATACCTTTGTGATTATGCCTACCGGTGGTGGAAAGTCACTTTGCTATCAATTGCCGGCGTTGATGCTGCCGGGAACAGCTATCGTGATTTCACCACTGATCGCTTTGATGAAGAACCAGGTAGATGCTCTACGAGGATATGCAGAAAGAGATCATGTTGCACACTTTTTGAATTCGTCACTTTCCAAAACTCAAAAAAGAGAAGTGCTTGAGGATGTTGATAATGGCAAATGTAAGATTCTTTATGTCGCTCCTGAAACTTTGATAAAAGAGGAAAATCTCGAGTTTTTAAAGAGTAAAAGTATATCATTTGTAGCTGTTGATGAGGCGCATTGCATTTCTGAATGGGGACATGATTTCCGACCGGAATACCGGAATATCAGATCTATGGTTACAAAAATAGGGGATGATATTCCGACGATTGCTTTGACTGCAACTGCGACGCCCAAGGTTCAGAGCGATATAGTCAAGAATCTTGAGATGAAGGATGAGAAGATATTTGTTTCATCCTTTAATCGTTCCAATCTTTATTATGAAGTAAGGCCTAAGAAAGATAAACAGGAGAACATAAAAGAAATTGTTCAGATAATCAGGTCGATGCCTAATAAATCAGGGATTATTTATGTTCAGTCGCGTAAAATGACGGAAGAGCTAGCTTCATCACTCAGTGTTAACGATATTAAAGCAGCGCCTTATCACGCCGGAATGGACAGTAAAAGCAGGTCCAAAACTCAAGATGATTTTCTCATGGAAGAAATTGACGTTATATGTGCGACAATTGCCTTCGGCATGGGAATAGATAAACCTGATGTCCGCTATGTGATACACTACAATATCCCTAAGAGTATTGAAAATTATTATCAGGAAACGGGAAGAGCAGGCAGGGATGGTGCTTCCGCAAAATGTATTGCCTTTTACTCCTATAAAGACATATTGCGACTAGAGAAGTTTCTCAGGGATAAACCGGTTTCTGAGCGAGAACTAGGTGCGCAGTTACTGGAAGAAATCATAAGTTATTCAGAGACTTCTACCTGTAGAAGGCAGTATCTTCTACACTACTTCGGCGAAAAGTATAATGTAGAAGATTGCAACGATATGTGTGATAACTGTAAGCATCCTAAAGAAAGACAAGATGCCACAGTCGAATTGACTTTAGTCCTCAAATCGATAGAGGATTTGAAAGAGATATTTGTAATGTCTGAAATAGTCGATTTTGTTACCGGTAATGAGACGGCGAGTATGAAAAATTACCGCTTTACAGAAAAAGCGCTTTTCGGTAAGGGGATAGACAGGGATAAATTATACTGGTATTCTGTAATCCGCTATGCGCTTGTAGAAGGATATCTCGAGAAAGAAATAGAGAGTTATGGAGTCTTAAAGTTGACCGATAGAGGTCGCGAATATATAAAAAACCCTCAGGAAGTTGAGATTGCGGTCAATCACGATTTCTCAAAGATTACCGAAGATGAAGCTGCTACACAAGGTGGTAGTTCTGTCCTTGATGAAAACCTTTATTCGATGTTGAAATCATTGAGAAAGGATATTGCCAGCCAAAAAGGTGTGCCTCCATTTGCAGTTTTCCAGGAAACATCACTCGAGGATATGTGCATAAGTTATCCGACCTCTATGGATGCGATGACTAAGATTTCCGGAGTAAGTCATGGGAAGGCGATAAAATACGGAAGGCCCTTTGTCGAGTTAATTACGGATTATGTTGAGGAAAATGAGATTGAAGTACCTGAAGAACTTGTAATCAGACAAGTAGCCAATAAATCCAAAAACAAGATCAAAATTATTCAGGCTATCGACAGGCAGGTTAACCTGGAAGACCTCGCTCGGGATAATAATATGGAGTTCGACGAACTTCTGGAAGAGTTGAATATGATAGTGAATTCCGGAACTAAACTAAATCTGGATTACTATATCAATGAAGAAATCGATGAATATGTCCGGGAGGTTATCTATGAATACTATATGGAAGCTGAAACTGATTCTCTGGATGAAGCATATAAAGAGCTTGAAGATGAAGACGTGACTTTTGAAGAATTGAACCTTATGCGTCTGAAGTTCTTATCGGAAGTAGCTAATTAATTGTTGATCACCGGATTATAGATCTGTGCTTTTCTTTGCGCTTATTAATGTGATGAATATTTAACCATCGCAGCGAGTAGGATTTAATTGGATTTCCAGAGATGTTTGGGAAAGGTACCTAAGCACTTGGAGTACGAATAAAATCAAGGTTTTTCCAGATTCCCATAAAAATTCAAGTCGAGAAGTCTGAGTCTGTATGTTCTACCTATCTTCTGCTGTAGGATATAAGGAAGGACGTACTTTGAAAACCCTGCGATGCCTACCGAAGTCAATCCTGCGTAAAATGCAATCCAGTTGTATGGTCTTCCCATTAATGGGTCGGCAAGGGTGTACACAAGAACCGTAAGTCCAAAGGCTCCGAATATATTTTTCAGATTATTACTAAGGTTAATTGCATAAGCTGGCATGATATGCGTTATCTGAGAGATGTGAATCATTCCGCTATCGATCAGGATGGAATCTTCCTGGACGTATATTCCGAGGATCTCCTGCTGCGTCCACTTCTTGAAATCGACTGTTTTTATAGTCAGGATATCTCCTACATAATATTTAGTTGTACTGGGTGAATTTACTTTTTCCAGCTGCAATACAGTTTGCGTAAGCATAACTGACATCTGTGTAAACAGGAAGAAAAAAGCAATAATTATGGAAGGGAGCAGTCTCATAAAAGCACGATTAAAAATTTTAAAGAATTCCGACCTCCTTCAAATGTAAGGAAAGTCCTTCTCTAATGCTTCCTGAGTCGAGGATTTTTTGTGATTGATATACAAATATGATGTCATAAGCAGGACTTGCATAGAAATCGGGCACCAAAAGTCTGCACTGCTCCTTGATGCGCCTTTTGATGATATTTCTCTGATAAGCTTTTCTTATTTTCTTCTTGCCGACAACAATGGCGATACGATGATGAGGTAGCTCATTGGGGGCATAAATAGCTTGAATCGGATAATGAAAGAGCTTTTCACCAGAATCAAAGAGGTTGCTGATTCTGGTCGTACTCTTAAGTCTGAATATCTTTTTAAGCCCCATGAGAATAAATAAAAGAAGGAATAACTACATCTGAGGTAATTATTCCTTTTTAAACTTTATCTGTTGTAAAGAACTACTACTTCAGACGAGCTTCGTCTGATACAGTCAGTTTCTTTCTACCCTTAGCACGTCTCCTGGCAAGAACTTTTCTACCATTCTTGGTTGCCATGCGGGCACGGAAACCATGCTTATTCTTACGTTTTCTTCTTGAAGGATTATATGTCCGTTTCATAATACTCTCTAATTCTTTTTACTCAGAAATGGGCTGCAAATGTAAAACTTCTTACATTAAGCACCAAATAATTATCGAATTAATCTTGATTAACCATTCATTGACTCAAGGAATTCCTTGTTACTTCTCGTAGAACGCATCTGTTGTAACATAAATTCCATTGCTTCATCGGCTTTCATATCAGCCAGGTGATTTCTCAGGATAAACATTCTCTTCAACTCAAGCTCGTCCATAAGAAGGTCTTCTCTTCTAGTACCTGACTTCAATAAGTCGATAGAAGGGAATAATCTCTTATTGGCTAGTGATCTGTCGAGTTGTAGTTCCATATTACCAGTTCCCTTAAACTCTTCAAATATCACCTCATCCATCTTGGAGCCCGTATCGATTAATGCTGTAGCAAGGATAGTTAATGAACCACCGTGCTCGATGTTTCTCGCTGCACCAAAGAATTGCTTAGGCTTATGTAATGCATTGGCTTCAACACCACCGGAAAGTACTCTTCCACTAGTAGGCGCAACCGTATTATAAGCTCTGGCAAGACGTGTAATTGAGTCGAGCAGAATAACAACATCGTGTCCTGATTCTGTAAGTCTCTTTGCTTTTTCAAGAACAATACCTGCTACGCGTACGTGGTTGTCAGCCGGTTCGTCAAAAGTAGATGCAATCACCTCGCCTCGGACGGAACGTCTGATATCCGTTACTTCCTCAGGTCTTTCATCGATAAGCAATACGATAAGGTATGTCTCAGGATGATTTTTAGAAATTGCGTTGGCAACATCCTTTAGCAAGAATGTTTTCCCGGTTTTAGGCTGTGCCACGATAAGACCTCTTTGTCCTTTTCCTATCGGAGTGAATAGATCGATAAGCCTCGTACTAAAGTCTCTTCCTGAAGGGTCCACTGATAAGTTGAATTTCTCATCCGGGAACAGAGGGGTCAGATAGTCAAATGGAACACGTTCTCTGATTTGTCTTGGCTCAAGACCGTTTACCAGTGATACACGCAATAATGCGAAATACTTCTCCCCATCTTTAGGAGGACGTATTGCACCTTGAACTGTGTCTCCTGTCTTCAGACCAAATAATTTAATCTGACTCGGTGATACGTAAATATCATCCGGAGATGATAAGTAGTTGTAATCGGAAGAACGTAGGAAGCCAAAACCATCTTTCATGATTTCCAGTACACCTGAACCTTCGATTACACCATCGAGATCAATTTCAAATTTTTTCTGTGGAGGAGCACTTTCAGTTCTTTGATTTCTCGGAGCATCCTTGTTTTGATCTCTGTTTTGATCCTTATTCTGATCTCTACTCTGATCTTTACTATGGCTTCTCCTCTCATGTTTAACTTCAGAACGGTTATCCTGCTTAGGCTCGTTCTTGTGTTCCTGTTTTTTCTCTTGTTTTGGAGCAGCAGGTGCAGCTTGATCTTTATTGTGATTTACCTTGCGCTCCTGCTTTTCATTTTTGGTATCTTTTCCGGTGTTATCGTTTTTCCTTCCGGGGTTTTGCCTTGTGTTGGCAGGTTTTTTATGATTGTTGTTTCTGTTAGAACGATTCTCTGTCTTGGTGGTGTCTTTTTGATTTGAATCGGTTTTAGGAGAGCTGTCTGCCTGAACCCCTGAAGCTATAGCTTGTTGATCGAGGATACGATAAATAAGGTCTTGCTTGTTAAGACTTTTGTAGGATTTGAGTCCAAGTTTTTCGGCAAGTTCTCTCAATTCCGGTACCACCATATCATTCAATTGAAGAATGTCGTACATTATAGATATGTGTTTATAAGTTATAAATTAAATGAATTGTCTAAATTGATATATTTAGAAGGGCTTTCTTTACCTTGAAAATACTACTTCTGTTAAAAAATTCTAGGAATAAATATTCTCTGTTTGGTATTGATTGCCGGAAGTTTTGTTTTAATTAGAAGTGAATCTGAGCTCGTTGAGTAATTACTTCTATTCTCTTAAAGAATGCTCAATTTCAAAACTCTTGCGCGAAGGTAGCACAGAAATCCGTGATGCCAAAGTTTTTGTTCAATTTTTTGAAAATTAATTTGTAAGCATTCTTATATCAAGGAACTGACTTGTGTCAAAAATTGTTTAGGAAATTGTACCTTTGCGGTCTAATTTTAAAGAATATAGGAAATGTTGGAGTTACATAGGATAATAGAAGATACTGAAAACGTAAAAAATGGCTTGCGTAAGCGTATGTGGACGGACGCTGACCTGGAAATTATTGATAAGGTAATCGAACAGGATAACCTTAGAATTAAAATTCAGCGGGAAATGGAGAGTTTTCAAGCAGAGAGCAATAGAATTTCCAAAGAAATAGGTGAGCTCTACCGCGAAGGGAAGCGTGATGAGGCTGATCGATTGAAAGATAGTGTTTCAGAAATTAAGGAAAAAAGAATTGAACTCGAAGATAAGCACCGCACAGTTCAGGAAGAACTTACCAATATGCTTTTGACTATACCCAACGTTCCCCATCACTCCGTGATTAAAGGTGCAGGTGAGGATGATAATGAGGTATATAAAGAGTTTGAAGGGGAAATGCCTGTTTTGCCGGAAGGCGCATTGCCACACTGGGAACTGGGGAAGAAATATAATCTATTTGACCTGGAGCTCGGAGCGATGCTAAGCGGTTCCGGTTTTCCAGTATTTCTGGGTAAAGGAGCTCAGCTTGAAAGAGCTTTAATACAGTTTTTCCTGGACAGAGGTAGGGGAAAAGGATTTCTTGAAGTACAGGCGCCATTACTGGTCAGACCTGAAATTGCACAAGGAACGGGCCAGTTGCCCGACAAAGACGGACAGATGTATCACGCTACCGGAGATGATTTATATCTGATTCCGACAGCAGAAGTCCCGTTGACGAATCTCTTCAGGGAGAGAACTATGGATGTAGGAGAATTACCTGTTAAGGTGATGGGATATACTCCTTGTTTTCGTCGTGAAGCGGGTTCTTACGGTGCGCATGTGAAGGGGTTGAACCGCGTACACCAGTTTGATAAGGTGGAAATAGTGATGATGACTGAGCCGGAAAAATCTTATGAGACACTAGAGTATATGTGTGAGCACGTAGGATCGCTTATTGAGGAACTCGGCTTACCTTACAGAATCTTGCGTTTATGTGGCGGTGATACAGGATTTACATCCGCGCTTACCTATGACTTTGAGGTGTATTCTATAGCGCAAAAGAAGTGGCTCGAGGTAAGTTCTGTGTCTAATTTTGAAACATATCAGAGCAACAGAATGAATGCTAAATTCCAGAGAGGAAAGGAAAGGCAACTTCTTCATACCTTAAATGGTAGTGCACTTGCATTGCCTCGAATTTATGCTGCAATTCTTGAAATGTATCAGACAGAGGATGGTATCCGGGTACCGGAAGTCCTACAACCTTATACCGGTTGGGACGTTATAAAATAAAAATTTGATTGTTGAATATGGGAGGATACGGAGTATATATAGTAATAGGAATTGTTTTTTCCCTCATCGGTGGGGTTGTACAGTCTAGACTTAAGTCAAAGTTTGATTTGTACAGCAAGATGGGAATTTCCAGTAATCTGAGTGGCTATGAAGTCGCTAAGAGAATGCTTGATTACTACGGAATAAGAGATGTTGAAATTGTGCAGGGTCAGGGATACCTATCGGATCATTATAATCCTCAGACCAAGACTGTGAATTTGTCACCTGAGGTTTATCAGGGTAAATCCATTGCCTCTGCAGCCGTGGCAGCACATGAGTGTGGTCACGTGGTCCAGCACGCAACAGCATATCGCTGGCTGACGATGCGGTCCGCTATTGTTCCGGTTGTAAGCTTTGCAGCAAAAGCCCAGCAATGGTTATTGATGCTTGCGCTATTTGGCTTCGGTGCCGGAATGGCTGCCGGTAGTACTCTGTTATTGATTACAATAGTAGCCTTTGGGATAACGACATTATTTTCTTTGATTACATTACCTGTGGAAATTGATGCATCCAATAGAGCGTTAGCATGGTTGCAAACAACTCAGATTACGGTAGGAGAAGAGAAAGAAGGAGCCAAAGATGCCCTTAAATGGGCCGCACTGACTTATGTAGTTGCTGCCTTGTCTTCGCTTGTTATGCTTTTATGGTTGGTGCTCAGATATACTGACAGATAAAGCGATTATGAAAGTTTAACAATATTTTAAGAGATTTAAATGTTGTTTTTATCAAGAATTTGTTATAATTAACCTATAAACAATAAAAACGAGAATATTATGGATCAGGATGAAATGTTATTGATAATTGAACAGTCAGAGTTGGATATGGAGGGTGCTCTTGAGCATCTTGCCAACAGGTTAAATAATATCAGGACCGGAAAGGCTTCTCCTGCAATGCTGCAGTCAATACTAGTCAACTACTATGGCTCTCCAACTCCTTTAAGCCAGGTATCCAATGTCACTACAGTAGACGCCAAGACGTTGATGATTCAGCCTTGGGAAAAGTCTATCATCGGAGACATTGAAAAAGCAATCTTTGAAGCTAATATCGGATTGACACCGCGGAATGATGGAGAAGTGATTCATATTAATATCCCACCCCTTACCGAAGATCGCAGAAAGGATTATGTGAAACAGGTCCGCGCAATGGGCGAAGATGCCAAAATTAGCCTTAGAAGTGCTAGACATAAAGCGATGGAGGCGATTAAAAAAGCTAAGGCTGAGGGCTTGCCGGAAGATTATGCCAAGCGACTGGAAGAAGATGTGGACAAGAAAGTCAAGGATTTCGGAACTAGGGTAGATGGAATCGTTGCTGCTAAGGAAGAACAGTTGATGACAGTATAAAGAAAGTTGTACTTCTTTCTTTCCTATCTTTTATTCATAGCGGAGCGATTCAATAGGATCCAGTTGAGAAGCGCGTATTGCCGGATACATGCCGGAAAATATTCCCGTTAATATACAGAGTAAAAAAGCTGTTGCTATCCATAGCCAAGGGACGATGAATGCTCCTCCCGTGATAAGACTTACACCATTTCCTGCAAGAATTCCTAGAACTATTCCGAGAAAACCACCTATAAGAGAAATCAGGATTGCTTCTGTGAGAAACTGAATACGTATATCACTGGCAGTAGCACCTATAGCTTTAACTATTCCTATTTCTCGCGTCCGCTCCGTAACGGACACCAGCATTATATTCATCAGTCCAATCGCAGCACCGAGCATAGTCATAATCCCGATAATAATAGCTCCCAGACGTAGTGTAACAGTATTTTCCTTGATGATTTTGAGAATGGCGTTGCTCATCGTTATTTCAAAGTCATCTGCTTCTCTTATTTTTAGATTCCGTACAGAGCGCATAAGACCTGTTGCTTCAGAAATAGCTGAATTCATCAATTCGGGTCCGCTCAATTGTACTTGCAGTCTGTAATTGGTATTTGCGGAAGCATATAATTGCTTACCGAGATATAGGGGAATCATGACCATCCTATCAGAGTTCTGATTCATACTTGACCCTTGCGCATCAAGAACGCCTATTACAGTATATTTCTGACTATTGACCAAAATCGCATTATCTATTGCTTTAGCCGGGTCAGTGTAGAGCTGCTTGGCAAGTTCAATCCCGATAACGGCAAGGCGACTTGTAGAAAGAGCCTCAGCAGCGTTGAAAAATCTGCCTTGGTTCATACTATTGCCGCTGGTAATCAGGTAATTTTCATCTACGCCAAGTATCGCGATATTGGGGTTGGTTTCTATATTTTTAAACCTGGCTAGTGCAGAGCCGGTACCCTGGAATGAAATCGAAACATGGGCAGGGAAATCGTATCTCTCCTTGAAATCCAGAGCTTGTCTGTAGGAAATAACATCGGCTGCTTTCTTTATTCTGCCACCTTGTCGGCTTTGAAAATCAGCCGCAGCTCTTTCAATACTGAAACTATTTGCTCCCAGGCCTGAGAGACTATCGCTCATAGAGTAAATGATAGAGTCAATTGCGGTGAGAATCCCTACAAGAGCCATTATCCCAAATGCAATAATCATCAGGGTAAGAAATGCGCGTAACATATTCCCCCGGATTGCAAGTAGAGCTGATTTGATATTTTCGTAGAGATTCATATCGACAATATTACTGCAATATATATGATATCTGCTTAAATCCGCAGCCTATTCGACAAGAGGTAATTATTTATCCATTTGCGGAAAGAAATTTCCCATAACCCGCGGTTTATGCCGAAAAAAATTTATTCTAACGGAGTTCTGAATAACTATAGAGGAAGCGTAAACGGACTTATAAACGACTGTTAAAGGTAAGAGATATTATCTCCAAGATGTTCTTTAATTAACATGATGAGTTCTTTATGCGAAACATCGCTTCCCGCAACAATTTGTCCGGTGAAAAGGAATTTGTCACCATTGGAAAAATCACTTACTGTTCCACCGGCTTCTTTTACCAACAATGCACCTGCCGCTACGTCCCAGGGATTTAAACCGTACTCAAAGAAAACGTCAAATCTGCCTGCCGCAACATAGGCAAGATCTATAGCTGCTGAACCCATTCTGCGCAGGCCTCTCGTCCGCTTCATCAGTTCTTTTAATACTGCGATGTATTTGTCGAGATGGATAAAATTGTAGTAGGGAAAACCGGTAGCCATCAACGCATCTTCAGTATTTCTACTGGAAACTGAAATAGGAATATCGTTGAGTTTGGCCCCTTGACCTATGATGGCATGAAATAATTCCTTTTGAACTACGTCGTATACTATACCGATGACAATTTCTTCCTTATGTCTCAATGCAATACTAATGGAGAAGATTGGAATGGAGTGCAGGAAATTGGTAGTTCCATCGAGAGGATCAATTATCCACTGCCACTCACCATCTCGATTTTCAACGGTATCTTCTTCTGTGATATAGACGGCATCGGGTAGAATTTTTGAAAGCCCGCTTACGAGCATTTTTTCAGCTTCCTTGTCTACAAAGGACACGAGGCTGTTTTTACCTTTAACTTCAATTTGCTCCCTGGTTACTTTTCCGGCCGCATTGCCAATGAATGTTCCGGTCTCTTTGACTAGCTCAATTGCTTGCTTACATATCTGTTCCAACATCTATATCATCTTCTTAATCGCCCATGTCGGCGATAACCTCAGTAACAACAGGAATTTCTCTTTTCAGAAGGTTTTCAATCCCGGCTTTTAATGTCACTGTAGAAGATGGGCAACCACTGCAGGAGCCTTCCATAATTACGGTAACTACTCCATCTTTGAAGGACTTTAACTCAATGTTCCCACCATCCATTGCAACACCCGGCTTAATATGTTTTTCAAGCAATTCTTCGATTTTATTGATAATCTTCGCGTCATCCTTGGAGTACTCGTAATCGGCTCTGAGCTTGGCTCTGATTTCCTCCTGGGCTTCTATAAAACCGTCCTTGATAATCAGTGAACCCGACTCCAGATATTTCTTAATCCACTGTTTCAGCCGGAGCTTTAGCTCAAACCAGTCATAGTTCTCCTCCTTAGTGACGGTGACAAAATTATCGCAGATATACACACCTCTCACATAAGGTAATTCAAATAAGGCAGTGGCCATAGGTGACCATTGCTCAGCCCATTCTCTCTCTGCAAAATCCGCCGTTCCTCTGAAAATCAATCTATTAGTTACGAATTTCAGAGACTCCGGATTTGGTGTTGCCTCTGTGAACATAAGCACCGGAGGCACTTTCCGTTCTTTTATTCCTTCAGTCATACTTACAAATGTAGAAAAAAATTGTATTCTCCTTCATTGAGAATGGTCGTAATACCGTCAAAGTTTTACAGATTGACTTAGAAGTATCGTCGCAAACCTAGATTAATATTGAATTGGGCATATTTCTGTGACAAGCCACTGCCATCCTTCAAGATTGAAGCGGGGTTATACCTGATTCTTGGGTAAACTCCTATCTCCCAGTTATTCTTTAAGTTATAGGCAATTCCCAGCTCTCCGTAATATCCGATTCCCATCCGCGTCTTGTAGGCATAAGGGACTGACTCAGAGTCAATGAATACTGGTGTCTTCTCAAATCCTGCCACCTGTCCTTCCTGTTCTTGCTTAATATTGATGTAAACTCCTCCACGCGTACTGATAATCCAGTTCTTTAGTGGAAATTCATAGCCGATAATTATAGGTATGTCAATTGATTTAATCGTGTTGAAATGTTGATAGGTATGCCTTCCGATAGTATAATCTGAAATCGTATCTATCCTTATGATTTCCTGGCCGCCGATATAAACAGTATCGTAAGCGATTAAGGGTTCATCGATTATAGCAAAGTTATCTACGTATCTGTATTTTTCTGTCTGATTGAAAAATTCGATTCCACTGCTGACACTGACACCTTTATTCCATAAGACTCCTACATGTAGTGCAACCGACGTATTTTGTCTTGGGTTTTCCAGGTCTTTCTTGTTTTCAAGCAATTCAAAGTATCTCTTATCCCCCAGGTTTAATTGTCTGATGCCTATTCCGAGTCCTGTTCTAGCTTCCGCAAATATTCGGAGATTCTCCATGATACCACTATTGCGTTTATCCTCCGGAATAAGTATAGGAATAGGTAAGATATCAGCATCCAATGGAAGCGTGTTTTCATACTCTACAAATGAATATAAATCATCGAGAAACAGAACGCTTGAAATCCTGCTGTCCATAGCCTGATCTATTTCAGTAATAGATGAATTAAGAATATTTAATTCTTCTGCGGAAACCGATGTTATTGGCTCTGCGGAAATAAAGTCTTCTAAATTGTCACTATATGCGCTTTTATCATCGCTTCTTATGTCACCTAAAGCATCTCCCCGCGTCTCTGCCTTTGCAGCCTGATCTGAAACGGTTTTGCTGTCGCTTATGATAGTGCTACTTTCTGTAATTTCTGTTCTGCTAGTCTGTGATTTGCTGTTTTGATATGCTTGTTGTACTTGTTCGGTAGTAGTAAATGAAGTGCTTTGGCTGACTTTCGAAGTGCTTTCATCTATACCAGCAATTACAGCTTCTGTGTTGTCGGTATTATTTTCTGAAGGCACTGCAGCTTCATTTGCGTAAGCTGAATGCAGCAATTCAGGAGCTTTCGCCTCAGAGTCACGCTGATTAGCAGTATAATCGTCCTCAGAATTATAACTTTCATTATAGTCTGTTATGCTGATCTCGTGTATTCTGTCGGTATTTTCTGATAGGGAAGAGCCGCGGTTCATATACATGAGCATCCCTGTTCCCACGAGCAAAAATAATGCGCTCAGTGAAAAGAAGAATAGCAGCCATGGCTTGCTTCTGTTCTTTTTAAGTCTGGCCTCAATATTCTGCCATACTTGTTCCGGCGGCTTTTTTTCCATTCCGGAAAGCTTGTTCTGTACCTCCTTATAGAAGTTCTCTTGTGATTTCATATCATTGTCGATTGAAAATGTGCGAGATATTTTCTTAAAAGCCTTTTGGCCTTAACTAGTTGTGATCGCGATGTGCTTTCACCTATGTCCAACATCTCGGCAATTTCTTTATGTTTATAGCCTTCGATAGCGTAGAGATTAAAAACCGTTCTGTAGCCATCGGGTAATTTATTAATCGCATCCAGAATATCTTCTTCATCCAGGCTTGAAATGGCTTGTGATTGCAATTGCTTTTCATCTTGAACTTCCAGTCCGAGATCTTCATGTTTATAATGACCGGAATGGAAATTCTTTATTGCTGTGCGGATAATAATCGTTTTTATCCATGAACCTATTGTCCCTTCTCCCCTGTATGTATCTATTTTTTCAAATACTCTGATAAAACCTTCTTGTAATATATCCTGGGCCTCAAGTTCGTGGCGCGCATATCTCAGACAGATAGCATACATAGCGGCAGAATATCTGTCGTATAGCTCTTTCTGACAAAGCCTGTCGTTTTTTTTACAGCCTTTTACTAATTCTTTTTCAGTCACGACTTTTTCCCAATATTATTATAAAACCCAATTTAGGGATTTATATGCTAAGAGAGTTGCTTCAAGCACGTTTTCGCTGCTTGAGCTTGTAGATTATCTATAAATCTGGTAAGAAATTTGATTTTTTTCAAAGCCCATGTCATTTATCAACATAGCAATGGTGTTTTTTACCATTTCAGGCCAGCCACAGATATAGAATTTTACTTCGCCGCGGCGATCCTGATACTTCTCTATAACTTCCAGTGGTAAATCTTTATCTATCCCCAGCCAGTACTTATCACCGGAGACATTGGCGGAGAATTTAAAGTTGGGGATTATATTGCGTAGATGGCACATTTCATTTTTATAAATGAGCTGCTCCACATTGTCTACATTATGGATGAGCTCGATGCTTGCAGGAAATTTATCCTCAAATTCCATTGATCGGAGCATGGAACGACAAGGAGCAATCCCTGTCTCGGTGCAAATCATTATAAGACTGTTGTCTTCCTCGTAATCCAGTATAAAACTACCGGCCGGTCCCTTATATCTTAAGATATCTCCCTCTGAGACTTCATCGGCCAAGTACAGAGAACCCGGACCCGACCGGTACTTGGAAATTAATACCTCAAAGTCATAGTCTGCTGACACATCCTGTATTGCCGAAGCAATGGAATAACTGCGCCATCGTTTAATGCAGACGTCGGAAATAGGAAGGTCAAGTGTAACAAACTGTCCGGGGATGAAATGAAATACTTCATTCCCTACTGTCTTTAAAAACAGCGAGTATATCGATTCCGTATGCTGAACCTTAGAAGTTACGATAGCCTCCTTCCAATTGTTTTTCATAATAAAATAACTCTATATCCATTAAAGACTTATATCCTTCAAATCGTTCAAGGATTCTGAACAGAAAGTGCTTTTTAGTTGAAATAGCATTTAGTTGTAGGTGCCTAAAATGCTTTCTGTAGACCGGTTTTACGGCCTGTTGATAGAGTTTTGTTTTGAATCTTTCGATCAAATGTTAAATCGGGGATGCCATCTCAGCTTTTGACAAAATGACTGAACAAAAATAAATTCTCATGAAGCGGTTGAAGTGAGTCTATAAAGCTTCGGCCTTTTTTCCGCTTTTCAGCATAACAGAATCCAGAGAAAAGAATGTATCCAGACCTTTTTTCTCAAAGTAAGCCTTGGTTTCTTCCGAGTTGCGTTCGGAAGTCACCAGAGCAAAGTCACCACCCCACGCTCCAAGGGATTTGACTTGTCCCCAGAAATCGGAAAATAATTCCTGTTTGATTGGCCTTAAGCCAAGTCTTTCTCCCAGGAGATTTTCATGCTCAACGATAATGTCGTTCAATTTTTTCAGATCTTCGGCTTCTATAAATTCAGTTGTCAGCTGACTGATACGTTCAATCCATTCTTCTGACGAATCCTTTTTATAATATGCATCAATTGCCTCCTCGGTATTTTTCTTTTCACCCTGATATACGAGATACAGGTTTTTCATGAAGGAGGGACTCCAGTCGAGCTCGACATACTCCGGCACTCCGTTCTTTAGTTGAAAGAGTAGAGGACCATTTGCGGAAGCACATATAACATCATAACCAGAGCCGTCAGAAATACCTCTCATTAAATCAAATGCGTCGACATCTGCCCACTCTGCAACGAGAGTGTAAAGTGTAGAGCTCGTTCCCCAGCCGTATTTTTGTGGAAAGTCAAGAGTGGTTTTTACCTTCATTCCCTTCCAGGTAGAAAGGAAGTCGGAATTCAGACGGCAGGCTTGATTAAGTACCTCCGTCAATTTATTGGCGACATCCTCATCAGTGGTTTTCAGCGCTTTGAAATCGTATAGAGAGATACGTGCGCTGAACCATTCTTTCTCAGATTCATCATAGGCTTCCCACATAATGTCGCAGCCTCGACCTGCAGAAATTTTCATTGACTGTCCGTAGATAAGAGGAGTAGCAAGTGCTTTGGCTCCATCCAATACGGCGTATTCTCCTGTTAGTAGTAATTTTCCGTGTGCTTTCAAATCTCGTCTGATAAATCGATTTTTAAATGTTTTTACTTATGGTAGTTCCTCTTTCGTTGCTGAGAAATTCTCTGACCGAATGAAAGGATACCACTTTGTCCTTAAAATACTCCTCTGCTTTTTCCAGTTCTGCATCATTTGCTTTTAAATGATGTAGGATATTATGCAGATGCATTTTCATGTGTCCATGTTGAATTCCCGTAGTTACCAGGCTTTTTATTGCCGCGAAGTTCTGTCCGAGGCCTACTGATGCTACAATCATCATGAGTTCTTCTGCTGTCGGTGAACCTAGTAACTCCAGAGAGCGCTTTGCCATAGGATGCAGAGCAGTAAGTCCACCTACTGTGCCCAGAGCCAGGGGGATTTCAAGCCAGAATCTGAATATTCCATCATCGATAGTGCAATCACTGAGTGAAGCATAAGTTCCGTTTCTTGCAGCATAGGCATGTCCTCCTGCTTCTATAGCACGGAAGTCATTTCCTGTTGCAAGAATAACGGCGTCGATACCGTTGAAAATTCCCTTATTATGCGTTGTTGCGCGGTATGGATCGACTTTGGCGAGTTTTACTGCATCATAAAACCTCTGAGCAAATTCTTCTTTTTCCATTTCTTCAGAGGCACAGTCCAGGTCTGCAATAGGGCAGGATACTTCTGCTTTGACTGTACATTCCGGAGTGTAATTGGATAGGATTGCCATGAGGATATCTGTATTAACGGTTTCCCCACTGAGCTTATTCAGAATGTACGGCAGGTTTTCTCCGTAGATTTCCATAATGGTATTGATGAAATTGGCACCCATGGAATCTCTGGTATCAAAATAAACCCTAAGTTGATAGGTGTTGTCGATATGTGAATTCATGTCGATAAATTCCATGTCGAGGATTCCTCCGCCACGCTCCACCATATTTTTACAATACTCGAGGCTTTCGTCGCGCAATGCAGACTCTATATCGTCTTTTAATTCAATCAGAGAATTGAAACCGATGTTGGATTTAAAGTATAATTGGCCGATTTTCCTGGTATTGATTACCGTGGCTTTAAACCCGCCCCGATTGAGCCAGAATTTACCGGCGTAAGAAGCTGCAGCAACTACGGAGCTCTCTTCCGTAACCATGGGGATACAATAGACTTTATCGTTGACCAGATAGTTAGGAGCGGCACCATAAGGCATAGGATAGTTGCTCAATGTATTTTCACTGAAACCATCCAGGATTTTTTGTTGACTTTCATCCTTGTGCCAGAAGCTGACTAGTTCGTTTTTTACTGCCTCCGGATCTTTAAAGAAATTTTCAGCAATCCACTTGAGTTTCCCTCGTTTGCTCAATTTTGAAAAGCCTGAAATTGTCTTTTTCTTCATCATCAAATAAATTTACCAAAATTCCCTGTGATTTTATATAATCCTGCAATATCCCTCGGAGTCTGCTACGAATTATCCTGAAAATCATACAGGATCCAGTATCTTTTCTGCCATTCTGTATCCGAGCAGCTGATTCAGTAAATATTTTTCCAGTTCCTCATAAGAATTCATTGCTCTCTTTAACAGAGCCGATGCCTGCCCGTAAATTGCCGGAATGGGAGATTGAGAAACCAAATTATATGCTTGTATATAATCCTGAATTCCCCCTGAAACTATTACTGCTTCGGTTTTAATATCCTTAGAATGTTCTTTATATATGTCATTTAGAAACTTCATCATCTCTCTTGCGGTATGCCCCACCATAGAGAAAATCATATTATCGTCGCTGAGTTCATTTTTACTCCGCATTATTTCCAATTTAGAAAAATTGGTTCCTCCTGCTGCTCCGAAATCTATTGCCGCAAGTGGTAATTCCAAAAGCGCCTTCATAGATCTCGGACCGTAACCTTGTCCTACTTCTTTTACAATGACAGGATAGTCGACAATGTCCAGCACCTTCTTTATAGTATCTATGGGTGGAACAGTAAAGCGATCACCTTCATCCTGAAGCCACTCCTGCAAGGGATTTACGTGGATAATTAATCCGTCTGCATCCAGTTCCTCCCGGAGTTTATTAACCTCATCAAACCTGCCATCTGCTATATATTCTTCCAGTTGGGCCACCCCAAAATTCATCATCAAGGGCGTATCTTTACCCATATATGGCCTCACATCAAAGTCCTTGATGTGCGCTGGATTCTCAATGAGGATTCTGCAGGAGCCGAGTCCCATCCCCAGACCAAACTGTCCACAGGCACGAGCGAGGTTTTTGTTGATTGTCTCCGCCCATTCAGTACCTCCGGTCATACTGCTTACCCATAATGGGAATTGCATTTTCTTTCCGGCAAAGCTAAAGGGCTTTTTCAAGTCTAGCTCGCTTGCGTGTATCGCAAACATCGGCTCGTAATTTACATTTCCGAGTAACTCCTGTCGGGAAACTCTGGCATCAAAAGCCAGATCTATATGATCTTTTTTGCGGTCTTCCACGTTTTCCTTTTTTAATAGTGTTGTTCCTTTAAAACAATCACAATATATATGCGAAAATACTTTATTTTCACAAGATTACGTAAAATATCGAAAAGGCGGGAATGAGAGTGGGGATATGATTAATCTTAAATAAATAGAAAATGAGTTTCAGAGAAGACAAACTGATAGAATGTATCCCAAATGTGAGTGAGGGAAGGGATATAACTATTATTAATGCTATTGCCGACGCAATTAAATCTGTCGATGGAGTTTATTTGCTTAATGTTGATTCGGGAGAATCTGCCAATAGGACTGTGTACACATTCGTTGGTACTCCTAAAGCGGTTGTAGAAGCAGGATACCGTTTATTTGAGAAAGCGCATGAGCTTATTGATATGCGGAACCAATCGGGAGAGCATCCCAGAATGGGAGCAGTTGATGTGTTTCCGATGGTTCCCTTGAAAAATATGACCATAGAAGAAGTGGACAGATTTGCAGTACAGCTCGCTGAAAAAGTCGGACGTGATTTCAATGTTCCTATATATCTCTATGCTTCTTCTGCCAGACGTGAAGAAAGAGAGAATCTAGCTCTGATCAGGCGCGGGGAATATGAAGGAATGTCAGAAAAAATGAAAGACCCTCAATGGAAACCTGATTATGGCCCGGCCGAATTTAATCCACAGACGGGGACGACGGCATTGGGTGCACGTGATTTCCTTATCGCCTTCAATGTCAATCTGAATACTAAAGATGAAGAAGTAGCATGGGAGATAGCCAGAGATGTAAGGGAAATCGGTCGAGTTGTGACTGATGCCGGCGGTAGAAAGAAAAGAATTCCCGGTAAATGTGTGGGGTTGAAAGCAATCGGCTGGTATATCGAAGAATTTGCTTGTGCTCAGGTGTCAATGAATATTACTGACCTCAGCGAAACCGGGGTATATGAAGCCTTTGAAGCTTGTAAGGAAAGTGCTGCTGAACGTGGTTACGAAGTGACAGGAGCCGAGCTTGTAGGACTGGTCCCTAAATCAGAAATGATTTATGCAGGCCGTAAATTCCTCAAACTCGACTTACAGGAAATCGAGCACTCAGAAAGAGAGTTAATCGAAATCGCGGTTGAAACGATGAATCTCAGTTCTGTAAAACCATTTGATATTGACGAACGGATTATCGAATACAGACTTGCTGCCGTAAAGTCAGAAAAACGATAATTTGCGTAAGCTAATCCTAAAATTACCCTCTTAAATCCTTAATTTATAATTGAGGCATCTTGCTTGTAAATCCACTTGTGGATAGATGCGCAATCTTTAAATGGTGGTAGAACCGAGATGTAAGTGGACTTTGATTTTTCATCAATCCACTCTTGAAACACCTCAAACTGCTTCTGCTGAGTCGCAATTTCCTTTATTTTGGCAAAGTCTGTTTTAAGGCTTGCTTTATGAGGCTGACTTATTGTCTTTAACTGAATCAGCTTGAGGGTGACTGAGCCATCGCGCTCCTTGGATTCGATAGGGCCTGCAATTTCTCCCGGATCAATTGTGTCAATTGCGAAATAAATATCTGGATCAAGTTCCCCGATTTCAAAGAATGAATCACCACTCATCGGGTTGAGCATTCCGCCTCCATTATTGTAACTCTGCGCATTTTCATTGCCGTATAAGCTTACTGCTTCCGCAAATGTAATTGAATCGCTGAGAATCATCTGCTTAATGGAATCCAGCCTCTTAATGGAAAAGGCGAGGTCTTCAGCTGTGAGCTTTGGCTTCATTAAAATATGCTGTGTATGGATGTTGTTTCCACGACGTTCTATTAGCTTGATTATATGGTAACCAAACTCCGATTCAATGATATCGGATATTTCCCCTTTATCCAGGTTGTAAGCAGTTGCCTCGTACTCCCGGACAAGAGAACCACGTCTCATCATACCTAAATCTCCACCTCTTCTGGCAGTTCCCGGATCTTCGGAAAAGGACTTTGCCGCATCCTCAAAGGTGATTTCGCCAGATTCAATACGGGTTTTAATTTCCAGTAATTTATCTGTAGCTTTCTTTTTCTCTTCTTCACTGATTATCGGGTCAAAGACCAGTTCGTTTAACTGGACCTCGGCATTATAATAGGGAAGGCTGTCAGGATGAATGCTGTTAAAGAACTCAATCGTTTCAGCAGGAGTCGCTTCCACATCTGCAATGACTTCCATTCTCATTCTGTCACCCAGGATCTGATTTTTAATGCTGCTGCGCATATCTTCCCGTACTTCTGAAACGGTTTTGCCATAATAGTTTTCAAACTGGCTTATATCGTTATTCATTAACTGAAGAATTCTTTCCAGTCTGGCGTCGAGTTGCTCGCTGACCTGCTGCTCTGTTACCTCAATGGAATCGAGCTTTGCCTGGTTGACCAGGAGGTTCTGCCCGATGAGATTAGCTAAAATATCGCATTTTTCAATGTTATCCATCTGCTGTGATCTCATATAAGCATATTGCTCTTCAATATCACTGAGGAAAATGACTTCATTGCCTACTTTGGCAATAATTTTATCGAGGACGATATTTTCTTTCTGTGCAATCGCTGTAAAGGATGTCAACAGTAGTATCAAAAGATAAAATTGCTTCAATTTCATAGATTAAACTTTATTTTATTCTCTTCCAGCGCTTTTTTATAGAGTTCATTCCTGGTCTCTTTTAATAAATCTTCCATGCGGTTACTTAGGATGTATTTCCTCAATTCATCTTTTACCATCGCAATTGGCATCAACTCGCCCTCTTTAATTAACTCTTTTACAAGTATAAAAACTTTATTATCCGTTTCTGCAATTTCAAGCTTGGAATTAGCCTTTAATTGAGTTTTGTTAACCTTAGCATTGTCAGTAAGTATGAGAATCGATTCATAACTCAGCCATAAATCATCGTCCAACCAACACTGTGTATTTCCTTTGGAACAGATACTGTCCAGCTTCTCCTTGTTTATCTCATTGTTTTCCCAAAACACTTTAAACTGAGGATAACCACTGTTCCTCTCTGATATAGTAACGATTTTAACGTTGTAATATTCATCAACGGCATTAAGGTTACTTTTATATTGCTCGTAAGCATCCGTGTATTGATCGGACGTAATTATGGAATCCAGCTTGGTTTTTATCAGGTTGCGTCTATAAAAATCCAGAATAAGAGATTCTCTGTAATCGTTGACAAGCTTATTGATTTTTTCATCGTTCTGGAATTGCGCGGTAGCTTTATCGATCAACAATCTTGAAATAATCCACTCCGTTCTGTACTTATCTATTATCTCCAATGAATCTTCATAGCTGAGTTCATGGGAGAACAATGACTCTATATCGTTTAGATACAGCCTGCTGTTTCCCACTTCCGCGATAACGTTTCCCTGTGGCTCGTTACTGTTAAACAGATTGCACGAGACAAGAAAACATAGGGAAAGGATGAAGTATTTCAAGGAACCCGTCTTCATAATTTATTTTATCAAACGGTTTAATACAGATTCATTCAATGTGTACGGATATTTTTCCTTTAGTTCTTTTAGCCAACTTTCTTCAAGAGTCTGCTGGTAATCTGAAATTACATATCCCCTTGATTCATTCAATGTTTTCAAAACAGGGTCAAGAATATCCTCTACTTTGGAGAGAGTAACATTTCCGTTATTCTTATCTCTGTTTATTTCATATACCTCATTCTTAGACCAAGTAAAAACATCTCTGGAGGAACCTTTTTCTATCGTATTGGAACGATAGGAGACGTGATCAGAACCATAATTGGCAATGGTTTCCTGCGCATTATGGCTGCCTACGTATTTTACGATATCTTCCAGTTTGTGCCCATCGAGTCCTTTAAAAGTATACTCCTGAATGACAGCCCGACGATCCCACTTGTAGTTCTCCCGGTTATTGTTAAAGAATTCCTGTAAACCGACGGTATCTTGTGCGGCCTTATCCCATACTTTGTCCTTGGTGATTTCAAAGAGTAAAATTCCTTCCCTGTATTCTCTGATCAGATGTCGGAACTCCGGATATTTGCTGTCAAGCTGGGCTTCTTCATATTTCATTGCTGTTTCACGCTTAAATATGTCAAATAAACGCTTAACATCCTCTTCGAGGTTGTCGAGATTTCTGAGACGCAACCTCTCACTGCTATTGCTGGCAAGAAAAGTCCCAAAATCATTTCCGGTGTATTTTACTCCTGTAGTTTTATAAACAATCAGATCTTTATCATTGCGATGAGGCTTCCAGGAGAAAGTAATGAAAGTGCTGTCCAGCTGGTCAATATACTCATTCAGGTTTTTATCGTGAATATTAATCTTACCATCCTTATAGACTGAGGTGATGATTCTATTCATCGCGGTATTGAATCGCTCGGTATTTCTGATGATATTAATCAACTCATCTTTCCTTTCGGCAAAATTCTGTTTTCTTGGATTCTCAGCAGAAATCCTCCTTATAATATGATAACCTACGGGAGTTTCAACTATGCCTGTATATGTGCCATCCTCCTCCAGGGAAAAGGCCGCATCTTCAAATTCTGCAGAAAAAGTATTTACTGCTACTTTACCTATATAGCCATCATTAGCAATATGCGCTCTGTCTTCGGAATATGTTCTTACCACTGAACCAAAATCGTATCCTGACTGAAGTGCGTCGTATGCTTCCTGAATCTTTTTCTTTGCTTCCGCAATTTTATCCTGATCGTTATCTCTAGGCTTTTCTACGAATATCTGGGCAGCCTGCATCGTTCCTCTCGCGGGTCTGTAACTCAAGAGCTTGACGATATGATAACCAGCTTTGGAGCGGACTATATCACTTACTTCTCCTAGGTTTAAACTGTATACTGCATTTTCAAAGTCATAAAATCCATTGCTGAACGGTGCTGACATGAAGCCTATATTTCCATTTCTTTCTATGGTGTTCTCATCTTCGGAATAAAGTTCTACAATCTGTTCAAAGGATGCGCCCTTCTTAGCAAGGTCTTTCTGCGCTTTACTTATTTTTGCGAAAGCTGTAGTAGTATCAGGATTGTCGATTGCTACGAATATATGGCTGAATTCTCTGTCTTGTTGCATCCTTTCAAAGGTGGAATAAGCCATTTTCTCAAGAACTTCCTTATCGATAATATAGCTCTTTGAAATTAAGCCTTTATAGTTCTCTAGTTCTTCCCGGATTGCCGGGATTGTGTCAAGTCTTTCATCTGTGGCAGCGTGAACCTTTAACTTGAAGTTTTTATACAGTTCCAGGTATTCCATCACTTTATTTCTGTCATATTGAATCGATTCCTGATTGTTTTTCTCGTATATATACTTGAATTCAGAAACGCTGACATCCATATCTCCTACGGAAAATAAGATTTCTTCTCCTTTCTGAGCTTGCGCAAATGTCAGGAAGCTCATTAGTAAGATTACGCTCAGAAAATAGTTTTTCATTGCCATGAGACGTGTTGTTTTTATTATAAAGGTTATCATTGAAAACGCAAATGTATTAAAGTATTTTAAAAATCCGGTTTCTTTAACAAGTCATCGCCGATATCGGATCGATAATTTATTCCGTCAAACCGTATTTTTTTAACGCTGTTATATGCTTTTTCTTGTGCAGAGTCGAGGCTTTCTCCATAAGCAGAGACAGTTAAAACCCGCCCACCGTCAGTAACGATATTATCCCCGATTAGTTTGGTGCCACCCTGGAAAATCATCGCTTCAGAACTTTCCAGCCCGCTGATAGGAAATCCTTTCTTGAACCCTTCCGGATAACCGCCCGATGCAACTACGACGGCGACAACGGTTCTCGGATCAATTTCTCCTTTGAAGTACCTGAGTTCTGTTCTTTCCATTGCCAGTATAAGCTCCAGAAAATCGTAATTGAGACGTGGGAAAACGGATTGGGTTTCCGGGTCACCCATTCTGCAATTATATTCAATAAGGTAAGGCTCATTATTTACAAGAATTAGACCAAAGAAAATGAAGCCTTTATAGGGAATGCCTTCAGACTGAAGACCGCTTAAAGTAGGCTTTATTATTCTGTCGGTTACCTTTTGCATCAACTCTTGACTCACAAAAGGAACCGGACTCACAGATCCCATGCCTCCGGTATTTAAGCCGGTATCACCTTCTCCTATGCGCTTGTAATCCTTGGCTTCAGGAAGTAGAATGTATTCCTGACCGTCCGTAGCAATGAAAACCGAGAATTCAATGCCATCGAGAAATTCCTCAATGATAATCGTATGACCAGCCGAACCAAATTTTCCCTCAAACATCAGTTCTATATCCCTGGCTGCTTCTTCTTTATCACTGTGTATTACAACTCCCTTGCCTGCAGCAAGTCCATCCGCCTTTATGACGATTGGGGGATTAAGCCCTTGGATATAATCGATTGCTTCTTCCTTCTGGTTTTTAGTGAAAACGTGATAAGCGGCGGTAGGAATATCATGCCTTTGCATGAAAGCCTTGGAAAACTCCTTACTTCCCTCCAGCATGGCTCCTTCTTTTTCCGGGCCAAATAAAATACACTTGTGCTGAAGATTTTCTTTCAGATGATTTACGAGACCATCAACCATCGGCTGCTCGGGCCCTACGATGAGTACATCAATGGTATTGTCATCGATAAAACGGCGGATATCTTCATGTGTTGCCAGAGAAACATTCTGAGCAACAGATGCTGTACCGGCATTTCCAGGTGATACGTATAGCTTGTCAAGAATTTCAGACTGGCTAATCTTCCAGCTTATAGTGCTTTCTCGTCCACCTGAACCAATTATAAGAACTTTCATAGGCAATATTTAAAAAGCAAAGATAAGGAATCTTGCAATGCATAATAAAATCCGTATTATTGTAAAAATTATTAATATATGTTTTCATACATAAGTGGCAAGATAGCATCCAAAAACCCAACTCAAGTTGTACTGGATGTGGGAGGTATAGGATACGAAATCAATGTAAGTCTGCACACCTATGGGGATTTAAATGAGATGGATTTTGCCAAGCTATGGATTCACATGGCGGTCAGAGAAGATGATATGACGCTTTATGGCTTTTCCACTGCGGAGGAAAGAGCGATGTTTCGCAAGTTGATAACCGTTTCTGGAATCGGTGCAACGACAGCTAGGTTAATATTGTCAGGACTCCGTGTTGATGAAATAGTAGCGGGAATCCACTATGAGGATGCACCTCTTTTTCAGCAGGTAAAAGGGATAGGGAAGAAGACTGCTCAGCGACTGATTCTGGATTTAAAAGACAAGGTTGACGATCTAGTTGGGGCAGAGGCCGAAACGGTGAAAAAAGGAGCTGTCCAAAGCAATACTGCCTTTGATGAGGCGTTATCAGCACTGATAACCCTTGGGTATAAAAAAGGGCATGTTACCAAGGTTCTAACCAAACTGAGGAAATCAGGGGAGTATGGCGATGATGCCGGCCTTATTATTAAAGAGGCTTTAAAGATTCTTTCTTGAAAAGAAATTATACCTTTGCGGTCTCAAATTTTAATTGTTAATGAATACTAAATATTTCATATTCGACGTTTTCAATGCTGAATCGAGCCCCGAGGCTACGCATTGTGCATGAATATTGAGGTTTAAAGTGACGCATGAAATATTTTAATACTATAACTTTAAGTATACTTTTCTTTTTTCAGATACTTCTGTCTGTTTTTCTGGGTGACCACTCGGCTGATATTAATGCGGCCAACGGAGTGCCCGGCCTCAG
>CAYRFF010000031.1:0-40058 GCA_964423575.1 uncultured Saprospiraceae bacterium | reverse complement strand
GACTTGTGTATGGCTTGGCGGTCTTTATGCTGACTCTCGCATTAACTACTAATTACAAATTAGGTGTGTTGAAACTGATTCCTATTCCTGCACACGGTATAATAGAACTGATTCTACCATTACTACTCGTGTTGAGCCCATGGATTTTTGACTTTGCTCACGTTAAAGCTGAGAAGAACTACTTTATGATACTGGGAATAGTGATATATATCGTTCACCTCTTTTCCTATTACCATGAAGGAGTAAAGACTAATTCGGGAAAGATGTAAGCTCGTCCGGTATTGATTTATGAGAATTTAATGTCTCGCCCATTTAGGATTTGAAGCGAGAACTTTCTTGTAAATCGGGCAATCCTTACTATGCGCCCCGGGCAGGTAAGAGCTACTCATAAGAAATTCATTTGTCACTTCATTTCCGGTGAATTTAAAATGCTTTTTGAATAGTTTTACCCATTCAGTCAATGTCATTTTACCTTGCGTGTCTAGCCAGTTTTCAAAGCTTCCGTATTCTTCCTTGATTTTAAGGATTGCTTGCGCATTGTGAATGGCAGCCTTGATTTTTAGTCGATTTCTTATTATTCCTGCATCATTTCGCAGTCTTTCGACGTCTTTTTCTGAATAATTTGCTACAGTTTCTATATCAAAATCATCATAAGCCTTAAAGAAGTTATCCTTTTTCTTGAGCATTAGTTCCCATGATAATCCTGCCTGATTGCATTCCAGCATTAGCAGGGCAAAGAGCAGATTGTCATCGTGTATGGGGAATCCATACTCGTGGTCGTGATATAATCTGTGTACATTATCTGCAGGCAGATCTTTTACGTAATTGCAATAGGAGTGATCGTATTCCATACTTGTAATTTAAGCAATGTGTTGTATTTTTATGCTTTCGCAAATGTTATTAAGTGCAAGTGAAGTTATCTATTGTGTAATTCATATATAAAGCCGGAGGTTTAAACAAGTAGCTTTAATTTAAGTTATGTTTTTTATATGTGGGAGAAACTCAGTGAAAAATGGGGTGTTAGTCGGAAACGGGCGATTCTTATATTTTGTATATTTGGTCTTACCGGAACCACTCTGATGATAATTAAAGTACCTTTTCTGAATCTCTTGTCTGGTGGAAATCCCGGACTTGCACTGTATTTTCTCTACTACATTATAATCTTTCCCGTATTCAACCTTATCCTGCTTATATATGGCTTCCTCTTTGGTCAATTTGAGTTCTTCTGGAACTATGAAAAGCAGATGTTTATCAAGATAGGAAACTGGATTTACCGATTATTTTCAAGACAAAACCTAAAGGCCTGATTTCTTGATATCTTTCTCGGCCTACGCCTGAATATAAACAATAAACTTATTCTCAAAGTACTCTTCCTTGTAATAATCTGATATAGGAAATGTCTCGGTATATTCTCTTTTATGGAGAGCAGCAAGCTTTTTGTCCTCGCTTCCTCCGGTATATGAGACAAGTCCATTGGGAAAGGCATGTTGCATTTCTTTTTTGATATGCGGCCTGCTCCACTTTAGCATTACATCCAGATCTTTAACAGCTCGTGAAAGTACAAAGTCATACTTAGGACCTTTCATTTCTTCGATTCTTGTATGAGTCGTCCTTACATTTTTAAGACCTATTTCCTGAGCCACTGCCTCAACAACTGTTAATTTTTTGGCTCTCGCGTCTATAAGATGAAATTCAACTTCCGGATAATAAATTGCAAGTGGAATTCCGGGGAATCCGCCTCCGGTCCCAAGGTCCAGTATCTGCGCCCCTGCTTTGAATTTAAATACCTTGGGTTGCACCAAGGAGTGTAATACATGATGTAGATATAAATTTCCGATGTCCTTGCGGGAAATGACATTGATTTTGTCATTCCAATCCGAATATAGTGGAAACAACTTTTCTAGCTGTTCCTTTTGCTTGTCTGATAGCTCCGGGAAATAGTTAAAAATAAGTTCCAGTTGTTCTTTTACTACCATGTATCTGTTTTCCTGAATATTAAGAATGGCGCTAAGATAAAATAGTAAAGTGATAATGCGATGTCAAGTAGGGGAAAGAGGTAGAAAATATGTGAAATTTGCAGTTGCCGGAAGACTTTTTGATAAAAAACCATATCTAAGGCTATTTTCAGAATGAATATGGCAAGGATTTGCAGACTTAGTGCAGGTAAAAAGGCACATATCGCCAGAGCAAATAAATAGAAGTACATATTGCTCAGACTTATGGCACTCAGCCTTAGCTGAATCGGGAACGGATATTTGACGGAAGTCGTAAGATGACGTCTTTTTTGCCTGAAAAGTTGAAGGAAAGTCTGAGGCGGATCAGATATAGTGAAACTATCTTGGCGCAGATTAACAGTAGTATTATTTCCATCAGCCCACTGACTTATGAATAGATCATCATCGCCGGATCGCATTTCGTTATGGGACTCGAATCTGTCACTTCCCATAAATAAATCGCGTCTGTACATCAGGTTTCTTCCCACGCCCATATACGGGCGACGCCTTACGGCAAATGCCATGTACTGCGCGGCAATCATCCCCGTCTCAAATTGTATGAACTTGTTTAAAAACCCTCTCTCCTCTCTGTATTTACCATAAGCGAGACTTATATCCTTGTCTGCGAGACTATTGACCATTGAACTTATCCAGTTATCTGAGGCCGGGACACAATCAGCATCTGTAAAGAGCAATAAGGAGCTGTTCACTGTCTCAATCGCATAGCGTAAAGCATGCTTTTTGCCTTGAGCAAATGCATTATGATGATAGTGGATAAAGTTATATTTATCAGTAAATTCTTTTACAATTGCGGCTGTATTGTCTGTTGAATAATCGTCCACAATCTCTATGGTATAACCGGGATAAGATTGATTGAGAAGTGCATTAAGGAGTCGGGAAATGCTCTGATCTTCATTGCGTGCGGCAATAATTACGGCGAGCTTTTCCGGTTTGTCAAATCTGTATGTTTCAATATTAGGCCGAGGAAGTAAAATCGCTAGTCTGCGAATATAAAAAAAGAGAAATAGGCCGTGAATCAGGAAAGTTCCGGTTAAGCAACACACAAGAAATAACTCAAGACCCATAAGCAGCGTTGTATAATAGTCATCGTATGAATGTGGGAAGATAAAGGTATTTAGTATTTTTGATAAAAATAAGACTTAATAGATAGGAATGGGAAACAGAACTTTAACTCTCTTGGCGATTTTGTGGATAAGTTATGCTGTGAATAGCTATGCACAGATGCAGATAGAAGGAGTTACACATTATGGAAACGAATGGATAGAGAGTGGAAAAGACTATTATAAAATTGAAATAACAGAGGATGGGCTTTATAAGCTCACGGCTGAAGAAATAAGGAAAGCTGGCTTGTCGGGTTTTACTGGAAATGAGTTGGCTTTGATACATAATAGTAAGCCTCTTACTTTTTATGTAAGCAATGATGGGCAGTGGACAACGGAAGATTTCCTTCTGTTTAAAGGTGAAAAAAACAGGGCCTACCTGGATCAGTTTATGTATGAGGGTGGTATGGACTGGGTCCTTAATCCAAATTATAGCTTAATTACTGATACATCTGCATATTATCTAGTAGTTGATAAGAGTAAGGCAATGCATTATGACTTGGTTGATAATAGTATAGATGAGAACCTTACGGCCAAGTCTTGGCATAGTTATACGGATAGAATTGAGTACAATGAAGAATATCATAAGAAGTACATTAAGTCATCCGTCTTAAATATTCTGGAGTCGCACTTTGTTGAAGATGAAGGTTGGGCATCAAGTAATCTAAGAACATTCAATCTGGATTTTATTCCCGATAAAGCAGTTGCAGATTCCATGGTAGCAGAATATTCCATACGGTTGATATCTGACTACAATCCACATGAATTGTCTCTTACCTTAAATAACGATACAGTATTTCATGAAGCACTGGACAGGTTTGAGTTGCTTGACAAGAGTTTTGAAGTGCCTGCTAGTGAGTTGAGAAAATCGAGAGTGCGATTGAGAGTGAGAGGAGAAATAGATGGCTTGGATCGTTATAGAATAGTTTCTGCAAGCATAAAATACGCCAGGAAAACTTCTTCAATAGACGGCCAAACTTTTTCAGATATTCTTACACAGAATAAGTATTATGAAATTACTGAAATTGAAAATACTAATCCTGCCTGGATAATAAGTGGGAATTATATTCTACAGTCGATAGTTGAAGGAGAAAGTCATATTATAAATGCATCCGAATTTTCTGAAGGCGAATTGTTAAACCTCTATTCAGACTCTGCTATAAAAGAGGCGGCTATAGCTTCAAAGGTGGCAAGCCTGACGTATGCTGACTTAAAAGAAACGGATTTAATCTTTTTGACTTCTCGTCTAATAAGCGAAAAAGTTCCTTCTCTTGCAGAATATAAAGAGTATAGAGAATCACTCGAAGGAGGAAATTTTAAGACCGCTATAGTAAATGTCGAAGACTTATATGAACAGTTTGCTTATGGCGTTAAGCGGCATCCGATGGCGATTAAAAACTTCTTGCACTACCTGGATAATATAGGAACAGATTTGAGGTTTGTTTTTCTCGTCGGGAAAGGTATTGAACATATATCTTCGAGAACAGAAGAGGATTTTGAAAGTCCGCTGGTCAGAGAGTTCAGGATTCCATCCTTTGGTTATCCATCGTCTGATGATTTATTATGTTCTCCCACTGATAGAATTGCGCCTTTATATGCGGTGGGTAGGCTTTCGTTTAATACTGAAAAGGATATCGCCTTATATCTTGATAAGGTAAAAGTAAATGAAGCTGATTATAACAATCCTAATGTTGAAGAAAGTATCTGGAAGAAACGACTTTTGCATTTAAATGCCGGTGGAGTTGGAGAGCATCAGACGATTGCGGGTCATTTTAATGCTATGGCGACAATTAGTAAAAGCTCACAGTTAAATCCTGATATTTCAACATTTGTAAAGACTAGTAATGAACCTATACAATTCACTGAAATTGAGCAGGTCTTTAATGAAATTAACAGTGGAGTAAAATTCGTTACCTTTTTTGGGCATAGTAATACAGTAGCCTTAGCCTTTGACCTCGAACGTCGAGCGAGTTATGATAATTACAACAAAATGCCTCTGTTGATTGCCTTGGGTTGTAGTGCCGGAAACTTGAATATCGTGGGAAAAAGCCTTGGTGAAATATACGGTGGATATGATACGGGCGGCTTTCTGGGATTATGGTCTTCCACGCATTTTGCTTTTATTTCTTCCTTAGGCGTACTTGGAAGAAATTTTTACGATATAGCTTTAAATAATTCTGAAGGATATCGCCTTGGGGAGGTTATTCAGAAAACGATTGAAAGCACCGGCTCAAATCGTCGTGTCTGTGAACAGATGATGTTATTTGGAGATCCTGCATTGAAATTTTCTGTTCCTGAAGGGCCGGACCCTGCTCTTGATGTAAACTCTGTCAATCATAGCCCTGAAAGACCCACGCCTGACACGGAGAATCTTGAAATTGAATTTACGGTTACAAATCTCGGACTTGTTTCAAATGATTCTATTAAGTTGGATTATAAACACACTTATCCTGATGGGACGGTCAAAGTAATTGAAATAGGAAATATCCAGGTGCCGGTTTACAAGGACACGCATAAAATAATTGTTCCGATAGATAGCTCCATGGCCGGGATTAATAAGTTTAATGTAAGGATTAACCAGGATAGACAATTACAAGAGTGGCCTGAAAACTCTGCTTATGATAACAATGATCTTATTTCCGTGGGAATGAGTGGAGGTTATGAAGTGTATATTCGGAGTAATATGGTAAATGCTATTTATCCTATGGATTATGCAATTGTACCTAGTTCTCGTCAGGAAATTGTGGTTTCAGGTTCACCTTATGTGCATGACAGTATTCATGTAAAAGTAGAGTTGGATACTACCCGTTTCTTCAATTCGCCTATTAAAATCAGTGATGACTTCTATTTATACGGAGGGACGAAGCGCTGGGAGATTCCCTTAGAATTGGAAGAGGATGTCGTTTACTACTGGAGAGTAAAAGCTATGGATGAGAATGAGGAAAGTGGTAAATGGGATGATAAATCTTTTATCTATTTGGAAGGAAAAACGGGATGGAATCAGTCTCATTATTTTCAATTTACCGATGATGAGTATGAGAAACTACTTTTAACCAGCTGGAGACAATTCGTTCAAGATTCTTTTATTTATTCATGGACTGTTGATAATAAACTCAAGGAGAATAATAATGGGATAAGTATTATGTACAATGGGGAAGTTTTAAACCAAAGTACTTTTTGGCTAAGTGGTTTTAGTGGTGCATATATAATTCTCTTAAATTCAAAAACGGGTAATTTAGCTGAAACTAATCCTCCGGGAGGGTTATATGGTTCTTACAATCCAAGGACAGGTACAATTAGGACTTTTGCCTATGATTTAAGTGTAGATAGTTCGCGCATTCACATGATTAATTTCCTGGAAAACATCATAGCCGAAGATAGAAATGTGATTTTGATTTTTCATAGGGATGCACTTCAAGATAGCTTTAAGGTAAATGAATGGGAAGCAGATTCTCTGATTAATAATGGTAAAAATATATTTAACACACTCGAATCCTTTGGCGCTAAAGAGGTTAGGCAGATGAAAGAAAAGGGAGATGTACAATATGTCTTTATGTATAAAAATAAAGGAAGAGTGTATGCTGAGGGAATAGGTGAAGATGAAATTGCGGTGTTGAGTGTAACTGGTGATATTAGGAATCCGGAAAAAGAAGGGATTTTAAACTCAACTTTAATCGAAGGATTTAAATCTATGGAAGCTATCGATTATTCAATTCAAATGGTGGATAGTACCGATTATCATCTGTTATCTTTTCAAAAACTCGGAGATACTATTCCAATATTGACAGACAACTCAATCGAGGGTTATAATTTAATACTTTTGGATACCTTAACTATACAAAATGAAGATGTATATAATTTTCATTGGATATTAGGGAATGATGATTATGAAATTCTGCCTCAGATTGAGCACTGGCGTATTTACGGGGAAATGTTTGGAGATTATTTCTTGACAGCCGGAGAAGAACTTAAAAAAAATGTAGAAACTATAGATAATTTTGATCATTTAAATGCGGACTTCTATATACATAATTACAGTTACAGTACTTTGGATACAGGAAGGATTGAAATCACCTTAACGGATGAAAGAAATTCAATCATATACTCAAGTAGTTATGAAATCCCTGAGAATATTATAGTATTAGATAGCCTGTATCAGAGCTTGTCCATTCCCATCGATACTCGTTCAAAAAGTTTAAGACTTCATATTGAATTGATAATTCCTGATGAATATCCTGAGTTGACAAAACTTAATAATGTCCTTATCAAGGAATATCGTGTGGTTCAAGATGATGTCGGACCTTTTCTGACAGTGTATTTTGATGGTGAAAGAATATCTAATGGTGATATTGTTTCTCCTACTGTTCTTATCGAAGTTGCTATTCATGACGAAACTGAGGTTATTCCTTTATCCGACACTAGTAATGTGAGTTTTTCATTTATAAGCCCTAGCCTTAAGGTGATGGACTACGATTTTAGTTCGCCCAATGTTACCTTTATCCCTGCTAATCCGTACACTGCTTATCTGCGAATTGAAGGAGATTTTAAAGAGGAAGGACTATATACGTTTAAGGTTAATGCAAAAGACAAGACCGGGAATATCGCAGGAGAAATGGACTATGTGATTCAATTCCGAATTGTGAGTGAAAACGGTATTAGTTTGTTTGATAATTACCCTAATCCATTCCGTGGAGGAACTCAGTTTAAATATACGCTTACCGGTGATAATACTCCTCCGGACTACACGATGATGATTGTAGATGTACAAGGAAGAATAGTTGCTGAATTAAATGAAAGTCATTTAGGACCATTGCGTATTGGCGAGCATAGTACGGATGTATGGTATGCAACCGGAGCTGATGGGCAACCACTTTCTCCCGGTGTCTATTTCTATAAATTGAATCTAAATACTGAAAATTCATACAAACATATAGAAAAGACGACTGATAGTTTTTATAAAAATGGGTGGGGTAAAATGATGATTATTCGATAAGCATCAATAATTCTATTAAAAGTTATAATGCAAGAACGCTGTTCAATAATTATACCTCACTTCAATCAGGAAATTGAACTTAGAGCATGTCTTAAGGCTCTAGACGAGTTGAATTATTTTGATAATGAAGTTATTCTGGTTGATAATAGAAGTGATATTACACCTTCCTTTGCAGAAAAGGATTATAAAGTAAAATTATTCATTACTGAAACATCAGGTTCTCCTTATGAAGCAAGAAATTTAGGCCTTTCTAAAGCAAATTATGAAAACATTGTCTTGCTTGATGTAAATTGTATCGTTCAACCCGGCTTTATTGAAAATGGCTTGAAATTATTAGATGAAAACACAATTTTAGCCGGGGTGCCAATTCTTAATGAAAACTCTTTAATGACGTCCTGGCAGTTGTATGATTTTCTTTATTCCATAGTCAGAGAGGAAGACATGCGTAGTCAAAAAAGTCTTCCGGCTACTACCTTGTTTTTTAAACGAGAATCATTTAAAAGAATTGGGCCATTTCCAACAGTTCGCTCACTTGGTGATATTGCCTGGACCGGAAAGGCTCATTCACTTGGTTACAAGTTGAAGATTTCAGAGGAATCGACCTATATTTATCCCTTTAAGGACAAGGAAGCATTTATTAAGAAATATCAGCGGCTAGGTGGCGGAGAGGTAGAGAATGGGAAGATTAAGAATATATTCTTTTATCTCTTGAAAAATATTTTTCCGCCTTCCGGCAAATTTATAAGGAGATTTTTATATCTCAATAACCGAGAGAAAACCGGGCTGAGTTTTATGCAGATTTTCTTTTTCTGCTGGATTGTAAAAGTTTTATATGGCATCGGAAGTTATAAGAAATACAGAGAGTAGTATACCTGTTTTAAATAGAGGTGAAGTCATTAATCTTAAACTATAGTTAATTAAACGTTTTTTCAGGAAAGGGCTTTTCTTTATTGTATTCAATTACATTGAAATACTCTAGAACTCTTCCCATTCTTTCCTTTTGATTATCTGAGAGATTTTCTTGCCAACTAGAAATTCTATTAACAGTATTTGTCGGACTATCTTCCTTTGTTGAAAAACTATCTTTTGTGAAGTTGATTAAGGATAAGTCATAATCAATACCCCAGGTATTTAGAACCCTTTTTATAGTTTTTTCAGGATTGATAACCAGTTCTTCGTAAGTAATAGTTATCCATTTTTTATTGTTTTCAGGATGCCTTAAAGGGACTAAATTATTTAAGCACCATATCGCTATAAGTACTTCTTCTTTTGTATTAATTGTTTTAAGGAATTCGCTATGTTCCATATAAATGTCATTATAAGGGTTGGAAGGAATCTCAAATCTAGTTGAAACGGACCATCCTTCATATCTTAACTGTGAACTTGCTACAGCAAATGGATGCCTAATTAAATATATTGGTTTGTGATGAAATGAATAATTTGCAACTAACCACGGTAACAAAGCATTGCCACGACATATTTTAAATAACAAACTATCGGTTTTAAGGACTGATTGCAGATCTGTTTTACTTGTAATGCTCTCAGGGAGGACGCTGCCTGAAAGTATCGAATCAAATATAATTTTTGCTTCTTCCCATATTGCATCTTCGGGAATATATTGTCTCCACCCAAAGTTTATTTTATTCAGTGGATGCTTTTTGATACCGATAAATAAAGGCTCAAAAATTACCGGTTCTTTTGTGATTTGTTGAATGACTTCCATTAGCCATGTGCTTCCGCCCCTGGGAGAAGAAAAAATATAGTGATTGTTTGTTGCCTGAAACCCTTTGAATCTTATAACACTTAATAAGAACTCTTTCTGAATCCTGCCAACTATTCTTTTTATCATCACTATTTTATTAGTTGAAAAATTTGATTTAAGTCTCTTCGTTATAAAGCTTTGCATCAAGATATACTTTATTACAATCTTTTATTAGCAAAAAGTTAAAGTAAAAAGAGATGTGATGTAAAAGAATTCGTTTTTCGCTGTATTTATTAATTGATACAAACCATTATGGTAAATAAATAGAAGTATTACGCATAGAATTTATTGATAAATAGCTATAATACGTATTTTGCCATCTGCAGAATAATCCGGAATCAATATACCTGAAAAAGATATTTAAGACTTGAAAAATAAAAAAATTCTATATATCCCCTCCTGGATTGATGTGGACTTTAAAAGCCCAGGCCAGAGTACTTTTACAAGATTTCCTGAGGCAATTGCCGGGCATGGAGATACTACGGTCGGTATGATATATGCAGAAATGCATATCCAGCAATTCAAACGAGTATATATTGAAACTGAAAACGCTCCGTATCCATATCTGGGAATGCGTGCATGGACTCCGCCAAAACGTGGTTCTATGTGGAATACTTGGATGAAGAAATACCTGGAACTGTATGAGAAATACACGGAAAAGCACTGGGTTCCCGATGTTATTCACTCGCATGGAATTTTGGGAGGAATTATAGCAGACGAAATTTATAAAAAGCATAAGATCCCTTTTATCCATACAGAGCACCTGGGGAAGACAGAGGTAGATCGCTTACCGGGAGATTACATAAAGAGGTTTAAGTCACTGGCAAAAAATGCTAAAGCATTAACTACCGTAAGCTCCGGAAATAAAAAATTTCTCGATGAGAAAATAGGAGCTGAGTTTAAACTGGTTCCCAATTTTACTGATAATGAATTTTTCCAAGCTAAAACAAAGGCCACAGATCAACCGGTATTTATTTCTATTGGAGAACCGGCATATACAAAGGGGCTTGACAATCTTCTAAATAGTTTCGTGGAAATCCGAAAAGAACTTCCGGAGGCAATCTTAATTCTCGTAGATAAGATAAGAGATAGAAAAGCTGTTGTAGATCCTATCATTAAAAAACAGAAACTAAAACGATCCGTTATCATGACAGGTATTGTCGATAAATACGAAATTAGGAGACTTCTGCAATCCGCGGCTATTTATATATCTGCTTCAAGACATGAGAGCTTCGGAGTTACAATGGTCGAATCATTGATGTGCGGAACTCCCGTAGTAGCAACTGAAACAGACGGCAGCCTGGATATACTTGAAAAGTCGGTAGGAAGACTTGTAGAACAGAAAAACAAAGAGCAACTTACAGAAGCTATATTGGAGGTATATCACGACAGAAAGAAATATAAACCTCAGAATCTGCACAATTATGCGGCAAAGAGATATGGTGAAGGATCTGTAGTTCAATTATGGGAAAACCTCTATCGGAATGTATAAGATTTCTAAGTGGAATTCAATTGTTTACTTTGCAAGAAAACTCCCGATAAGTTTTTCTGACTTTTACCATCACCTGGAGGATAAAAGCTCTGCATGGTATAGAAAGACTCTTTTTACCACTATGCATATTAATTTATTGCAATCGCCGGAGGACCTACTAGCTTCGTATAAATATGCACTACGCTATGATATAAAAAATGCATTGGACCTTGGGTTGATAATACAGAGAGCATCCTATCTTCAGGAAGCTGAAATCCTTTTTCAGAAAACTGCTGCTGTGCACCCGGATCTCGTACCTTATCCTTCATGGCTTTTAAAAGAGCAAAGCGGGAAATATTATTCTGCTATAATACATCCGGACTATGGGATGATTGCCGCTCATCTTCATATATACGATGCAGACGAGAAAATGGCTCTACTGTTAATTAATGCTTCGGATTTTCGGTCATATCAGGACAAGGACACACAAGCTTTGATCGCTTCCGCAAATAAACTCCTGTTTCACGATGATTTCTTGTTTTTCAAAGATTTGGGAGCAGAGAAATATGATTTTGGAGGATACACAGAGGAGACAAAGGCTTTTAAAAAATTATTTGAAGGTGAGATAATTCAGCTATACTCCTATGAACCGTATTTTTTGTATCTTCTGCGAATGCTGAAAAATGTCTTTAAATGATAGTAGAAAGCAGAAAAGAGTACATAGATAATTTGCCGAAAGGCTTACCAATATACTTTCAACCGGATTTCCTGGAGGCTGTGGATAGTAGCTGGACTGCATTTGTAGGCAAAAATGATAAAACCGGTGCCCCGGAATGGCTAATGCCTTGCAGCAGTAGGAAAAAATATGGCATCAGACTATATGCACCCGCTTTTCTCGCGCATGATAATGCAGTTGTTCCACTGGTAGAGAATATTCAAGAAAATACTTTAAAACTGCCGGGTTTTTTATCCAGGACGATTATCAATGACAGACATTCAAGAGTTCCACAAGAACTGTTGACCGGTTACGTGAAAACAGAGAGAAGCAGACAGGTGATCGATATGGAGAATTATCCTGGGGAGGCAAGTGGTTTGAAAAAGAGCAAGTATAAAAACCTGCGAAAGGCGGAATTGTGCAAAGTTATTCTTACTGAAGATTTTAGCTTGTTTTATGGCTTGTATCAGTCATCATTTGAAAGGCAGGGTGTCGAATTAATGTCCTACGATGAATTGCACACCGTATTTCAGAATGTTTCCAATATTTATGACAGTAAGCTCTTTATCCTAATGGATGAGGAGGAGAATTTGCTTTCTGCCAATTGGATTGCCGGATATGAGGATACAATTTATGGTTTACTCGCTGCCAAGAACTACGATATTAATCAAAGAGGAGCCCAGGAATATATTATGTGGGAACTCATTCAAAATATGCGGAAATCTTATAAATACTGGGACTTAGGAGGGTCTAATATGCCGGGTGTTAAACAGTTTAACATGGAGATGGGAGGAGAGAATATTCAGTACGCATCCTATGTCAGGTATAAGCCGACCTGGCTTGGAAAACTATTGGAATTACTGGGAAAGTGATAAAAATTTCAATCGCTTTATGATAGAAGAGAGCAGACAAGATTACATCGAGAATTTGCCGAAAGGCTTATCCCTATATCTGCAACCTGATTTTCTATCAGCAGTGAATGAAAATTGGACAGCTATTGTCAGTAGGAACAGTGATAAAATTGATTGGATGTTTCCCTGTGTTAAAATGGATAAACACGGTCTGGAAAGGTACGAACCGATAGAGTTGGCCCATGATAATGGACTGATATACCTTAAACCCGGTAAATTGTCTGATAGACCGGAAGACTTATCTCAAGCTTTTAAATTAACTATTAATGACTGGGAGAAAAGAAATGTCGGAGACTTGCTGGATAGGTTTCAGGTAGAAATGCGAGATAGGCAATACTTTGACCTAAAAAGCTACCCTATCGACTTAGCTGATATGAAAAAATCTCTACGAAATAACATCAGAAGACGCAAGGAGTGCAGGCTTGAATTAATTGATGACATTGAAAGGTTCTATAGACTTTTTAGTATGGTCTTAAAGAGAAGAAATGAGGAAAGGTGGAGCCTGGAAAGAGTGGTAGAGATATATTCTCGTCTTAGAGAGGTTTACAACAGTTATTTGTTTGTTCTTGTGGATGAAGAAGGTAGAGATTTGGCAAGTAATTGGTTGATAGGATATGAGAATACTGTGTACGGAATCTTGGCGGCCAAGAACTACCAGATCAATCTGCGAGGTTCTCATGAGTATATGAAATGGGGAATTATTCAAAAAATGAGGGAATTTTACGACATTTATGATATAGGTGGCTCCAATGTGCCCGGAATTAAAAGCTTTAACCTGAAAATGGGCGGAATAAATGTAGAATATCCGCAATACATTTTGGAAAAGGTTTGATTCTATAGGTAAATGATAAGCCTCTGGAATAAATTGACCTGACACAAATTAATTATGAGCTCAATTGCTTTATTACATAATAAATCTGCACCTGAAGCTGAGCGTAAAGCAATAGTGAACGCTATGAATAATATAGCTGTCCACCGCGGACGGGATTATAGCAATGAGTTTCATGATGATGAGGTTTCAATTGGATATAATGGATTGTTATTCTCTGAAAAAGAAGATGATAGCAGACAACCACTTATCGAAGAAGACTTTGTAGTTCTCTTTGATGGGAATATTTATAATTCGCGGGAAGTCAGAGAAAACCTGGAGCAGAGAGCTTATCGGTTTAAGACGAATTCCGAAGCTGAGGTGCTGCTGAAAGCGTACCTGGAATGGGGAGCAGAAGGACTGAATCAACTGAATGGCAGTTGGGCATTAATAATTTATGATAAAACGCGTAAAAATGTCTTTGCTGCAAGAGATCAGCTCGGAATTAAGCCGATTTATTTCATGGTGGAAAGTGATTTCCTTGCAATTGCCTCTGAAGTCAAGCAGCTACTTGCTTTTACAGAGAATTCCATAGAAAATGAAACAGCTTTTGCCTTCTTGAATAATGGATTTACTGACTATTCCCGGAATACATTTATGGAAGGCATTTCCATGCTAATGCCTTCGGAATTCATGAATTACAATCTGCATTCCGGAGAAATTAAAACAGGTTATTATCATCACTTTAAAAAGCCATTGGAAACTGTAAATGAAGAAGGACTTTTGAATTTAATTGATTCAAGTATCAGCTTACGCAAAAGAGATAAGCATTCTACAGCTCTAAGCTTATCCGGTGGCCTAGATAGCAATATTATAGCTTATCATTTAAGCAAGGCGGAGAAAAGACGTATTCATGCTTTTACATCTGTGTTTACATGGTGGGAAGAGGATGAACGTGAAGCAGCAATGGAATCAGCAGCTTTTTTTGAGCTAAAATATTTTACCGAAGAGGCTCAGTGGAACAATTTGAAAGCGGATCTGGGAAAGATTTCCTATATCCACGATCAACCGATAGCGGGATTCGCTTCTTATGCTTCATTTAAACTCTTTGAACTGATAGCAAAGTATAGAATAAAGGTAGAGTTGAATGGACAAGGACTTGACGAACTCTTTGCCGGGTACGAGAGCTATTATATGCGCTACTTGCTGCATTTGTTGAAAAGGAAACCAATAACAGCTTTTAGCGAATTTGCGCATGGAGCAGGATCAGGGCAATACAACTTCAAAGCACTACTGAAACAAAGTCGACAAGCAGTTTCTGCAAGTAAGCGTCCCTGGCTTCTGAAGGAGTTTTCGATTAAAAATTCATTTCCTGAACACGATACAATGCCTTTCCTGGGAGAGCGCGGATTTAAAGCGATTCATAGTCATGCTTTAAGTTCTATGCTTCATTCAGTGGATAGAAATTCCATGTTTTATAGTATTGAAAGCAGACTTCCATTTCTGGACTTCAGGATAGTAGAACAAGCTTTGTATCTGGAGGATAGTGTAAAAATTAAGAAAGGCATTCGCAAGCGTATATTACGGAAATTATATAAGGACAAATTACCTGCTCATATTACCGAAAATCTGAAAAAGCAAGGATACGCAACACCTCAGGATCTTCTGATGGAAAAAGACAAAGCAGAAATTATAGAAGAAATCCGGGATTTACAGCAATACCTGCCTGATTGGGTTGATAATAAGCAACTGTTAAATAGTGAAGAGATAAAACGGGATTTAAAACTACTATGGCGTGTGTGGGCATGGGTGAGATGGAGGGAATATAATAGAGAAATTTATAAATGAGCAGTAAGTAAAGATAATTGATTAAGTTAAGGATTATCACAGCTAAATGAAGTCTAAAGATGTCGGATGAAATTAAGTTTTCTTATGTAGAATCTAAACGATTTGGGATGAATATCCTGAGAGGACTGGTTAATGAAGTTAATCCTGGTAAAATAAGAAGTCAATTGATTGAAAATCAAGCAGACATCACGTTTTTAAGAATTCCTTCCTCGGTTGAAGGCCAGAATAAACTACTCAGTCAAATTGGATTTGATTTTATTCATGCAGGAACTTTAATAAAATATTCTATTGATTTAGTTGATTATAAGTCCGGCAATCCTGCAGATAATCAGATACAGATAAGAAAAGCAAACTATAAGGATGCTGAGATTTTAACTACACTGGTTCATGATATTTTCAAGGATTACAGGAATCACTATCTTGCTAATAGGTTCCTCGTGGAGAAATATAATAACGAAGGCTATAGTGAATGGGCTTTGTCGTTCCTGAAAGATATAAATAAGGATGTCTTTATTGTTTCTATTCAGTCAATAGATGTAGCATTTGCAACTGTAAATCCTGGACCTGAAACTGTTAATATTGCTTTGAATGGAGTTTTGCCGGAATACTCAGGTCGAGGCGTATATACATATTTGTTGCGATTTATTCTTGATTATTATAAGCGAGAGAATAAGGTAAGTCTTGATATATCAACTCAAATAGAAAACCTCGCTGTGCAAAGAGTTTGGAATACTGTAGGCTTAAAAGAGGAGGGGATTTTTAATACTTACCATATTAATTCATTCCTCGACTTTTCGGCTGAGCCCAAGAAGGAAATAGTTTATAATGATGTGGTTGAGTCAGAATCAATGCTCAATAGGATAATAGAAGAAGTAGTTTTGAGAGATTTTATAAAGAGAGGTGTGATAATTATTTCACGCAAAAACCTTATCATACAGCATACATTTCTTTCTACATTTTATAAATTTATTCTTTCTGTTATACCTATGAATGATAAAGGGCATCTTTCTTGTATCATTAAAACAAAGGATGAAAATGACGAATTGGTCTTGATATCATATATACAATTTAAAAAAGATGAAAATCCCTTTTAACAAACCATTCCTTACCGGAAAAGAAGTAGGTTATATCCGCGATGCAGTCGACAGCGGCAAGTTATCCGGGAATGGGAAATATACT
Source organism: uncultured Saprospiraceae bacterium (assembly GCA_964423575.1). GTDB lineage: Bacteria > Bacteroidota > Bacteroidia > Chitinophagales > Saprospiraceae > CAYRFF01. Next base: position 23,256 of record CAYRFF010000031.1, on the reverse strand, counting down.
AAGCTTGCGCAAAAGTTATTTCAGGAATTGTATAACTTTCCAAAGTGTCTTTTGACTACTTCCTGTACGGACGCACTTGAGATGGCGGCGATTCTGCTTGATATACAAGAAGGGGATGAGGTTATTATGCCTTCATACACTTTCGTTTCTACGGCTAATGCTTTTGTCCTGAGGGGCGCTGTAATTCGCTTTGTGGATTCACGTGAAGATCATCCCGGAATAGATGAGGACAAAATTGAAGAACTAATCAATCCTAAAACAAAGGCTATTGTCCTCGTACATTATGCAGGCGTCGCATGTGATATGGATAAGATTCTGAAAATCGCCAAGGAGTATGAGTTATATCTTGTTGAGGATGCAGCCCATGCTATAGATGCGCACTATACCACAAAGTCAGGAGAAAGAAGAGCTCTTGGTTCTTTTGGTGATTTGGCAGCCTTTTCATTTCATGAGACTAAGAACATCATTGCGGGGGAGGGTGGTATGTTGGTTATTAATAATAAAAATTTTGAAGAACGCGCAGAGATTATCTGGGAAAAGGGAACAAATCGCGCTGCATTCTTTAGGGGAGAAATAGACAAATATAGTTGGGTAGATATCGGTTCTTCTTTTCTTCCCTCTGAATTGACAGCAGCTTTTCTATATGCTCAAATGGAAAAAATTAATGAAATCCAGAAAAGACGCATAAGTATCTGGCAAAAATATGATGAAGAACTTACGGGCATTTGCGAAAGCTTGAACATACAACAACCTTTTATCCCGGAATATGCTGAAAATAATGGGCATATGTACTATCTGATTTGCGAAAGCAGCAATCAGAGAGTCTCATTTATAGACTTTATGCGTGGGAAGGGTATTCATTGTGTATTTCATTACTTGCCCTTACATAAGTCGCTGTTTTACAATAAAAGGCACGATGGGCGGAAGTTAATTAATGCAGAGAGATATGAAAATCAACTTGTGCGAATGCCGTTTTTCTATGACTTGAGCAAAGATGAACAAGATTATATAATTGAATCGATAAAGGAATTTTCAAGGAATGGATAAGAGGATAGTCCATATTGCACCTGATGAGAAATTTATTGACGCTGCACGCAAAATATACGAGAATGCATTTCCGGGGATGAATCGCTTTGTGGTTTTAATGCCGGCCGGAATTTCTGAACCGTCATACGTCTCGACTGAATATGAGTATAATTACATTTCCATTGAAAGCGGATTTGTAGACAAAGTAAATAATCTTGCACATAAGGCTAAGGTCGTCGTGTTTCACGGGATGAATAGTGCACAAGCTGAGATAGCAGTCCAATTGTCGGAATCTTTAATGAAAGTATGGTCAGTATTTGGCCTGGAAGTATATAATAATATAAGTATTAAGGGATTTGATATTTATGGGCCATTAACTCGGAAGAAATATCTGAGGAGGACTGCAGCAATTAAAGATCGCCTTAGGCCTATGTATTATAGAATTGCGAAAGGAAAGCGGCACCCTGACTACCTTGTTTCTGAGGCACTTGGGAAAATGAATTTTATAGCTTCAATTTATCCGGAAAATATAGAATATTTTAAGAAGATAAAGCTTGTCAAGCATGGAGCAAAATGGATAAAATTCACATATTATCCCTTGGACTTTATAGTAGGAAAGGAGGAGCCGTTTATTAAGGGAAAAGATATTCTCGTAGGAAATTCTGCTTTCCCGAGTGGGAATCATATCGAAGTATTTAAACTGCTAAAGCAACTTGAATTAAATGATAAAAATATTTTATGCCCCTTGAGTTATGGAGAAGATAATTACCGTGATTTTGTCTTAAAAAAGGGAGAGGAACTCTTTTCGTCACGATTTAAACCTATTCTTGATTTTAAACCTCTGAAAGAATATCAAGAGCATATAAAGGGTTGTGGAATTGTAATCATGAATAGTTACAGACCTCAGGCCATAGGAACAATAGTTGATTTAATGCATAGAGGAGCGAAGGTCTTTCTAAGTGAAAAGAACTTTTTTTATCATTTTCTTAGAAGAATTGGTTGCCATGTGTTCAGTATAGAGAGAGATTTAAAAGACGCCGATTCTCTTGAATTACTGGATATAAATAAAATGCGGGAGAACAGAAGAATACTTGAGAAAGAGCTTGAGCCTGAACGACTATATGAAGAATTGCAATCCAAATTACTTACTATCCTGAAATAGTATCAGATGTCTATAAAAGAGCAGACAATATCGGGAGTGAAATGGACAACTGTTACTACAGTTACGCTTGCCTTATTGAGCCTTATTAAAATAGCCATTCTTGCAAGATTACTTTCTATTACAGATTTTGGTCTCATGGCTTTAATAAGCTTTGTATTAGGCTTCGCCGGATTGTTTATGGATATGGGCTTAACAACTGCAATCTTGCATAAACAAAATATAAGCAAAAATGAATATGCCAGTCTATACTGGATTAATCTTATATTCAGCATTGTACTATTCCTGATTATAATGGCATTAAGCCCTTTAATTGCCAGAGTTTATCTTGAAGAGAGTCTAACCTTCCTAATTCCACTAGCCTCTTTAAGTATAATCCTGTCAGCCATAGGGCAACAATTTAAGACGATAAAGCAGAAGAATCTGAATTTTAGGTTTATTGCTGTTACAGAAATAATAGCTGCTTTTGTCGGACTATTTGTCGGAGTTATAATGGCAGAAAATCATTATGGGGTGCTTTCCCTAGTCTATGCGGCACTGGCACAGTACACGGTATCTAATCTGATATACTTTGTAGAAGGAATACGTAGCAGAGGCTTAGTCTTTCATTTTAAATTTCAGGAAACTAAGGAGTTCCTTCGCATTGGAATGTATCAAGTCGGAGGACAGATTGTCAACTACTTTAACAGAGATATTGATATTCTATTAATCGGGAAGTTTTTAGGTACCGAAATCCTTGGGGGATACAGTCTTGCAAAGCAATTGGTCAGTAAGCCTATGATGATTCTAAACCCAATTGTAACAACTGTGGCAAGTCCTGTCTTGGCATTATTACAAAAGGATAAAAATGAGTTAAAGAACAAATTTTTGTACTTCTTGAATGTGATCTCTACAGCCAATTTTATTGCCTATTTACTTATGGGGATTTTTGCATATCCTATAGTTTACTTGATTTATGGGATAGATTTTATTCATATTGTAGTGATTGTACAGATACTATCAATCTATATGTTCCTCCGTTCAACAGGAAATCCAATAGGTTCCTTAGTTATTGCGACGGGAAGAACGGATTTGGAATTTTATTGGAACTTATTTGTACTATTTATTACACCTATCGTCATCTTTATCGGTGCTCAATACAGCGTCGAATTAGTAGCGCTACTGCTTGTATTTGTTATGTTATTATTGCTCTATCCATCTTGGCGTTTTATGGTAGCAAAGATGATAAATGTCTCATTTAGAGAATATGTAATTAGTCTTTTACCGAGATGGAAACGATTATTTATACTTTTCAGGGATGAAATGAAGAAAATGGTTAAAACAGGTTGAGTTCTACATAAACTCCTACTCTCCACCTACAGCCTTATTTCCTCTTACCACTTTCAATGGAATATTCCACTGCTTAAATTGATGATCCCAGGAATAGGGTAGTATTGATGAAGTACTATTGACTGAGGATTCTCCGGCTTTCCACTTCAAGTATTCACGATGTAGAAAACTCTTAATATTTTCAAGCTCTTCAGCTCTATTATAGAAAACCTTTCCCGCTCCGGAAGACTCAATAATCTGTTCGATTTCTTTATCGCGTATTCCGTTTATCAATGTGAAAATAGGCTTCCGTGCAGCGAGGTATTCATAGACCTTACCCGTCACTATCCCTTGTAAATCCTTGGAAGACCAGGTAAGCAGGACGTTGATATTGGAAGCGCGTTGTAATTCTATTGCCTCGTTATGAGGGATAAGGCCCTTATTCACAAATATTCCCGATAACTGATATTCTGTTGCTACTTCTCTCCAGTAATCCGGGTCTTTTCCTGCATGGGCAAACTGTATTTCTCGCTCATCGATTTTCTGCTCATCAATCAGACTGCGCAACGCTCTGAAAAGCATATCGGCTCGCTGTGTCTTCCGATAAATAATCCCGGTATAAGTAAAGGTGAAAAATTTACTTCTTGCACCTTCTCCATTGTTCAATAAACTCCGCTCAAATCCATTCCTTATGACGGAAACATTCTTATGATAGCGCGACAGGTTTTCTTTTAAACCGTCTGATACAGTAAGAACCTCATCCGCATATTTAAGAATCCTTTTGTGAGCAGCTATTATAAATTTAAATGAACGCGGATGCGATCGCATGGGATCGGGCGTAACATCTCGGTAATCGGCAATCCAGGTAATATGCGGAAACTCTTTTTTCAGAGCTCTTGCAATCAAATGCGTCGCAGAAGGGCGGAATGAAGAGAAAATCATGTCGATTCCTTCTTCCTTAATCAGTTTGCGCCCTTGTTTAATACCGTTTCTCACAAAACGCATTCCTCCTTCACCGAAAATACTATAAAATGGAATTATATGCAGTAAATCAACAACCAAACTGCTGAATCGCGATGTCTTTTTATATGGTAAAAGCGAGCCTTTGCTACCAAACATCTTATGATGAATCGTCCTGAAATCCATCGTAGGTAAGGCAATCTCATTGTCTATCTCTATCTCATAATCATCGGAAGGGAGAAAGTTTTTATTAGTCGTAGTCAAGACATATACTTTCCTTGCTTCCTGCTTAAGAGACGAATAGAACTTGGCATTACGCAGAGTTCCAATTCCCTTAATAGGAGGAAATTGATAATAAATGCAGAGTATATTTTTCCCTTTTGTGCGATTCATAAAATGTCGGGTCCTATTAATCCAGTTTCCACTTTGCAGCCACTTCGTTTTTTAAATCTTTAATCTCCTGCTCTTTATCGCGTGGCCAGATAAGAAGCACATCACCCTCATCAATGACAATATAATCCTCCAATCCGTGGATTACAGCTTTTTTCCCATCGGGTAATGAAACATAGTTCCCCTCAGCATTACGGAACGCAATTTCTGTACCGGAATTATGAACATTGGCAGATTTATCCGGAGCAAGTTCATTGTATAAACTGTTCCATGTCCCTAGGTCCGACCAGCCGATTTCGACCGGAACGCAGTAAGTATTGTCCGCTTTTTCCATAATTGCATAGTCAAAGGAAATCGACGGACATTCTGCATAAACTCTGTTTACATGACCGCTTTCCTCAGCAGTAGCGTAATGCTTTTCAATGGATTTGAGAGGTTTTACTACTTCAGGTGCATACACATCAAATGCTTCTAATATCGTCCTCGCTGTAAAGAGGAAAATTCCTGCATTCCACACATAATCACCTGATTCTATGAATTGTATTGCCCGCTCTCTATCCGGCTTTTCGGTAAATTCTGCTACTTTATTGATGTCGAGTTCGCCCATGTTTTCGGCTACTTCTCCCAGCTTAATATAGCCGTATCCCGTGTCCGGTCTGGTTGCTTTCATGCCGAGTGTCATGATGGCATTATTAGCTTGCGCAAATGAATTAGCCGCGGCTATCGCTTCCATAAACCGTCCCGGATTTAAAATCCTGTGATCTGAAGGGACAACGAGAATACTCGCATTTGGGTCTCTTGCATATATATGTAGAGCAGCGTAAGCAAGGCAAGGTGCCGTATTCCTACGAGCCGGTTCCGTAAGGATATTTCCATCCTGAATGTATGGTAAATGCTCTTTGACAAGGCCGGTGTATTTTTCGTGCGTACTGATATAGATTTTGTCCGGAGATACAGCTTCCGCAAATCTTTCTGCAGTCATCTGAATCAGGGATTTACCCGTATTCAGAATATCCAGGAATTGCTTTGGCTTATCTTCACGGCTTGCCGGCCAAAACCGAGATCCTACGCCTCCGGCCATAATCACGATATGTAAGTTTTCCAATCCTTTTTGCACGATTATATCTTGTTTTGTGTAAATATACTTTAATAAGAGCAATAAATAAAAAAGGTACTGAACGGAGTGTTTCCTGCATCCAGTACCTTTAATATCAGTTCAGGTAATCAGATTTGTGGACTACTTTCACATTTGCGTAAGCTTAAAATGAATCAATCCACAGATCTCCTGAAATATCGTATTACATATTGGCAATGATCTCATCACCAAATTCTGAACACTTCAGCAGAGTAGCGTTGTCCATCAAGCGCTCAAAGTCATAAGTTACACGCTTCTTGGCAATTGCACCCTCGATTCCTTTCTCAATCAACTGGCCAACTTCTCTCCAGCCCATGTAGTCAAACATCATCACGCCGGAAAGAATCACAGATGAAGGATTCACCTTGTCCTGACCTGCGTACTTAGGCGCTGTACCGTGAGTTGCCTCAAATATCGCTCTACCGGTCGTGTAGTTGATATTGGCTCCCGGAGCAATACCGATTCCTCCTACCATCGCAGCAAGAGCATCGGAAATATAGTCACCATTCAGGTTCAGAGTAGCGATGACATCGTACTCAGCCGGACGTAAAAGAATCTGCTGCAAGAAAGCATCAGCGATAGCATCCTTGATAATGATTTTGTGGCCGTTGTGCTCCATAATCTGCCATGGCCCACCTTCATAATCAACTGCTCCGTACTCTTCCTTGGCAACTTCGTAACCCCAGTCACGGAATCTACCTTCAGTAAATTTCATGATGTTACCCTTGTGCACCAGTGTCACAGACTTCCCACCCTTGGCGATAGCATATTCAATTGCTGAACGCATCAGACGCTTGGTACCTTCTTCTGAAACAGGCTTAATACCCAGAGAAGAGGTCTCAGGGAATCTAATCTTGGAAACGCCCATTTCATTGATGAGGAAATTCTTCAGTTTTTCATTTTCTTCAGTACCGTGATCGTACTCGATTCCTGCATAAATGTCTTCAGTATTTTCTCTGAAAATCGTCATATCTACAAGATTCGGCTCCTTAACAGGGGAAGGAACTCCGTTATACCATTTTACCGGTCTTACACAAGCAAATAGGTCAAGTTCCTGGCGAAGAGCTACGTTTAAAGAGCGGATTCCACCTCCTACAGGCGTAGTAAGTGGCCCTTTGATAGCAACTAAATATTCTTTTATTGCATCCAATGTAGCTTGTGGCAACCATTCACCGGTATTATCCATAGCTTTCTGACCTGCGTAAACTTCTTTCCATTCGATTTTACGCTTTCCGTTATATGCTTTTTCTACTGCTGCATCAAATACTCTTACCGATGCGGCCCAGATGTCCGGCCCTGTACCATCACCCTCGATAAATGGGATGATTGGGTTATCAGGCACATTTAATTTTCCGTTTTCTATTGTTACTTTTGATGGATTCATTGTACTATTGTATTAATATTGTGTATAATGTATGTTTTGGAGGCACAAAAATAAGAAAAATTTAGAGATAAACTTAATCGTGCTGAAATCCTTTTATAATGTGAGTATGTCTTACATTTTTGCTTAAAGCAAATGTCTATGGAAAACCCCTTGTTAAACCCGGATAAAAGCGGGATGAGCACTGAAGATAAAGTGATTGAGAAGGCATTGCGCCCCGATCGCCTGACGGACTTCAGAGGTCAGGAAAAACTTATCGATAATCTTACAATCTTTATTAAAGCTGCCCGACTAAGGTCTGAAGCACTCGATCACGTGCTCCTACATGGACCTCCGGGACTGGGAAAGACGACTTTATCCTACATTATAGCGCACGAACTGGAAGCGGATATGAAAATGACCTCCGGACCGATACTGGAAAAACCGGGGGATCTTGCCGGACTTCTGACTAATCTGCAAGAAGGAGACGTTTTATTTATTGACGAGATCCACAGACTGAATAATGTAGTGGAAGAATATCTGTACTCGGCAATGGAAGATTACCGTATAGATATTATGATTGACAGCGGCCCAAGTGCAAGATCAGTGCAGATTGAGTTAAATCCCTTTACGCTGGTAGGTGCAACTACACGGATGGGATTATTGACTGCGCCGATGCGAGCGAGATTTGGGATAACCTGTCATCTCGATTATTACGATTCTGATACATTGCATGAGATTGTGAAACGTTCTGCCGGCATCCTGAATATCCCGATAGACGAGGAAGGTGCGCATGAAATAGCAAGAAGAAGCCGTGGTACTCCCCGTATCGCCAATGCTCTTTTACGTCGTGTCCGTGACTTTGCACAGATTAAGGGCGATGGCACAATCGACCTAAAAATCTCCAAGTACGCCCTTTCAGCTCTGAATGTGGATGAAAGCGGCCTGGACGAAATGGATAACCGGATTTTGTCGGCAATTATCCAGAAATTCAACGGTGGCCCCGTGGGTCTGACAACGATAGGAACAGCAGTAGGAGAAGAAGCAGGGACTATTGAAGAAGTCCATGAACCATTTCTCATTATGGAAGGCTATATCAAGAGAACACCCCGTGGCAGAGTTGCCACTCCCAAGGCATTTAAACATATCGGTGTGATCCCGTCTCCGGAGCAGCGGGGGACGCTTTTTGACAATTGATTAAAGGGATTCATAAGCCTATGAATTTCTTATCGGAGATAAGAAAGAACGGATTGTGAAGCCCGTTTACTCTATAAAATATCCTGTTTTTATCGGATAAATATAAGACTAAGGCAAAGGTTAAGGGAATCAGTGTGTTTGATTTAGTTACGCATTTTATTTACCACATTTCTGCTAAGGCCTTCTAGTGAAAAAGAGCCGGAATGTTAAGTTTATATAGGGTGTTGAGAGCTAACATTAAACGAAAGCTTCTCCAGCGATATGTTGTGAGTTAATGGTAAATTATAACGTTCTTAAACAATGTTCATAAGATTCAGTGAAGCCTTTTCAGCAGAGACGTAAATATAATTAACGAATCAACGGTCTCGGTGAGCCGAGAATCGCCTTAGAAGCTTTCTTGATTTTTTCGTCATTTTTTATCAAGAAAAAATGATATAAGAAAAACAGCATAGTTATTGAACATACTAAAACCCTCACCCCCTCCGTTTTCCCTTAAACACCATTAACAAATTATTATGAAAGCAATGAGATTACTAAGCGGGATGCTCTTCTTCCTATTGATTCTTACTGTTTCCTGTAAGAAAGAAGAGATAAATAAAATTCAAGAGTATCCCACGTTTTTACCATTAGAAGTAGGAAATTACTGGATTTATGAACGAGTGAGAATAGAGCTGGATGGAACCGAAACTGTAGAGGGTATAGATTCATGTTTTATTAAACGTGAGACGCTGAAAAATGGGAGGGTGTATTATGAATACGCACGCCCGGGACTAGGTGGACATTTAATTACCTTATTGCGCGATTCATTACATTATATTGTTAAAGGTAATGGCACACCGGTTTTTTCTTCAAAAGATTTTGATGTCCCAATGGGTAGTTATAAAAAAGAGAATAAAGGCTATGATGCTAGGATGATACCCGGAATTATGGAAGTGACCGTCCCAGCTGGAACATTCAACTGTTATCAATATAAGGAAACATACAATGACACTTTTCCTGAACTTTCGAGGGTGGAACATATCAATTACGATAGATACTTTTCTGAAAATATAGGAATCGTCAAAGAAAATGCCTTAAAATTTTTATATGAAGATGATGATGTTGAAAGGCGCTTGATTAGATATTATGTGGGGGAATAGGCTTGAAAAGCTGAGAAAAGTATTGATGGGCATTTATCTATTAAATAGTGGATGGGAGTAAAGTTTAGCTTTAGGGAGAGAGATGCAATGTGTTTGGCTTAGTTACGCATTTTATTTGTAGAATTTCTGCTAAGGCCTTCTAGTGAAAAAGAGCCGGAATGTTAAGTTTATATAGGGTGTTGAGAGCTAACATTAAACGAAAGCTTCTCCAGCGATATGTTGTGAGTTAATGGTAAATTATAACGTTCTTAAACAATGTTCATAAGATTCAGTGAAGCCTTTTCAGCAGAGACGTAAATATAATTAACGAATCAACGGTCTCGGTGAGCCGAGAATCGCCTTAGAAGCTTTCTTGATTTTTTCGTCATTTTTTATCAAGAAAAAATGATATAAGAAAAACAGCATAGTTATTGAACATACTAAAACCCTCACCCCCTCCGTTTTCCCATAAACACCATTAACAAATTATTATGAAAGCAATGAGATTACTAAGCGGAATGCTCTTCTTCCTATTGATTCTTACTATTTCCTGTAAGAAAGAAGAGATAAATGACAATACACAAGAGTTCCCTAATTATTCACAACTAAAAGTAGGGAATTACTGGGTTTATGAACGAGTGAGAATAGAGCCGGATGGAACCGAGATAGTGGAAGGGATAGATTCCTGCTATATAAGTAGAGATACAGTTATTCGTGGAAATACATACTACGAATATGTAAGACCTGACTTTAACGAGTACTATAAGCATCTTTTGCGGGACTCGCTTCAATATATAGTAGATGAACGAGGAAAACTATATTTCTCTTCAAATGAGACAGATATTGTTCTTATTGATGAGATTCTGGATGAAACAATAGCTTATACCAGAGAACTAATCCCGGGAAACAAAGAGATAACCGTACCGGCAGGGACCTTTAATGCTTATCAGGTTAAGGAAACTTATAACATAACCACATCATCTGGTAATTCGGAAGGCAGATATAATTATTATAACTATTATTATGCAGAGGATATCGGGATTGTAAAAGAAAATGCTCCTAAATTTAGTATGCAAAAGCACGATAATGAAAGGCGTTTGGTGAGATATTATGTGGGTGAGTAGTCCTTTGAGTACGCTTCGCTTCCTCAGAAACCGCCCTTCGAGAGTCCTTGGAACGAGTTATGTATTTCCTAGGCTGATTATTTAATGCAGTTTGTATAGGTTATTGTCCTTATGGAAGGATTAGCCATTAAGGTTTTTTGCCTATATCCGTCGGATCATTTCTACGGTACCATAGATAATGGATTCGCAATTGTGAAATAATCAAGAATATTGATTTTTTACAAGTTCTGATTAAGATGTTTTTGTATGAAAATAATGGATCTGGACTATATTGTGGAACCTTTTGCTTGAATGTTCACTCTAAATAATCGTTTCAATGATGTTTCATAAGATTTACTTGACTCTTTTAGGCGTTGCTGCTATGAGTTTCATTGCTTTGGGGCAAGTCGAAATTATTGATACTTCTGAGGCGGAGTTAACAAAGGATTATTTAAATACAATCGTTGATCTCCCTACATCACAAGGTGAAACAGAAGAAATGCTATTGAGTAATAGAAGACTTCAGACATTTATGGAGTATTTTACGCAGGAAGATATAGAGTTCAGTGCTTATGATTATTTAAAATTATTATCTGAAAGGTTTAAAGATTCTAACCCAGAAGTACATATTGGATATGTAAAATTCTTGCTCCATGATTATTCAAGGTATCCGACTAATAGAGCCCGACTAGTTTTGTCTTCTGAATATGTTTATAACAGTGAAAACCGGATTGAAAAAATTCTGATTGACACAAAGCTACTTGAGGAGGATTAATCTATTTGATTTGGCTTTTACTTGTTTTCTGTAGTGTTTCTGCTTCTGTTCACCTTTGGCGGACACGTCATGCGAATTTCCCCTGCCGAAACACTTTGGATTAATTGGAAATGCGGTCATTCTGAGTATGAATTTTTATGAGTGTAAACAAAGTTTTTGAAAATGACACTACTACTGCAGTTACATAAGTGTATCAGTATCAGTACGGTAGGGGTAGCTCTCAAAGGATATAATTGATTTTAATTTAAAACCCTGTAAAACCAACCTGGTTTATTCTGGATACTATTTAACCTCAACTTCTTTTGCCTAAAGCACAAAATAAAATGCAAGACGATAAAACCAGGCTGGTTTGTCGCGCCTTAAAATAAACTACTCTGGAATCAAGATGCAAAATAAAATCAAAGGAAACAATGAGAGATGGGCAATCATAATTGTAATTGTGTCAATGGTAGCTTGCGAAAAATCTTTTGCCACTAGGTTCGTGCTGCGATAAAGACTACGTTTCATTGGTTAAAGATCCTTCACGTTGTTCAGGATGACAGCTTCGTGGAAACGTGCGGTGAAAAATATAAGTATACGAGAAACATTTTAAGGTTTTTCCCATAAATATTATATTTTTAAGGAGTACGAATAAAAACAGTTAAAAACTCCTGGTATAATCATGCTGGAAATTCCTCTACTTGCTCAGCAAATACTCGTTATTGCATCGACTATCATATTGATAGCCTTGTTGCTTGTGGAGAGAATCAAGCCTGCATATATTTTCTTTGGGGCAGTGCTATTTTTTCTCCTGATGGGCATTATCGATACAGATGACTTCTTGAAAGCAATGTCCAATGAGTCCGTCCTGAGTATATTCCTTCTGATATTTATCACCTTCGGCATACGTACTAATTTTAACATCCTGCGGTGGATGGATAAAGTCTTCGGTAGTGCAAAGACAGGAAGAGGCTTTGTGCTCAGGATGACAACTGTTGTCTCCGGTTTTTCTTCTTTTCTCAATAATACGCCGATTGTGGCACTATTTCTTCCTTATGTACACAGCTGGTCGCGAGAAAAAGATATCGCCCCATCCAAGCTGTTAATGCCTCTGTCCTTTGCTGCGATGTCCGGAGGTATGATTACCGTTATCGGTACTTCTACTAATCTTGTTCTCCAGGGACTTATTGAGACTGAAGGAGCGACACCGCCCGGTTTCTTTGACTATCTGTACCCGGGGCTGATTGTGGCAGGAGCAACAATTATATTTTTAACAACTATAGGTTATTTCTTGCTGCCAAATAATAAAAGCTTTGTGCGAAAAATTGAAAGAAGACCACGCGAATATCTCGTGAATGTCAGTCTGGAAAATGACTCTGAGTTTATAGGGAAATCCGTTGCGCAGAGCGGCTTGCATAAACTTAAAGGAATTAATCTGTTTGAAATAAACAGGCATGGAGTACGTATTTCTCCCGTGATGCCTTATGAAAGAATTCAAAGAGATGATATCCTGGTTTTTGCGGGGAATCCCACTAAAATTGTGGAATTACTTTCCAGTGATTCGGATTTTATTTTTCATGATTCATATAGAAACGGAAATACAGGATTTGCGAAAGCTAAGGAAAAGGAACGCCGAAGACGCAGAAATGATGAAGAAGATGGTGGAGATGATAGAAATCTGGTGGAGACGATTATTCCAGCCAATTCTGCAATTATTGGAAACAGTCTGAAAAGTTATAATTTCCTGGAACGATTTGATGCGGCGGTTATAGGGATTCACAGAAACGGAGAAGAAATCCAGAAGCGGCTGGAAAATGTGATTTTGAAACCGGCTGATTTGCTGCTCTTGATTCCCGGTGATAATTTTCAACAGTTACACGCGGCACAAGCAGATGATTTATACGTGGTCTCCGTATTATCTACCGTAAGCCCGGTTTCCAATAAGGTGAGATTTGGTTTTGTGGGACTTCTTATCGCTGTTTTATTTGCACTTGGCTTTGGAAAAATCAGTTTGTTCTTTGCTTTATTGTTGCTGACGAGTTATTTAGTTGCGGGCAGCATGGTGCGCATCCACGATTTAAAGATTCAATTCAGTTTTAACCTCTTTGTTGTCTTATTCTGTTCGCTGGCGTTCAGTACGGCATTGATTAATTCTGGAGTTGCCGAGCTTGCCGCAAATGGTTTTATGAGTGTTTTTCAATCGATGGGAGAAAGGTGGATTCTTATAGGGATTTATGTCGTCACGCTGATTTTAACCTCATTTGTTACCAATGTGGCAGCAGTAGCAATTATATTTCCTGTTGCATATACAGTGGCATCGCAAATACCTGAATTGAACATGATAGCGGTATTTATCGCGATAGCATTTGCTGCATCAGCTTCCTTCCATACACCCTTCAGCTATCAGACCAATATGATGGTGTACGGCCCCGGCGGATATAGATTCCTCGATTTTCTGAAAGTCGGTGCTCCGCTGACGATATTGTATTCCGTTCTCGTGCTGGTGTTTATTTTTTTCTATTATGGAGTGTGAATAGGGGAATATGAGCAGATATTTTAAGAAATTGTGGGCTTGCTTACCGATTCATCACATCTTCACAAACTTCTCTACTTCCCTTCCTCCGTCAACATATTCTATACTCAGAAAATAAGTACCGGAAGATAATTCCGATATTTCTATTTCTGGATGGTTCATTATATCAGATTGCAAGCGAGTACCATAAATACTGTAAATCGTATAGGATTTTATCGGTTTATCACTCTTTATTCTTAATAAATCACGGGCAGGATTGGGATAGACTTTCAAGTCCTTACTCATGCTCGGTGTTTCCGTTGAGGTAGGCAAGCATGGTGTATCAAGACAACCATTCTTATCTACTTTCACTAGAACAGGATGATATACTCCGTTCTTATAAAAATATCCTGCTGCAACCAATGCGCCTGAGGACAAGACATCATGCGCTACCCAGCTCGGACTGTTTATTAAACCTTCCTCCTCAAACGGCTTATAACAGTGCAACCAGATACTATCCCCTTCAGGGTTAAACTTATAGGAGCAGAGATGCTCTTCATAAGCATCCCAATTTCCTTCTTCTGTTACATCCGAAGGAAACGGGGCCATCATCTTTCCGGCTACCGTCCAATTCCCATCGGGAGTTTCTTTTAAGGTATAAAGCTGATCATTTGTCGGCCAACAACTCTCTGCAACGACATCCTCCCATTCCCTTTCCATTTCGCTTGTAAGTTTCCCGACCGTAGGAGTAATTCCATATCTAAGAGGATCTCGGCGAAAGATAGTTACCGGAAGAGATAAGTACATCCATTCTCCATTACCTGTTTGTGTCAAAGTAAGGTGAAAGCTACCACTTGGCCAATTATTAAGAAATCTCTCCCACTGTTTATTACCAAGACTATCAATTGTGAAAAACCATATACCCTTCTTAGCTTTTGAACCAATAATCAAAATTTCATCTTCATCAATCTTTGTTATGCCAAACAAATTTGTTGGTTCATTCCTGTCATAGATTTCTTCCCACATTATATTTCCTGCCTTATTCAGCTTAACTAACTGAATTCGTCCAGAATAATCCGCCAATTGTATTTTATGCAAGACAAAATATCCATCCTCCAGCTCTATAAGTTGCCTAGGTAACACCGTCCTGATATTTTCCGGTCTTTCATATTCTGTATAAAATTCAACAGCCCCGTTCTTGCTTAATTTGTACAACACTTTCTTATTCGTTCCGTATATACTCCCTTCCAGAAGAAAGCCACCATCTGAGCATGAAATGAATGGATAATTATCGCCGAAAATATATGCCCAGCCTAAAGAATCGCAATATTGATGATAATCGATCAGTGCTCCTGAACTGTCTATCCGAGAATATAACAGGCAGGGCTGTCCTGTCTCTTTTTTTGCATTCACACCTACGGCATATATGGTATCATTCTTCACTACCATATTGTGGAAGTAAGTAGGACTACCAAAATCATACTTCATGGAGAAACTCGACTGAGAATGAGCAGCAATACTTATACTCAATAAAATAAAGAAGAAGAGGAATGTACGCATGATGATATTCTTAAATTTTCTTACTGCCGGATTGTGTAATAGACAAAACTACAATCATGCATTGCGATACATTGCAGGCATAGAATAAGTTAAATCTTTTCATGGCGTAAAATATTTAATGAGTAATAGATGTCAAGGTAAAATAATCTTTTTTCCTCATCTTTCATAAACTACTGATGATTCTTAGACGGAAATTGAAAAATACTATGAAATATCAGAGTAAGTTGGGTACTTTTATATGACCTGACGACTTGTGAAGTTGCAAGGAAGTTTAGACGCTTATAAAATTCCTATCGCTTTTACAGTTGCATCCCAAGTGCCGGGTATGAATATGATCGCAGTGTTTATCGCGATTGCATTTGCTGCTTCTGCTTCATTCCATACACCGTTTAGCTACCAGACGAATATGATGGTGTACGGCCCGGGTGGTTATAGATTCCTCGATTTCCTGAAAGTAGGCGTTCCGCTGACGATACTGTATTCAGTTTTTGTGTTGGCTTTTATTTTCTTCTATTATGGGGTTTGAATAGAGAACATTTGTTGAAAAACTACAAAGAAGACTAGCAATTGTAACATTTCTACTGTTTCATTCGTCATACAATTAAGTAGCTGGATATTATCATTACATTAGCATAGAATATCAAAACACAAGCAGAAATATGGATTTAATTATTACTGATTTAAGTAAAACGTATAAAAACGGAGTGAAAGCCGTCGATAATCTCTCCTTGAATATCGGATCGGGAATGTTCGGCTTACTTGGACCCAATGGTGCAGGGAAATCCACTTTGATGCGTATCATCGCCACACTTCAGAAGCCGGATACCGGGAGTATAAGCTTCGGTGATATTGATGTGCTGAATGAGCAGAATAAATTTCGACGTATTCTCGGTTACTTGCCGCAGAGTTTCGGAGTATATCCCAAGATTTCTGCATTGGATCTGCTGGACTATTTTGCCAGATTGAAAGGAGTGTCAGATAAAAGCGAAAGAAATACGCTTGTAAACAGTGTCCTGGAAATGACCAATCTCTATGAAGACCGCAAGAAGCACGTCAGTGGATATTCAGGAGGAATGAAGCAAAGATTCGGTATAGCACAACTGCTCCTTAATAACCCAAAACTTATTATCGTAGATGAACCTACAGCAGGACTTGATCCGGCAGAACGACACCGTTTTCTGAATGTTTTACGGGAGATAGGAAGTAATAATACGGTGATATTCTCGACACATATCGTAGATGATGTGAAAGAGCTGTGTAACAATATGGCTATACTCAACGGAGGAAAAATCCTTATGGAAGATACACCGAGAAAGGCGCAAGAAAAACTGGAGGGACAGATATGGAGTATCGACAAAAGTAAAGAGGAAGCGGAAGAACTGACTGAGAAATACAATGTACTCTCCAGTAGTTTTAATGAAGATAATAGCTTGAATGTCCGCGTTTTATCCACGGAATCCTTAAGTGGATTTACACAGGTAAAACCCAATCTGGAAGATGTCTATTTCAACACACTAAAAAGCAACTAAGCCATGTTTGCAACTATCTTTTCCTTTGAGTTTAAACGCTGGTTGAAATCCTGGCCATTTTATGTCTATCTGGGGATATTTTTCAGTATAGCCTTTCTACTGATGGCAACAGCTGTGGGAGTATTTGATAGTAAAACAGTGACAGTAACTTCAATTGCCCACATGAACACAGCGATAAGCCTGAATTTTATGGTCGAAGGGATTAATCGCCTCTTGTATTTTCTCTTTCCGGCAATTATCGGTGCGTCGATTTATCGTGATTATAAGTATGAAATGCACCATGTTCTGTACTCATATCCTTTTTCCAAGTGGAGCTATCTTCTCGCCAAGTTTTTTAGCGCATTCCTCGTTACATTTATCATCAGTATTTTTGTCGGAATAGGACTGTATATTGCCACAATTCTGCCATGGGCCAATGCCGAGGTTCTTGGTCCCAATATCCTGTGGAATTACGTGCAAGTTTACCTGTTTACCATCCTCCCCAATATGCTTTTAATGGGCATGATAATCTTCGTTGTGTCAACTCTTACACGTAGCATTTATGCCGGGTTTATAGCCGTTGTCGTCCTCATGGTGTTTCAGGGGATAGTCAACTCCTGGGCATCCCAGCTGGACAGCGAGATTATTGCTGCAATCCTTGATCCTACAGGCACAGCAGCGATAGGTTATCATACGCAATACTGGACTGTGGAAGAGAATAACACTCTACCGATTCCACTAGGAAAATATTTTGTCTATAACCGACTTATCTGGCTGGCGGTTTCTACCCTGTTTATGGTGATACTAGGTCTGGTATTTAAGTTTTCTCATCATGCGCCGAGTTTTAGCTTACGCAAATGGAAGGGCAAAGCTTCGGAGGCGCAGGACAGACTCATATCATTGGGACGTGTCGCCTTACCCGATATTTCACTGAATTTTTCCAATAAACACAATTGGTCCAATGTGTTTCGGTTCACGGGATTTGACTTGAAGTATATCATAAAAAATAAACTGTTTCTCATAATGGTAGGCATGGGCTTATTGCTCATGTTCCTGACTGCTTCATCGGCTACAAGTTATATGGGAACTGAAGTATATCCAGTGACGAGATTAATGCTGGATATTCCGGGGAGCACCTTCCAGCTAGTGATAATGGTACTCACTTTCCTCGGAGCAGGCCTACTGATTCACAGAGCTGAAATTGCCAATATGAATCAACTTATTGATTCTACTGCTATACCCAATTGGGTCTTATTTCTATCCAAGTTTTTTGCTCTTATCCTGATGCAGGCAATTTTATTACTTGTCATCATGGTAGGCGGAATGATAATTCAAGCCTATAATGGGTATTTTAAATTTGAAATAGGATTATATCTGAAGCGCTTACTGGGATTACAATGGGTGTGGTATATTATCTGGGCAGGACTTTCGATTGCCGTTCAGACCTTCTTCAAGAATTATATCGTAGGTTTTATCGTCTTGCTTTTATTTGCATTATTTGGAGATCAGATTTCAAAGCTCGGGGTTGAGCAACAGATATTTTTCTTCAATAGATTGCCGAGTGTTTACTATACTGATATGGTAGGCTTTTCCCCCAATATCCCTAAATTCCTCGTCTATGTGTTGTACTGGCTGCTTTTTATAGGCTTTGTAAGTGGATTGAGCCTTCTTTTCTGGCGTCGTGGAGTATTCTCAGGTCTAAAAGAACGGTGGACATTTGCCGCAAGGCGGAGTAAAAAAATAGTCCTTATACCGATGATTCTATGCTTAACCGGATTTGTCGCATTGGGCTCCTATCTCTACTATGATAATGTTATAAAACATACCTATTATTCCGCCAAAGAAAGAGAGCTTCAGAACGTGGATTACGAAAGGACCTATAAGAAATATGAGGGCATGGCACAGCCGAGAATCATCGATGTAAAAATCGATATGGATATCTATCCGGAGAGCAGGGATTTTGAAGCGCGTGGAGGATTTCTCCTGAAAAATAAAACCAATGTGCCGATTGATACTCTGTTTATGCATTATTCGCATTCATATACTCGGGAAATAGAAATTGAAAATGCGAGGGAGACTTTCGCCGATACTGTACAGAGCATCAAGTTATACAAAATGGAACCGGCTATGATGCCCGGGGAAGAGATTCTGATGTCATTTACATATAAAAATAAGCCGAATACTGTGCTTAGAGATAATTCACCGGTGGAGAAAAACGGAACTTTTATCAATAATATGATTTTTCCGTCATTTGGCTATAGTGTTAATAGCGAATATTCTGACACCCAATTACGGGAGAAATATGGACTTCCACCCAAGGAGAGAATGGCCGAGCAGACCGATTCTGTTGCGCGTATGAATACCTACATTAGTAGAGATGCGGATTGGATAACATTTGAAGCAACGGTAAGTACTTCTGCTGACCAGATTGCTATTGCACCGGGTTATCTGCAGAAAGAATGGATAGAAGGAGATAGACGGTACTTTCATTATAAAATGGATAGGGAAATGCTGAATTTCTATGCTTTTAACTCGGGGAAATATGAAGTGATGCGGGACAAATGGAACGATATCAACCTGGAGATATATTATCATAAAGGACATGAATATAATCTGGATAGGATGATGAAGGGAATGAAAAATTCTCTTGAATATTTCACTGAAGAATTCAGTCCATACCAGCATAAACAGGTACGTATTCTGGAGTTTCCGTTAACACATGGAAGCTTTGCACAATCCTTTGCCAATACGATTCCGTTTTCAGAAGGAATAGGTTTTATTGCCAGGGTAGATGATGATGCAGATAATAAAGTGGATTATCCCTTTGCTGTGATTGCGCATGAGGTGGCGCATCAATGGTGGGCGCATCAGGTCATCGGTGCCAATGTCCAGGGAGCAACAATGCTTTCTGAGAGTCTGGCGGAATACAGTGCTTTGAAAGTCCTGGAACATGAATATGGTAAGGGACAGATGCGTAAATTCCTGCAGGAAGCATTAAATTCTTATCTGAGGGGACGTAGATTTGAAAATAAAAAGGAACAACCCTTGATGTATAATGAGAATCAGCAGTATATCCATTATAACAAGGGATCTCTCATATTCTATACGCTGAGCGATTACCTTGGCGAGAAGGAATTCAATGGAGCTTTAAGCAGGTTTATCGGGGCAGTTGCGTTCCAAGAGCCGCCTTATACCGTTGCGGGTGAGCTTGTTGATACAATCCGCGTAGCAACGCCGGATTCCCTGCAATATCTGATTAAGGATATGTTTGAAACAATCACGCTTTACGATAATTATATCGATGAAGTGGAAGTGAAAGAGCTGCCTTCCGGCAAATATGAGGTCAACTTTACTGCATTCGTCAGCAAGTATCGCTCAGGAGACAAAGGGGAAAAATCTTATTCGGATAATGGTGTGGATTCTCTTGTATATGAAGGTGATAAGAAGGATATAAATTCCCTTCCTTTACAGGATTACATCGAGATAGGCATATTTGCGAAAGCAGAAAAATCGGCTAAGGATAAGGATGAACGAGTGCTTTATCTGGAAAAGGTGAAAGTGGATAAAATCAGGAATGAATTCAGCATTATCGTAGATGAGAAACCGACAGAAGTGGGTATCGATCCGTATAATAAGCTTATCGACAGGGATTCTTATGATAATCGGAAATCACCGTAAAGGCGCCCTTGTAGAGCCAATTCACGAATTGGCTTCGAGTCAGCAAATTCAGCTACCGGGGGATTTCTTATAGAACCAATCCACGAATTGGCTCTGCAGGGCCAGTATTTTTATATATTGTTGGGCCGAACGGTGGTCATTGAGTTGTATCGAAATGCCGTTCGAACTGCTAATTACGGCGGTCTCCAGGAACTTTTCGATAATGATTGTCGTTTATTTGGATAAATGTCTTATATTTAAGGACAAATGTCTTAATTGTGATTACAGAACATATAAAGCTTGAAAAGAAGCTTGACAAAGAGATTTCGGAATTCTTGCATAAGAATGAATACTGGGATATTGACATTACTATAGAGAAAAATATTTCTTTTGTAGAATTCCTTTCTAATCCTCTTCTAATAATTGCTGTTATAAGAGCCGGAATCCCGTATTCCTTATTTGAATTGATACAAAAGCAAGCCCCTTATACCGAAACAAATTGGGCGGACTTCCTAAGCATCTCTAACAAAACACTTCAGCGTTATAGAAAAGATAAAAGCCGATTCAAACCAGTTCAATCGGAGAAGATTATTGAAATGGTTGAGGTAACGCGCACCGGACTTGAGGTGTTTGGGAGTATGGATAAATTTAACTTGTGGCTAAATACTCCTAATTATGCTCTAGGCAAAATGAAACCAATTGACTTATTGAGTGACTCCTATGGTAAGAACCTGGTAATGGAGGAATTTATCAGAGTTGAACATGGAATCCTTATCTGATTATGGAAGTTTATCGACTCACCAAGGAGAAATACGCCGGAATATTATCAGGTAAAGGTGCCGCAATTAATGGTGCCCGGTGGAACTCCAAGGGAGTGGAAATGATTTACACTGCCGCTAATCGATCACTGGCAATGGCGGAAGTCGCCGTCCATTTTACCTGGGCTACATTGCCGGATGATTATATGATGATGACAATTGAAATTCCTGATGATATTTCAATAACTGAACTTCTCGTAGATGAACTGCCAAAAGATTGGATGAGATTTCCTCATTCCGTTTCTACGCAGGCTTTTGGTGATGACTTTGTCAGAGACAATAAATCCTGCCTTTTAAAGGTTCCTTCTGTTGTTACAAAAGGTGACTATAATATCCTCATCAATCTTCATCATCCTGAATTTAAGAAGATCCGCATAAAAGATGTAGAAGAATTTCCATTTGATAGGAGGTTGTTTAAGTAGTTAATTTGCTGAAAGTATGAAAAATATATTACTTCTGTTGTTTATTCTCATATTTCTCTCTGCCTGCTCTCCCTTTAGCAAGTATGCCGGGCATACTGAACTCGCGACGGAGGAAATGTATCAGCTCGTGTACAATGAAAAAGTCAATTTGCGCTCCTTGACATACGGAGATGTGAAATTTGCCAAGAGCAGCAAAGAGTTTAAAGAGCTAAATGAAGGAAAGCCGGAATTTAGAAATATCCTCTTCTATGCGCATACGACCGAACCGGATTATGAATATTATGTACTACTGAATCCGCGAGAGAAAGAGCCCGATACCAGTAAATTTTATCATAAGGAATTCAATATCGATAATCAGCAATTTCTTTTCATCATTTCAGCGAATGCACCGCAATCAGATGTGCGGTTTATAGAGAGAAATATCAGAAATTTGGAGCGATGAACTTTTTAAATATCACCGTCTTTAATAGAATAAGAAGTAAATAATTATTTACCTTAGTGGTGTTCTTAGGTAAAAAGATTTAAGATGAAAAGTTCTGAATTATTGCGGATTTTGAAAAAGGATGGTTGGTATCCAATTTCTCAAAGAGGCTCTCATCTTAAATTAAAACATGATTTGAAGGAAGGAATTATTATTTTTCCAAATCATGGGAGCAGAGAAGTAGGCAAAGGATTAGAAAATAAAATATTGAAAGATGCAGGCATCAAAAAGAAATAGGATACTTAAGAAAAAGATTAAGATGATAGTTGAAGTTACCGATTCAGGATTTTCAGCTTATTCTGCAGATTATCCTATATACACCACGGGTGAATCTATCGTACAATTGATGAATAATGCTATAGAGGCAGCTAACTTATACTATGAAGATAAAGGTTATGAAATTACAAGAGAGAATATTCGCTTTGAGCTGGATTTTCAGCAATTTTTTCAGCATTACAGAATACTTAATGCTCGATTTTTAGCTGAAAAAATAGGAATGAATCCTACGCTTCTTTCTCAGTATGTTCAGGGGCATAAAAAGCCATCCAGAAAACAAACGGAAAGGATTTTAAATGGAATTCATGAAATAGGACAAGAATTGGCAGACTTGAATCTGATATATAGTCAATAACACACCTGTCCAAAACAATAAAAATCCGATTTAGTGACTTCAATATGCTAGTGATTTTAGTAACCCTATGCTTTAGCTTAGGGATATAGACTATCACTTCTACCTATACCTTGTGTTTCACTTTTGTGTGCAAAAGTGTTGCGACAAAGTCGCATGA
>CAYRFF010000030.1:0-40744 GCA_964423575.1 uncultured Saprospiraceae bacterium | reverse complement strand
TTAGCTTTATTCTCCAAAGTAACTGTTAATATTTCTTCTAAAACAAACATACGAGGACCCAAAAAGGCTAGGAGCTTTCAAAGGCGATTCTCGGCAAGCCGAGACCCTCGATTCGCCTGGTCGCTACATGCTTTTGTTCTGCGAAAAATAGTTTATTATCTTATTTTTATTCTACTTCTTATGATAATTTGTTATCTCTGATAATATGTAGGTTTCGCAGAACCGCACTTCCGCTTGGCGAACGAGTATCGCTGGTGAAAGCTCCCTTTTTTCCCTCGATCTTGGCGTTTTTTATACGCCACCCATACCCATAAAATGATTTCGTTATCCGATAAAAGCGGTTATTTCACAGGGTAAACGTGGTCGCAGTAGATTCCTCGCTCAATTGAGCTGAGATTTTGAAATTATTACCTGTGCACCTAATACAGTATTACAAATCCTTTATACTAAGACATAAGTGTTCATTTTACTAAAATCATCAACGGTTTAATCCCCTGTTCTTGCTATAAATTTGAAACCTTAGGAAGATTTTCTCATTTTTGTGGTCGATTAAGTATATTGAGTGAATCAAACTAATATCTCTGGTAACAAATGAAAATAGCTCTTGCCCAATTAAATTATCATGTAGGAAACTTCGAATCCAATAAGCGGAAGATGCTTCAGGCAATTGAAGATGCCAAGGCGGATGCTGCGGACATCGTTTGCTTTGCAGAACTGGCTTCTACGGGTTATCCGCCTCAGGATTTTCTGCAGTTTGAGGATTTTCTACAGAAATCCGATGAGCTTGTCGATATTATTGCCGAAGCAGCGCGGGGAATTGCTGTAATTATGGGTGCTCCTGTGAAAGATAATTATGCAGAAGTTCCGGCACTATATAATGGCGGTTTGTTTCTGCACGAGGGAAAGCGATTGCATATTGCACACAAAGCATTACTTCCCAATTATGATATTTTTAATGACCCACGATATTTTAAAGCCGGTGAAAAACAAACTGTGTTCCGGTTTAAAGACAAAAATATAGCTATCCTCATCGGTGATGACTGTCAGAACCCGGATGGAAAGAATCCTCATTACGCAAGGAATCCATTGGAGGAGATTAAAGAGGGAAATCCGGATTTTATCATCAATATTGTCGCATCTCCATTTGATACAGAGCGTGCGCAGAAGCGAATTGATGTCCTTTCTGCCGGAGCCCGGAAATATGATGTTCCCATATTCTATCTGAACCATGTAGGAGCGCATGGCAGCCTGATATTTGACGGAGGTTCAATGGTGGTAAATCAGAAAGGAATAGTATGCAGGGAGACAACCTACTTTGAAGAAGTAGTTGAGGTGTTTAACCTGGAGGAAATTAAAAATCAGGAACTAAACGATATCAGAGAAAAGAATAAAATTGCTCTTATTCAGGATGCTTTAATCGTAGGAATTCAGGAGTATTTTGATAAACTCGGATTTTCACAGGCGATTCTGGGATTATCAGGAGGCCTTGACTCTGCTGTTACGGCTGCACTTGCAGCAAAAGCCCTGGGTGCCAGTAATGTAAAGGCGATAATGATGCCTTCCCGGTTTTCATCTGACCACTCTATAAGTGATTCTCTGGAGCTTATAGATAATCTTGGGATTAAAAGCGAGACGATTGCAATACATAAGCCCTATGATGTTTTTCTCAATCTTCTACAACCTCATTTTCAACAGCGGCCATTTGATACGACAGAGGAAAATTTACAAGCAAGGATAAGAGGTATCAGCCTCATGGCTTTCTCCAATAAGCTCGGTTACATACTTTTAAACACGACCAATAAAAGTGAAATGGCTGTCGGTTATGGCACTTTATACGGTGATCTTGCGGGAGCGATGTCTGTGCTGGCAGATGTGTACAAGTCAGATGTATATGCGCTTGCTCGCCATCTGAACAAGGATGAAAAACTCATTCCTGAGAATATTATTACCAAGCCGCCCTCAGCTGAATTAAGACCGGATCAGAAGGATTCTGATTCACTGCCTTCTTATGATATACTCGACCGCATACTTTATCTGTACATTGAAAAGCAACGTAGCTATGCGGAGATAGTGGGAGAGGGTTTTGATGACAGACTTGTAAAGCGCATAATACGCCTGGTGAATTTAAATGAGTTTAAACGTTTCCAGACTGCTCCGGTACTGCGGGTAAGCACAAGGGCATTTGACGGAGGTCGCCAGATGCCCATTGTATCTAAATATTTGCTTTAAGCAAAATTATAATATATTACTTGCTGAAATTCCGCTTGTCTCAAGACATTATTACCGGATTATTGCTTTCTCTTTCTCCTCGGCTTTTTAGCTCTGGAAGCAGCAGAGGAGGAAGAACTATGGCTATGCGATGGTGCATCGATATAATCCAATGAAATCTTATCGTCCAGAATTAATTTCCCCTCGGAAAGTATTTTTAGATCTTCTTTGATAGAGTCATCATTTACATAGTGATGTCTATTCCAGGTGAGATAAGCCATTTTCATGTAGACGCCGATCACGTGAGCAAACTCCAGTCTTTCCTGCTCGTCTTCAACCTCTATGGCTTTCTTTATCAACTCCTGAATGTAGTGACCATAGTGTCTGTAACGCGCTTCTGACTTAGGATATTCCAGCGGCTTGGGAATCATCTTGGTGTCTTCCTTGCTTATCGGAGTTCCGTCAGGGAGCTTTACATTCAATTTGTAATCAGAAATAATAACTGCGTGTTTCCACAGCTTATCTCTTTTATCGGTCGAGTTGTTATTGTCCTTATTGATAAAGTACATCAGGTTGACGATATACTCGGTATATGTCTGACGTTTTTCATCGTCTTCAATAGTAGCGATGTATTTAATAAGGTTCTGAACGTGTCTTCCATATTCAGTGATTCTCAGCTCATCTGTCTGAGAATTATATTCCATGTTATGTGTTTCTTCCATAAATCTTTAATTATTCTACAGTTACTGACTTAACCAGGTTTCTCGGCTGATCCACGTCACAACCTCTTTCTACTGCAATGTAGTAGGATAGGAGTTGTAATGGGATTACCGAAAGAAGTGGGCTAAGTGCATCTTCTGTTTTAGGTATTTCAATGCAATAATCTGCTATATATTTTATCTCACTGTCGCCTTCTGCTACAATGGCAATTGTACGACCTTTTCTCGCTTTTACTTCCTGCAGGTTGTTAATGATTTTGTCATAGGCGGCCTCGTTGGTCGCTATGAATATGACAGGCATATTTTCATCTATAAGTGCCAGTGGACCGTGCTTAACTTCAGCTGCCGGATATCCTTCAGCATGAACGTAAGATATTTCCTTCAGTTTTAAAGCACCTTCCAGTGCAATAGGGAAATTATATCCTCTTCCGAGATAAAGCGCATTATTTGCGGAAGCGATTTCCTTGGCGATATATTCTATATGCGATGATTTCTCAAGAATCTCCTTGATTTTATTTGGAATATTCTCCAATTCATGCAGCAAGTTATAATACTTTGTCGTAGGAATTGTACCTCTCTTTCTTCCCAGGCTTAAAGCCATCATCGTCAACAGAGCAAGCTGTCCTGTGAATGCCTTAGTAGAAGCAATCCCTATTTCCGGGCCTGCATGTATGTATGAACCTGCATCCGTGATACGCGCGATAGTCGAGCCTACCACATTTACGATACCATAGATGAAAGCTCCTTTCTCCTTTGCCAATCTCAGTGCGGAGAGTGTATCAGCTGTTTCTCCGGATTGTGATAATGCGATAACCACGTCATTTTCTGTGATGATAGGGTTACGATAACGCAATTCGGATGCGTATTCCACTTCTACGGGAATTCTAGCAAGATCTTCGAAGAGATATTCCGCTACCAGTCCGGCATGCCATGAAGTTCCGCAAGCTGCAATAATAAATCGTTGAGCATTGGAAATAAAATTATCAAATTCTTCAACTCCGCCCAGTTTAATCCAGCCTTCATTGGCATTCATTCTGCCTCGCAGACAGTCCTTAATAGTCTCCGGCTGCTGATGGATTTCCTTTAACATGAAGTGCTCATATCCGCCTTTCTCCAGTTCCTCGATTTTGAGGTCGATTTCCTTTATATCGGCCTTTTTACGCACGTTCTGAATATTGGTAATCGTGTAACTACCATTTTTCTCCATCGCAATAACTTCTTCCTCATTCAGGTAGATTACTTTATTGGTATGGCCTACAATCGGAGAAGCATCAGAAGAAATCAGAAAACCATTATCACTTAAACCTACGATAAGAGAACTTCCCTTCTTGGCCGCATATAGCATATCCGGATTGTTTTTATCCAGGACAACAATAGCATAAGCTCCCTCCACTCTTCTCATTGCCTTTCTGATAGCACTATCGATAGGAATATTATCTCTCTGAAGATATGCTTCTATCAGGTGAACCATGACTTCTGTGTCAGTGTCACTTTTAAACTCATGACCGAGTTCCTCAAGAAGTTTCTTTAAGACGCTATAGTTTTCTATTATTCCGTTATGCACTATAGCGATATCCCCGGACTGGGACAGATGTGGGTGAGCGTTTAAATCACTTGGCTCGCCGTGTGTTGCCCATCTTGTGTGACCAATGCCGACAGTACCGTGTAATTCTTTATCTGCGATAAACTCCTCCAGATCCTTAATTCTACCCTTTTTCTTATAGTGGTGTATTTCATCGTTTAGCACAGCAATCCCGACGCTATCATAGCCGCGGTATTCCAGTTTTTTTAATCCCTCAATAATGAAGGGCTTTGCTTCTTCTTTCCCAATATAGGCAACAATTCCGCACATAGTATTTTACTTTATTTAGTCAATTTCTGTGTAAACTACTTTCAGAGTCATGGGATATTTTGGGTGGTTTGGGCCGTAGAATATTCCTTTATCTGCGCTGATATTTTTAGTTCTTGGTCTTATTTTAACAACCGGTTTGTATTTTCCTCTGACAATCTCCTGGAAATATACAGGTACCTTAAAGCTTGTTTTCTTCAGGGTAGAATCAATTACTACTGCATTACCTCCGAATAATTCTCTTGCAACAGCCGGATTACTTGAAAGTTCAGCATTTTCTGCATCGGAAATAAGGACATCCCGTTCATCCACCGATTGCGTTATAGTCAGTGATTTTTCATCGGGCATCAGTGTTTCTATTCCGGGTATATCTGCATAATACATCGTGAGTTCTGCAAGATTTATCACCTTATCTTCAAACTGTCTCAGGTCCTCAATTTCCAATTCGATTTCCACTCCTGCCATTCCCTGCAGGAATAGCAGGCTGTCTTCTGCTTCTGAACCATTCATAAATTGCTCGACAATACTGTTGCTGTAGTCATGTTCATAAGTACTGAAAGAGACTGCAACTCCTCTTGTTACATAGAATTTGAACAGCTTGGGTACAGTGTCTTCTTTGTAGTACACATTGAGCGCAGTAAGAGAACCAGTGCCACTAAGCATATTGAATGCCAGTAAAGTGTTTTCTACATCAGCAGACAGGTGTAAACCCATAAATTTCTCTCCAAATCTAGAATTGGATACATAATAGAGAGAATCATATCCAAGCAATTCCTCTCCAAGGCTTTTGTCCAGTGGGATTCTTAAATGTGGCACCAACTTTTCATCGATAATCTTACCGTTTACCGGTGTTTTTACCTTCAGTGAATCCCAGCCATATACAGGAGAGTTAATCAGTTTTCCTACCGGAGTCTGATCGTAACTAATCTGTGAATTGGAGTAATAATTAGCCTGATTGCTCAATTGCTCTGTAATTCTGTGCACTTGCAGATCCATAAAGCTGTTTCGCAACCTTCCTCTTAATGAGAGAGAATCATATTGCATTGTCAGAACGACCGAATCGACGACCGGATCTGTAAACTTGGAAAAAAATGATCCACTTGCCAGCAGAAATTGAGCATAGATTTCAGCTTTGCTTTCGCCAAATACCGGATCCTGGATTTTTCCAAGAAATTGATATTCGCTTGGGTTTTGTCCTTTGGAGAAAACCCTGGTTGCAGAAGTATTTACAGTCTTCGCATTGATATTGATATCGTAAGATACATGAGTTTCGTAGTCATCAACTCCTACAATATCACCTCCCAATTCGGAACTTTTACTGCATGAAATAAATACGAGAAACAAGCTTATCGCACATAGAATAAGTGTCTGCTTCATAAAGTACCGGAACCCGTGTTGTTTAGTGTTAACAAGAGATATTATACGGTTTCTTCCTCTTCCTCTTCAACGAGAGAGTTAAGGAATTCAATTTTCTCCTCCATAAAGGATTCGCTATCGTTTACTGCCAGCATCGGAATCTCCATGTTTTCATACTCCTGGAGTATGTCTGCATTCAGATGTTCGTTATCGATAATCAATGCATCGGAATATTTAGCTGCTCCTGTGTGAAGTTTTATGTTATTTTCTTCCCAGTAAGCTTCGATGTCTTCATTATCGAGGTCAGCAAGAGATGCTTTTTCAATAAACTCTTCTGTGAAAGGCTCTTTATGTATTTCGTCAAATGCGCTGTAAACAATCTTGGAGTTTTGGAACAACGGTTCAGCTTCGTAAGTCTTTTTGATATACAGAGGCAGAAGTGAAGTCATCCAGCCGTGACAATAAATAATGTCCGGAGCCCATCCAAATTTCTTTACAGTTTCAACAACTCCTTTACAGAAGAAAATCATGCGTTCAGGATTATCTTCAAATGGTTTTCCATTTGCATCCTTAAATATTTTCTTACGCTTAAAGAATTCTTCGTTATCCAGGAAGTAAACCTGCAGGCGCGCATTAGGTAGAGAAGCTACTTTAATGATTAACGGGTAGTCGTTGTCGTCCACGATGATATTCATCCCCGACAGTCTTACCACTTCGTGTAACCTATGTCTGCGTTCATTAATCGTACCGAATCTCGGCATCAGTATCCGCACTTCAAAGTCACCGCTCGCCTCGAGTAATAAATCCTGAATAATCTCTGACATCTCGCTGATATCAGTATATGGTTTCAATTCTTGTGTTACAAATAACAGGCGTTTTTTATCCATCTGTGTAATTAAATTTTTAAATCTTCATGATCCATTTTCTTCGCCACATCTCGTCCTTGAATAGACGCAGTCTTCATCAGATGTTGGTAGAGTGGAAAAACACGAATGCAAAATTAAGGAAATTTTGAGACATTTTATAATTAAAGGCATTTATTGCAATAAGAGCCGTCTACTGCCTCAATCGAAAACTGCAATTGAGAATCCTCATTAGGAAACATCATATTGTACAAAATATTTCCGAAATTTTCAAATATCTTCTGATCTTTTTAGAATGCCTGTCGATACCGCATATAAACGCTATTGTATAAGGTATTTATTGTATCAGCTTAGAATTTATAAGAATTATACTTGTGATGTAATTGCAAGTGAGTTGAAATTGTATTATATTTGCCCGCCTTTCGGCAAATGAGTACCGAAGGCGCGAAAATATTTTTGCTAAAATGTTTGACCATTTGAAATAGACGTTTTATCTTCGCGTTCCTAAAGTTTCAGAACCCGGTGAGGTGGGTGAGTGGCTGAAACCATCGGTTTGCTAAACCGACGTGCGCAATTCGCGTACCGAGGGTTCGAATCCCTCCCTCACCGCATAGAGAATTTTAAAAATAGTTGTATTTTTGCGAAAGCGCAGAACAAAAATTTAAAATTTGAATTAATCTGATGAACATTCGGGGTGTAGCGTAGCCCGGTTATCGCGCCTGCTTTGGGAGCAGGAGGTCGCAAGTTCGAATCTTGCCACCCCGACATAAAAGCCCGTCTTTCTTAAGATGGGCTTTTTTTGTGCCCATTACTGAGCTTATTACGGCTGCAGCTCTTTTATGAAAATCTCTCCTCCTTTTCTTTTTATATTTTCTTATCTTGGTCAGTATTAAATTATTTATTTAAAGATAAGTATATGCCATTTGGTACACATAGCGCTGTGGAAGACAGCAGGAATAAGGATATCTACATTTTCATTAATGACGAATTCTATAAACGAGATGAGGCTAAAATTTCTGTGTATGACAGCGGCTATCTCGTAGGGGATGGCGTCTGGGAAGCGTTGAGATTGCACGACGGAGTACTCGTGTTTAAAGAAGAACACCTTACACGGCTGTGGGCGGGCGCAGCCACAATCGGGATGACCTTGCCATTTTCCAAGGAAGAACTCCTGGGCTATATTGAGAAAACTCTAGCGAAGAATAATATGCAGGATGGTGTGCATGTACGGATTATGGTTACCAGAGGAATAAAAAAGACGCCTTCCCAGGATCCGCGGTTAACGATTTCCGGCCCCAATGTCGTAATCATTCCAGAGTATAAACTCGCATCTGCAGATGTGAAGAAAAAGGGAATCAGTCTCTATACTTCGACGATACGTCGAGGTTCTCCGGATTATCTCGATCCCAAGCTGAACTGCCATAGTAAATTACATGAGGTACAGGCACTGATACAAGCCATTGAGGCGGGTGCTGACGAGGCTCTTATGCTCGATGTAAATGGATTTGTGAGTACATGTAACGCGACTAATTTTTTCATTGTGAAAGGGGATGAAGTCTGGACTTCGACCGGACAATATTGTATGAATGGAATTACCCGCGCTAAGGTGCTTGAAGCTTGCGCAAAAAATGATATCGTGTTCCGGGAAATAAATTTTTCACTGTTTGACACGTATAGTGCAGATGAAGCCTTTGTTACAGGTACTTTCGGAGCATTGACTCCTGTAGCTACAATTGACGGGC
Organism: uncultured Saprospiraceae bacterium; assembly: GCA_964423575.1. Lineage (GTDB taxonomy): Bacteria > Bacteroidota > Bacteroidia > Chitinophagales > Saprospiraceae > CAYRFF01. Next base: position 32,007 of record CAYRFF010000030.1, on the reverse strand, counting down.
GAGTAATAAGTGATGGCGGTGCCGGTCCGGTGACTCTGAAATTACAGAGCTTGTATAATAAATTGATTCAGGAATATATAGAAGAGCATAAATGAAAACCTGTAAAGTTTTTCTGTGGTCAAGCCCTAGGAATGTGTCGACAGCTCTGATGTACTCATTTGCCCAAAGACAGGATTGCAAGGTTTATGACGAGCCACTTTATGGCTATTACCTGCAACATACTGACGCGGATAGTTTTCATCCGGGAGCTGAAATGATTAAGTCAGTTATGGAAACTAATGGGGAAAAAGTCATTGAGTTTATGCTTGAAGAATCTGAATATGCAGTACAGTTTTTTAAGAATATGACTCATCATCTCGTTGGACTTTCGCTGGATTTTCTGAGCCATGGTAAGAATGTTATTCTCACTCGTGAACCCAGAGAGATGATTATGTCTTATACTAAGGTAATCCCCAACCCTCAGATGAAAGATGTCGGCTATAAACAGCAATATGAACTTTTGCGAAAGCTGGAAAGTCATGGAATTTCGGCTGTAGTACTCGATTCCAGGGAGCTTTTGCTCGATCCCAAGGGGAAACTTGAGGAATTGTGTGATTTTCTTGATATTCCCTACGATGATGCGATGTTGAAATGGGAAAGGGGAGGTATAGCAGAAGATGGTATATGGGCCGAATACTGGTATGAAAATGTACATAATTCAAGTAGTTTTCAGGAGTATATGCCTAGAGAGGGGGCAGTAAAACCGCACTTGCAAGATCTTTTGGAGGAATGTAATGGGTATTATGAGGAAATAATGAAGTGGAAGTTGTAAAATTCCTTCAATCTAATATAGATACAGTTGCAAACATAGAATGACAGCTCCGTGTTTTTCCTAGGGTTGCCGAATCGGTATCGTGCACTGAATCACAAATCTACTGAGACGCCTTTTACCCCGCCTGCCCCGCTTTCCCCATGGAATTGCGAAGCTACATTCTATCGGGCGTTCACCCTGTGAAATACGAGCCGGAGGCGAGTGGCGCAAGCCATTTAACAGGGTGAAATATGAGCCGCAGGCGAGTGGCGCAAGCCATTTAACAGGGTGAAATATGAGCCGCAGGCGAGTGGCGGTTGTGATTTGACTAGGGGCACCTTTTTATATAACTTTATGATTGTTCTACTTCGACTCACTACGCGGTCACTTATATTAGCTACTTGCGTCGTACTTTATGCAGGACTTTAGAGTTATTTATGGTAGTGATAAGCCAGCTTGATTTTATCTTCTTACATCTTCTATCGTTCTTAAGATAAAAGGAATTGAGGATAGGTTTTAGCTAGAACAAATGAAGCAGTTATACCGTATCTTTCCCCAGTATTAAGTCAGCAATCTGACGGATAGCAATATTACTTTCTTTCATAAAGGGGATTGCCATCCAGACATGGGCCATAGCAGGATATTCATAGAAGTTGAAGTCGATATTTTCTTCTATAAGCCTTTGTTTAAGTTCCAGTGAATACGGGTATAGGATATCATGTGTGCCGATGAAAATGGAGATTTTCCCCAATTTTCTTAAATCGCCTAATCCCGGACTTACCAGGTAATGGTCTCTTGGGCTTCCGGCGGCATACATCGGTACGAGTAAGTCGAATATTTCGGGAGATAGGATTGCGTCATAAGGAGCATAATCGTAGGTGTCTTCATGTAATTTGGAGAAGTCCAGTTCCGGTGAAATTAATATTATCCGGGAAGGTTGCAGTGTAAAGTTGTTGTTTCTTAATAGTTGGGCAAGTCCCAGTGTAACCGCACCACCGGCAGAGTCGCCCATGATAATAAGGTTTTCTGAGCTCATATCCACATCTGCAAATAGTTGCTGAAATGAGTTCTCCAGCCATTCATATAAGCCACGGTGATTAGTTTCAGGAAGTAGTGGATAGTCAGGAACGATAATCGTAGCTCCTGTAAGACTTATAATGCGTTTAAGCATCAGCCACTGTAAGGTGATTATATTGTTTACATGGCCTCCTCCGTGGAGATAGAATATAACTTTTTTGCTCTTGCTTTTACGAGGTGTAAGAGTCCAGATTGTATGATTTTTCAGACTCGTTTCCGAGATAGTGCACAGTTTCTTTAATGACCGAGGAATTGAAGCGGGTTTCTGTTTGAATTTGAGGGTTTTAAAGGAATCCACAAGCTTTTCCCGTCTTCGGGTAATACGAAGTCCTCGCTTTACTATTTTGGAGAAAAGGCTTTCTGGTTCAGGGTGTCTGTAAATCATCGAAATTAATCTTTGTTGATACAAGTACGGGAATTAGAAATGAATTGTCAAAGATGATATTAAATATTTTATTGAGATAGCTTTGGGCTGTTATTACAGTGTATATTTCTTAAAGTTTATTGTAAAAAGACGATATTAAGCCTTGTAAGCGTTAAATAAATAATATATTTAGCTTTCGTTTATTTTGCTTATAGTGTTTTATGCATAATAAAAGCTGAAATTGACATTTGCGAAAGCTGTATAATCATCTTCATAATCAGTAAAAACAAATCTATGAAAAGATCTATCCTTTTAATTATTGCCATTCTTGGTTTAAATCTGATGCTGAGTGCGCAGGCGGATTTAATTCCGGTTGATCCAAATGTGAGAATGGGAGAACTCCCCAATGGATTAAAATATTACATTCAACACAATGCTAAGCCGGAGAGCAAAGTGGAGTTGAGGCTTGCGGTAAATGCAGGCTCGATGCAGGAAGACGAGGATCAGCAAGGTCTTGCGCATTTCCTGGAACACATGAATTTTAATGGAACGAAGAATTTTGATTCAAATGAGCTAGTGAGTTATTTGCAGTCCATCGGAGTGAAATTTGGAGCGCATTTAAATGCATATACGAGCTTTGATGAAACGGTTTATATGTTGAATGTGCCTACTGATGGTGAGGGTAAGATTGATACCGGATTACTTGTGCTGGAAGACTGGGCGCAGGGTGCATTATTGACGGAAGAGGAAATCGATAAGGAGCGTGGTGTTGTTTACGAAGAATATCGCATAGGACTAGGGCCGGATGAGAGGATGCGCACTGAGTATTTTCCTAAACTTCTGTATCAATCGCGATACGCGGAGCGCTTGCCTATAGGAAAGGGGGAAATTATCCAAAATTGTGAATATGATGCAATTCGTCGCTTTTACAGGGACTGGTACAGACCGAATCTTATGGCTGTGGCAATTGTCGGTGATATCGATGTGGATGTGATGGAGAAAAAGGTGATTCAGCAATTTTCAAAGCTTGAAAACCCTGCGAATCCGCGTGAAAGAATCGATTATCCGATTCCCAACCACAAGGAAACCTTTATTTCGGTACAGAGTGACCCGGAGGCATCCTATACCATGTTGCAGATTGTATATAAAGACCCGGAACCGGCAACGCCTACAGTTACAGTTGCTGATTTCAAAGATGATTTAAGGGAGAGCTTGTTCTCCACGATGATTAATAATCGATTAAATGAACTTGCGAATTCCAAGAATCCGCCTTTCATGTTTGCAGGTAGCGGATATAGTAATTTCTTGAGCAATACTAAAAATGCTTATTCCGGCTTTTCAATTACTCGCCCGGATAAAATTGAAGATGCTTTACGTGCAATTCTCGAGGAGAATAAACGAGTATCGGAATTTGGGTTTACTGAGGCTGAATTTGACAGAGCCAAGAAGGCTTTGATGGCTGCTCTGGAGAAGCAATACGAGGGAAGAAATGATATGGAAAACCGAATTGTGGTTTCTCGTTATGTCAGCCATTTTCTGAACAAAAGCCCTATTCCTTCTATCGAGTGGCGACTTGAGACAGCCAAAGCAGCATTTGATGAGATTAAACTTGCCGAGGTGGAGAGACTCATTCATCAGTATATCCGCGAAGACAATAGGGTTGTGGTGATTACAGGCCCGGAACAGGAAGGACTGGTGTATCCTTCAGAAGCTGATATAGCACAACTTATAAAAGATGTGGACGAGTCCGATATTCAGGCTTATTCAGAAGATGACGTGCCTGAAAGTATAATGAGTGAGACTCCCAATGCCGGGACAATTGTTTCTACGGAATATGATAAGGAAAATGATATTCACACTGTGATTTTAAGCAATGGAGTGAGGGTGGATTATAAGAAGACTGACTTTAAGGAAGATGAAGTCTTATTCTCTGCTGTAAGTTATGGTGGTACAAACCTTCTTTCAGTTGCCGATTTCAGAAAGCTTGATTATGGATTGTCGGATATTGATGTAGCCGGCTTTAACGGCTATGATAAATCGATGATGGATAAAATACTTTCGGGCAAGATTGCGAGAGTTAAATCTTATGTAAGTACATCCCGAGAAGGTGTTTCCGGGAATGCCAGACCTTCTGATCTGGAAACTTTGTTTCAGCTAATTCATGTGAGGTTCACAGCTTTAAACAAGGATAAAGAAGCCTATATTGCGAATGCAGAGAAAACCGGAGCTTTTTATGATAATATGCTGAATGATCCTGAAAGTTACTTTTCAAAAACCACATATGAATATGTAGAAAAGTATAATGATAGACATACTAACTTCCCTTCTACAGAGAAATTGAAGGCTTTGGATTATGACTTTGCTTATGATTTTTATAATCAGCAATTTTCCGATGCAGATGATTTTAGGTTCTATTTTGTAGGAAATTTTGATGAAGCAAAATTGCTTGAATATATAAAAACGTACATAGCTTCTCTTCCTTCCAGAGAAGGTAGTGATGAGCTTACTGTTCATAAATTCAAGCTTAGGACTCCCGGCAAAAAGCTAGTTGTAAATAAAGGGTCTGACCCGAAAAGTCAGGTGAGGATAAGCTATAATGATTATGTGGATTACGATAGCAGGGATGCTCTTTTATTAAATGCTCTAGGAGAAGTACTGACAATTAAACTTATTGAAGAACTGCGAGAAGAGCAAGGCGGGGTTTACGGAGTAAGAGCTAGCGGTGGAATAAGTAAAATGAATAGTCAGTATAATTTTAATATCGGCTTCCCATGCGGACCGGAAAAGGTTGATTCTTTAGTAGGCTTTGCGCTTGCCGAAGTACAGAAGATAAGAGAAAATGGCCCTGGACAGGCTGATGTCGATAAGGTCATTAAGGCAAAGCTGCTCGATTTGAAGGAAAATCTGAAGAAGAATAGATATTGGCTGGATAAGATGGAAGATGCTTATTACTATGATCGCGACTTAACTAAGAGCTTGTATCAGGAAGATGCGATTAAGTCGATTACTGCCGAGGAACTTCAACGCGTAGCAGTGAAGTATCTGGATGAGTATAGGCTGCTGTCGATATTGATGCCGGAGGAGTAGCATTTCGAGAGCATTTGTTTGAAAATGCATTTTTAATGACGATTAAGGATTGAGTTTCCTCAAATGTTCGTGATAAAAGCAATAGGCTGGGTGGGATAAAATCTACTCAGCCTATTGTTTTCTTGAGGGTTTCAACCGATGGATTATACGGTTATCTTTTTATTGTCTTGCCTGTTCTGTAGAATTGCAAAGTAAATTTCATTCTTTTTAATCTTATCTTCTGTTCTTTTTGTCCGTCAAAAAGAACCAAAAACCTCGGCGCTTGGAGTTCCATACGCCACCCACTAAGTATTTAAAGCTAAAATCGCCTAAACTCACAGATTTCGTTCCTCACGTCACTTCATCTGCTCAGACATAGCCGATTTTGACGCTTTTGCATACAGTGGGTCCCGGCTATTCCACTAGGCGCCTTTTTCGCTCATTCTTACCATTCTATAGGTGTCTTAATCGGAGTTCTCGCTTAATTTGCATATAATTCCCCTCCTGGGAGGGGTGGTTTGCAAAGCATAATCCTCATGCATTTGTCCACCGAAGCGTAGGAGGAAATTCGCGCCAATTAGAATAGACACTGTCAACATATTGCTGGAGAAGCTTTCGATTTGCGATAGCTCTAGATTTTTACATATCACTTAATTAAAAGTCTTTGATAATCCGCATTGAATTCGTTTAAATTTGCAATAATTCGCATGTCACTCTTACAATCGTTCTTGATATTTTACAGGAAGCATATTCACTTGGTATGATGTTTTAGTTTCATTTTTCTTGAGGATATTCAACCAATGAAATATTAAAGCTGTTATTCTTTCATATTTCCTCATTGAAAAACATAGTAATTATGGCAAGCAATATGATGCAGAGTATCAATCCCCACAACGGTCAACTTATCAAGGAATATAAAAAGGATAATTCGGAAAGTATCTCCCGGAAATTGCAGAAAGCAGAAGAGGCTTTTAAGTCCTGGAGAAAGCTAAGTGCGGAGAAGCGCGCCAGGTATATGTTTGATGTGGCGCAAGTGCTGGACAGGAATAAACAGAAATATGCCGAATTGATGACCTTGGAAGTGGGTAAGCCTATACTTCAATCTATTGCTGAAGTGGAAAAATGTATCTGGCTCTGTCATTATTATCTGGAACACGGTGCAAAGTTTCTCAAGAGTAAGAAAATTGAAACAGATGCTGCTCTATCCTATGTTTCTTATGAGCCTCTTGGACCCGTACTTGCAGTTATGCCCTGGAATTATCCGTTTTGGCAGGTATTCCGCTTTGCCATTCCCAACCTTATCGCCGGAAATGTAGGAATCCTAAAACACGCATCGTCTGTACCCGGTTGTGCATTGGCGATTGAGGAAATATTTGCGGAAGCTGGAATACCTGAACATACATTTCAGACATTACTAATAGGTTCAGACCTGGTAGAAGAAGTGATTGCGAATCCGATAGTAAAAGCAGTGACTCTAACTGGTAGCAAAGGTGCAGGAGAAGCAGTTGCCTCTATCGCCGGCGCGAATATCAAGAAAACGGTACTGGAACTCGGAGGAAACAATGCGGTGATTGTCTGTAAGGATGCGAATCTGGACAAATATATGCCGACGATTGCCTGGAGCCGATATCAGAACACGGGACAGAGTTGTATTGCAGGTAAAAGGTTCTTTGTACATACGGACATTTACGACGACTTTATGAAGCGTTTCAGAAAGGAAGTGGAAGCGTATAAAACCGGCGAACCGATGCGCAAAGATGTAAAAGTCGGTCCTCTTTCCAGTGAAAAACAAGCGAAAATCGTAGAAGACCAGGTTCAAGAATCCGTAGAAAAAGGTGCTGTACTTTCTGTTGGTGGAAAGCGTAAAGGAGCCTATTATGAACCGTCTATTCTCGAAAATGTAAGACCGGGGATGTCTGCCTTCGATGATGAGATATTTGGGCCGGTTGCAGCAATTACACGCGTGAAATCCATTGAAGAGGCAATAGAACACAGTAATAATTCGATTTATGGCCTTGGGATGTCCTTTTATACGGAGGATACAGAAGGAATACAGCAGTATTTCCCATTGATTGATGACGGTGCTGTCTTTGTCAATGAATTGGTAAAGTCCGATCCGCGACTGCCTTTTGGCGGGACTAAGAATTCCGGATATGGCAGAGAACTGGCTGAAGATGGGATTTTGGAATTTGTGAACAGGAAGACGGTGTATATTGCGGGGTAGTAGATTGTCATTGTGTTATTAAAACTACTACGACTGCTGAGCAGTTGCCGCAATCTTTACTTTGTACAACCGTTAGCAATATTCTATCCTTTTCTGTATAGCAAGTACTGAGGTAATCCTATGAATGAAATAAATCTTGCTTAAAGATTGCAATTACAATTTCTTATTGAAAGTGGAAGTTCAGGCCGATAAAATAAGATCTGCCCCAATGTACCACTCGACTTGCACCTGTAGTCGAGTGAATTTGGGATGCATTAATGCCACGAGAAATATTAATCGACTGTAAGTTAAGTAGATTTTTAACACCAATACTCAATTGAATCTGATCCTTGAAAAAGGGTTTACTAATAGCTAAATTAAGCATATTCATACCTTCTATAAAATCCTCCACAAGCTCATCCTTATCGTTAATGCTATAGATTACCTGTTTGCCGGTCAATTTCTGAGTGGCACTAATAGTGGTTTTGAAGTATGACCAATAAAAGCGCAGGGAGTTTTCCCATTCAAATAAGTCGTGGTAATTTAATTCTTCTTCAATATCGTATAGGTTTGACAATCTTGTATATCCTAAACCGGAACCTAAAGTGATGTTTTGGGTAAAATCATACCGAAATTGAAGTTCAAGACCGTAGCTGTTAAATTTTTCAAGATTGAGATAAGTATATTTTAAATCCGCATATTCAGCAAGGGTGATCCGGTTCTTCATTTTATTGAAAAACAAATCCAAGTCGATAGAAAAGGCTTGATTAAATAATGGGAAAATAGAGGAAGCTTGTAATGTATACGTATCTGATGATTCTGCGATTAATTCTTGATTACCTATAATATAATGGTTCACATCGATGAATTCAAAAAGAAGCTCTTTAAGTGATGGAGCCCTGAAACCTTTCGAATATCCAGTTCTTATGGTCCAGCTTGAAGTGGGCTTCCACATAAATTGAAATGAAGGAAGCACAGGATGCCGAAAGACTGTGTTATACCCGATCCGTAAATTACCCATTAAAGTGAATTGATTGAAGAGAAGATACTTAGTGCTCAACCACCCGGCAGTGTTTATTATCTGTCCATCAATATCTGAATCTGAAAACCTTTTCCCTCTTGCTCTCTCTTGATACCATTCAAATCCTGCCTGGAAGTCTAACCCTAAGGAAGAAGAATAGCTGATGACATTTCTACTTAAAAAGCTAAAGAAAATTGTAGAATCAACTTCGCTTTCAAGCAAAGTTACTTTGTTCTCTTCGAAATCAGTTCTTATATTAGTGGATATGCGATGATAGGTATTAATGGCTTGTGTTGAGCTAAAGAAAACCCGATTTCCGATATATCCTTTAAAATGAAGCGCGTGGTCTAATCTTTTTGTGTTGAAATAGGTGTCAAAAGCATAAGGTTTAAAGATAGGTCTGCGTATTTCACCATAATTTTGTACGTCTTCAGTAAAATATCTGTAGCTGTATCGAAAACTTAGTGAATCGCTAAAGTTATATCGTGCTGAGCCATTGGCTGCCCATTGGAGTTTTGGGTTCCAAGGATATTTCTTTACTCTTAAGGTAGTCCCATCGGCGTATTCGCGCAATTCAGTAACTCTTAAACTGTCAAGAGGTTGTAATTGGTTTTGGTAGCGCCTTGCGTCAGCTTGAAGTAAAAGAGAACCGAAGCGTAGTCCGGCACTCAAAGAGTTTTCATAGATACCCAGATCCTCAATTCTGTTTGTACCGGAAACTTCAAGACGGGAAGCTTGTGCCTGCTTAGTAATAATGTTAATTACTCCTCCGGTTGTATTACTACCATAAATGGTTGACATTGGCCCTTTGACTACTTCAATACGCAGCACATTGGAGACTTGAATCTGAGATAAATCTATATTCCCTTCCAATCTACCGATTACAGGCACACCGTCAATCATCACTTGAATATTTTCACCTTCTATACCTCGTATTGACAAACTGTTGCCTAGTTGTAAATCCGTCGAAACGCCCATCCCTAACCGAGTTTCCAGAACTTCTGATAAATTAGAGAATCCTAGCTTCTCAATATCAACACCTTTGATTACTTCTACTTTGTGGACAGCATTGGAGTAGTGTGTCGGCGCATACTGCGCCGTCACAACTACACCATCCATTGAAAGATGCCAATACGAAAAGGTATCTATTGAAGTAATTAAACTATCCTGTCCATAGGACATAGACCCCAACATTAATATGAAGAGAATGTGAAAACAACTTATTGGTCCTTTCAATACTGACATACTACAATTATTGTACAACTAAAAACAAATTATGAAAACCTTCAAGTGTCTGAATACTTGCTATATAATTTCCAGGTTGAACTGCCAGAATTACTGGAATCTCGTTGAACCCGTATACCAATAGCATACTGTTCCTATACACCTCATTTCCGCTCATATCATGGATTAGTACTGTTGCCGCTGAGTTTCCTTTTGATGAAATTCCTAAAGTGAATCGACCACCTATTGAAGGATTGGGATATAGACTTGTATTTTCTATAATGGATGGGACTCGCTTACTTGAAGTAGAGACTTCTTCCAGGCTCAGGGCATAGGTGCTTATCCCTGTTGAAGCACCTTCAAAATCTAAAAATTGTATTTTATAAATCTCATTGGCAGAGGTCTTAACGAAATAGACTTCATCTTCAGGAACTGAATATTGAAAAGTGCTTAGGTTAAAGTACTTCCAATCGTAGCCTATAGCATCTAAATTAGATATTAAATCATCTTTGTAATCCTCATAATTAACCAGATTAGGGTCAATTCCTTTTACATGAACCACCTGCGTTCCCTTATTGCTGAGCACACCGGTCACTAAATAATCTTGAAACTCACCAGTATCGCCTTCTTCCACCGGAGTATTGTAACGTGTGAATTGAATGTCCCAAGAGGAAGGCTCGAGATCCAGTAGCTTCTGATCTTTAATGGAATAGTAAATCAACGTTTTATCAGCAAAAGCAGATAATTGAACGCTATCTTTTACTTCATTGGAGCCATCTAAATGGGCGTAGGTGAAGACAAACTGACGCGTGTCAAATTTGTCGATTTTAATCTTCCTATAAGATTTGTCGCGCAGTTGTATAATAAAAATTCTGGTACCTAATACTTGATGGATATTTGTATCGTAAGAACCCCATCCATAATCAAAAGGATCATGGGGGTCAGCCACGCTATTAAAGGCGCCATCATCCCATGAGGTCTCATCATTAAAAGCTTCAGATAGGATGTGGGAGAGGGATACATTTGCAAAATTATCAGCATAAGTGCTGTAGAGATGAACACCTTGTTCTACTCCGTATACAGTCCCTTCATTTACAAGAATAGATGCACTCCTTGCTCCTGTTGTGAATGCAATATCCCATTTTGTAAAGTCTATAACAGTCTGTTCTTGTGTGTTTAAATCAACAAACACTGTGTGTCTGTAATTGCTCCCTTGATTGGTCTGGACAATTTCCTGACCATTGATAACTTGAATGTAAGGTGAAAGCAATAATAAAAGGGTAAATATCTGTTTCATAGAAATAAATTTTGGTTATTTGATGGGACAAACTTATGTCATTGAGTGGGGTTGCGAGTAACGCCAAACGGAATGATAATTACATGGAAAATGATTCCACCTTTGAAGGTAGAGGCGAAAAACGGCTAGAATGCAATTAAATAGAGTTCTTAAGAGGAAAATTAATAATTGTTGAATAGCTTTTGCAGGTGAGGTATGACACTATGTTGACGATGTAAAGCTCACAGATCATCTCGTCGATGAAGAACTATGACTGAAAAAGGCCCTCAGTCTGTTATCCTGCAGAGTCATCTTTATTCTTGATTTGTTGCCTGTAGAATATTCAGAAATAATTATTACAATATCAGAATAGGAGACACCTCGCCGTATACTTGACTTTATAGCTTATTTTTAGAGATTCTTTTCAAGAAAAAATCTAGATCTGAAATATTGAAAAAAGTACTTGCCTATTATAGATTTTAAGAAATTATCTCTGAAATGCATCGTGATCTACGTATTACGGATTAAGACTGACGAATAAAGGAGTAAAGTATAAAAAAGTATAGGAAAACCAATACTTATTGAAAATGGCATTAGGCGTTTCCTGGAATGGTTAAATAGTTTAACGCCGCAATTTAATAAGGAAAGAGCTTCTTGTTAGAATATATAATTCCAAAAGGTCCAGCCAATGATACTTATAGATAATCTCAACAAATTGGTTTCTGAGGAGAGAAATGACTATGTTTGGCTTTTAATTAGAATTAGTCTTAATAAACACTGGTTGTTGGAAATTGATATAATCATCGAGTAAATAATAGTGCGGACACACATATTCCGAGGCTATACCGGTATGAAATATTTGCTCTTTGACTCTGTCGATTAGGAGTATATAGAGAGTATGAAAGAAAGCAGAGTTTTCTTTACGAATATATTAATATGGTTTTTCACTGGCATAATTATTCCGATATATGCCCAGACGCCACAAGCTAGGCTTGTTGGAGCTGTCAGTGATGTAAATGGAAATGCACTTGATGGAGTAAGTCTGATAGTTGAAGAGGAAAATTTAGGTACTTATACGGATAATCAAGGTAAATTCCGATTAGAACTGACCAAGCCCGGCTCTTATACGCTTTATGTCGACTACATTGGATACAGATCTCAGGTAATTCATTTTAGAATAGGTGAAGGAGAAACACTCAACTATAATTTTACACTAGAGTCCAGTGATTATCTGCTTGAGCAAATAAAAGTTACAGAGAAAACCGAGGCGACAAAAGCAGGAGAGCAGACAATAACTGCTCAGGTGCTGGATGTGAGATCCATGGCGACCTTACCCGCTACTCTTACCAATGTTATGAACCGCTCCGCCGGAGTACGGGTGCGGGAAAGTGGCGGACTTGGGAACAATGTGGATGTTTCACTGAACGGATTTCAGGGGCGATCAGTAAGATATTTCAAGGATGGAATTCCGCTCGATTATTTGGGTGCCGGTTATGGAATTTCAGTTGCGCCATTGAATGTTATAGACAGAATTGAGGTTTACAAAGGAGTATTACCTGTAAACCTAGGTGCAGACGCGCTCGGTGGTGCAATAAATCTCGTTTCATCAAGCTCTACCTTATCCGGATTGCAGGCGTCGTATGAGATTGGTTCGTATAATACCCACAGAATTACCCTGGCAGGGCAATATGTGAATAAAAGTGGGAAGCTTTTTGCAGGAATGGAGAGTTATTATAATTACTCGGATAATAATTATGAAGTTTTGGTGCGAGTACCGGATCCACAAACCAAAAATCCTTCCTGGCTATCTGTTGAGTTGTTCCACAATGGATACCGCGGTTATTATGCTGAGGTATATGCCGGAGTGAAAAATCTGACTTGGGCGGATGAAATAAAAATTAGTTTGGCAGGATTTGGTACCGACAGAGAGCAACAACATCCTACCATGATGAGCACGCCTTATGGTGCAATACAGCTTTTGCAAAAAGCGATTATTCCTACATTGAGGTATAGAAAAGCATTTTGGAATGACAAGCTTGAAGTCGATCAATTTGTAGCTTATAGTAATATAAACCGGAACAGAATTGATACCCTGCACGGAAATTATACCTGGCTGGGAGAATTCTTCCCCAATCCGCACAAAGTAGGAGAAAGTCCTCAGCCGGCATTGTCAGATGTGAATTTCAGAAATATCACCTCGCGTACATTTTTTAAGTTGCGTTTAAGTCCTAGCCATAGTCTTAAAAATAGTATTGTTGTGACGCATATTGAGCGCCAGGGAAAAGATCCTTACGGAATCCGATTCTTGAATACAGACATTGATGTACTTTCAATACCTGCCAATTATTTCAAGATTGTAGAATCTCTGGGCTGGAGTTATCGATTCATGCAAGATCGTATGCAGAATGATTTGATTCTTAAGTTCTTTTCCTATCAATCAGAAGGTGTCGACGGATATCGTAGCCTCAGCACATCGCTTCAGGATATTCAGAGAACTGTCGGCACCAGCTGGGGAATTGCCGAAGGCCTGAAATTTCAGATTAATAGAAATAATTTACTGCGCTTATCAGCAGAATACACAAGTCGATTGCCGGATCAGATGGAACTATTTGGAGATAGTGATACCAGAGTACCTAACTTTGATTTGAAGCCGGAACGCAGCCTGAATATCAATTTAAACTACAAGCTTACAAGAGAAAGATACCGACTTGAAACCGGTATCCTGTATCGCAGGACGGAAGGAATGATACTACTGATTCCGATTCAGCCGCCATTTGCGCAGCATCAGAATCTAGAAAACGTCCGTGGTTATGGTATTGATGTAGATATGGAAATAAAGGTTTTCCGTGGATTGTACCTTTCGGCAAATGCCACCTGGCTCAATAATCGAATGTATGGAATTACAGCGCCCTTGGATCGCTGGAAAGACGGGACTCGATTGCGCAATACTCCCTTCTTTTACTATAACCTTGGCTTAAAGGGAGAGCACTCCGATTTAATAGGGACAGGTGATAACTTCCGATACTATATATATCATAATTATATCCGGGAATTTTACTTAGACTTTATTCCTCAAAAGATGGAACCCAATGGATTTTTGGGTTTATGGGGAGAAAGTGGCGTAGATATTACGACCAAGATTCCGGATCAACATCTGCTTACCGCCGGCTTTCAGTATAAGTTTCCTTCATTGCCTGTATCTATGGGCTTTGAAGTGAGAAACTTGACCAATGCCAGATTATATGACTTATATCGCGTTGAAAAAGCCGGTAGAAGCTATCATTTTAAATTTAATTATTCAATAAAAAAATCACAATAGATGAAAAATATTAGACTTCTGATTTCACTCATGTTTATGAGTATGCTATTTGCCTGGTCATGTACAAAAGACGATCCTGATGATGGAGGCGATACTAGTGGAACTACCAAGTATGTATTGATGACTCTCAGCGACAGAGTCTCGGGAAATAAGGCCGGTTTTATCTCGACCTTTGATGAAATGCCGGAAGGCACAATCGATAATATTTCAGCCACTTCCCTTCAAGGACAGGGTATGGGTGGCTTCAGAATACATGATAATACTATCTATAAAATATTTTCTACTGAAGACTATTCCAAGTCTATCGAGCGTCTTGCATTTGATGAAGATGGAAAGGTAAGTGTAGATAAAATCCTGTTGCCTGGACAGAGCAAATTTGGTTCCGGGAACTTCGCTATTGCTGATGATCAGACGGGTTTTTACTGGGATGCAGATGAACCTATGTCCATCCAGACCTTTAACCCGGAAAGCCTGGCAAGAACCGGTTCAATCGATTTAACTGATGCTGTCAATGAGCGTGGAGAAGATGAAGAAGAAATTTTGTTCCGCTCAATAGGACAGAAGTTCCTGGCTGTAAAAAATGGGAAACTCTTTGCCAATATTACTTATGCAAACTCTACCGGAGGTCAGCAAGGATTTTTTGATGATTTCTATGACGATGTCTATATCGCAGTAATCGACATAGCTACAGGGACTTATGAAAAGACAACTAAGATTGAAAATACAGGAAGTATTGCTTATATCAATGAAAATAGAATGTACGACTTCGATAACAATGGCGACTTGTACATTGTATGCCAGGGTCGTAGCGCTATCGGTGGAAAATCCAAGATTGCCCGTATTAAAGCGGCTGAAACCGATGTAGATACAAGCTGGGAGCTTCCTTTCACTGACTTCCGCGCGGAAGATGATGGGAAATTTGTCGGTGTATTTGCCAAGGGCGGAAAACTCATTATGGTTTTAAATACGGAGGCAATTACAGGTGGGCCCAATGGTAATATCAATACTGCCGATATATGGAAGTTTTACACAGTGGATATAACGAGTAAATCATTCACCGCTATAGAGGGAATCCCCGCAGGAACCAATCCCGGAGCAGCGCAGGCAGCAGTTGAAATTGACGGTAAGATTTATCTGCGTGGATCAACTTCCGGAACTGATAACGGCTATTACCTCTATAATGATTCCGATAATACCGCCACTAAGCTTTTTAACGTGGATGTAGGCGGAGCTGTAAGTGGATTTTATAAAATAAAGGTTAATTGAAACTGAGATTTTTGCTGATATTTACCGTGTGCGCTCTGCCTTGTATAAAAGCGCAGTATAATGTGGAAATTCTGGTAGAAGATTTCCCGGATTACTATCGTAATGATACGATATACCTATCCGGGAACTTCAACTTCTGGGCAGCCGCAGATGAAAGCTATATCCTGAAAAAGGATGAGCTTGGAAACTATAAAACCATCGTGCGATATGATGAACTGCCCGGAGATAGACTGGAATTTAAGTTCACGCGTGGAGATTGGCATAAATCTGAATGTACCGCTGATGGCAGGCTGACGGCTCCACGGACCGCTGCCATAAATCAGAATCTCACAATTCATTGTACAATTGATGGCTGGAGGGATTATTTTCCTTCTTCTACTGCTTCCGCAAATGTTAAAGTATTGGATACTGCCTTTTATATGCCACAACTTCAACGATACAGGCATATATGGGTCTATCTGCCAGCTGATTATAATCAATCTGAAAAGAAATACCCGGTTCTGTATATGCAGGACGGGCAACATCTCTTTGATGAAGCTACTTCCGTAGGAAGGATCGGTCCGGTTGAATGGTCGGTGGATGAAACACTGGATGGCTTTTCCAATGCTGGTATAATTATCGGTATCAATCACAATGAAGACATGGAAGAGCGTATTTCGGAATATTATTACCATTCGCCGGATGGTGGAGGGACAAAGGCAGAAGGGAAAGACTATCTGGACTTTATCGTCCATACTCTAAAGCCTTATGTCGACAGTCATTTCAGGACGCTTCCCGATCCGGAATATACCGGCATTTGCGGAAGCTCAATGGGAGGCCTGATTTCGCTATACGGTGGATTGCACTATCCTGAAACATTTGGTAAAGTGGCAGCTTTTTCCCCATCGATCTGGATGGATAATGGAAACTTGGAAGCAGAAATAGACAAATTGAAAAAAATCGGAAATCCCGATTATAGCAGCCAAAAATATTTCTTCTACATAGGGGATAATGAGGTAAGGCAGAAGGAGGATAAGTCCTTTATCGATATGAAGGAGGATGCTGAAACAATAAAAGATAAAATCCTGACGGAGCTAAGTTCTAATGTGGATATGCTTATAAAGTCGGGTGGGAGACATGGAGCTCTATACTGGAGACAGGCTTTCCCTCTTTTTTATAAATGGTTTACTCTTGAATGGTAAAAGGTCAAGAGAATGAATATAAAATTAAAGATAAATGAAAGTAAATAAATTTTTCTCCGGGTTTTTAAGCGTAATGATTTTGATGGTCTTCGCTTCTCCTGGATACTCACAATCTCTAAAGAAAATTGAGAAAGTCGGTCACGAATCCAATTTGTATCAGATTGTATATAATCCGGTGGATAATCATATATATGTGTCTGCAGCAAATGACTTTGACTCCAAGGGTGCAGTATATAAACTGGATTCCGAAACTCTTGAGCTCGTAGACAGTTTTATTGTAGTTAACTCTGCGCCAATGGGCCTGGGGATTAATGTAGCAACGCAGACTTTATTCAGTACTAATAGTCGTACCGGGCTGGTTACTGCAATTGACATTGAAAGCGGGAAGCAGACACATATCAGCTGTGCTATCCCGATCAGGCACGCGAGAGAGGTTATAGTTGATGAAAGCAGAAATCTCATTTATATCACTCACGTGCGCGCCGGCGGAATGTGGGTGATTGATGGGGAGACCAATACTTTCCAAAAGTTTATCTATAATCTCGGCGGTGCGATTACAGGTGCAGCTCTGGATGTGGAAAACAATATGCTTTATGCGACTGCAATGCGAGACGATAAAATTATTGTCGTCGATGCAGGAACCGGAATAGTAAAAAAGAGGTTTGATGCGCATGGGCAGCGTCCTACCAATGTTTATTTTGATGGGGGTAGAAACAGATTGTATGTAGCTAATCAGACTACTGCCAATATAACCGTACTAAATGCCGAAACGGGAGAATTCATAAAAGCAATTCCTACCGGAAGAGGAGCTTTGGGGGTAGATTATGATTCTCAGAAGGACCGCATTTATGTCGCCAATCGACATGGAAGATCGATGACGATTATTGACGCTTCCAGTCTGGAAGTTGTTAAAGATATCGATATCGAAGGCTTGCCAAACACGATTGCAATCAACCATAAAACAGGTGAGTTCTATGCGACTAATAAAGCTGCGATCAAGGAAAAAGATGCCGATGGAAATGAGATAATCCGAGAGGCTAAATTCGGTGATTCAGTATCAAAGTTTGGGTATTAAATGAAGACTGAATCCGGAAAAAGAAAGAAATTATGAAAAACAGAATATTATTTATCCTGGTAATTTTATCGACAGTGTCTTTTAGCCTTTTTGGCCAAAAGATAACTGTAACTGATATTGTAGGACGAGAAGTTAGTGTAAATGCTCCGGCCAAGCGCGTTATTCTGGGTGAGGGACGTTCGCTTATTACTCTGTCATTGCTTTTTGATGATCCGTCTTCAGTAGTTGTAGGTTGGATGTCTGATTTTAAGAAATCCGGGGGGCTCTTGTATAAAGACTATGAAGATAAATTCCCGGGAATTAAGAATATAAAATCCATAGGTGCAATGGGGCAGGAAACTGTTTCTACGGAGCAGATAATTGCATTGCGACCGGACCTGGCCATATTCAGTGCCGGCTCCCATGGTCCTAATGCTAAATCTGCCAATACCATCAGGCAACTTCAGGCAGCCGGAATTCCGATAGTATTTATTGACTTTAGGCTGCATCCTATTCAGAATACAGTTCCGAGTATACGCATACTGGGAAAACTGATGGGAAAGGAAAAAGAGGCTGAGGCTTACATCCGTTATTATGAAAGTAGAATTCAGGACATACAGTCTAAAATTGCTCAGAATAAGAATCAGCGAAAGCCTGTTGTATACATGGAAATGATACGTGGTAAACTGTCCGGTTCGCCCGGAAAAGGAAACCTTGGTGAATATATTACCTGGCTTGGTGGGAAGAATCTCGGAGATGTTTTACCAGGGGAATTGGGTGAGCTCAATGCCGAATACGTCATTTCTCAACAGCCTGATGTATATATAGCAACGGGCATTGCAACTCCCGGTGAAGCCGGATTTGTTATAGGGCACGGAATTGGTAGGGAAACTGCAATGAAGAGTTTGGAAGCTTTGACTAAGCGCCGAGTGATGCAGCCATTGAAAGCTGTAAGAGCTGGCAATGTTTATGGAGTATGGCATTTGTTCTATGATTCACCGCTGAATCTGGTGGCTATTGAAGCTTTAGCCAAATATATACAACCGGAACTGTTTTCCGATATGGACTTGCAGAAGACAATAGATGTGTTAAATGCACAATTTCTGGCAGTTCCATTGAAAGGTACTTATTTTTTAGAATTGAAAAAGTAAACAATAATTGACTGCGGCTAAACATATCGTTCAACAGCAATACAGAAAGCACTGGATTAAGCGCTTGCTTATAGTGATGTTGCTCCTTCTGGCAGTTATCGTATCCTTCTGCTTTGATATTGCGGTCGGTGCCTCTGATTTAACATTGGGAGAAGTCATAAGGACGATTTTAAAGCCCGGGGATGCTGATCTTGCGACAAGAGTAATTGTATGGGATATCAGACTTCCGTATTCTCTCATGGCATTATTAGTTGGGGCCAGTTTGTCTCTCGCCGGAAATGAGATACAGACAATTATGAATAACTCTATGGCATCACCGTTTACTCTGGGAATATCCACTGCTGCATCCTTTGGGGCGGCATTGGCTATTATTCTAGGATTGAGTACGCCCGGAGTGGAAAACGAATGGATGCTGATAGTGAACGCATTTGTGTTTGCTTTTGGTTCTGTATTGCTCTTGCAGGGATTGTCGTCGATTATAAGCTCAAATTCTGAAAACCTGGTCTTGTTTGGAATTGCTTTGGTTTTCACTTTTAATGCTTTAATCGGTATCTTGCAGTATATAGCATCTGCAGAAGCATTGCAACAATTTGTGTTCTGGACCTTAGGTTCACTGACCAAGTCATCCTGGGATAATATAATTATACTGGGTTTGATTTTTCTGGTTGTATCGCCGTTTAGCTTTCTATCATCATGGAAGTTAAACGCATTGCGTATGGGAGATGATAATGCGGCAAGCATGGGAATATCTTTGAAGAGTTTCCGTTTCTTTTCCCTGATACGCATAAGTATATTAACAGCTGCTTCGGTAGCTTTTGTGGGGGTGATAGGTTTTATCGGCTTGGTTGGACCACATATTGCAAAGCTTTTGATAGGTGAAGACCACAGGTTTTCCTTGCCTGCAAGTGCGCTGGCAGGGGCGCTGGTAATGTCACTGGCATCTATCGGAAGTAAAGCAGTAGTAGAAGGAGCGATTATCCCGGTGGGAATTGTGACATCTTTAATCGGGGTGCCGGTATTTGTCGGCTTGATAATAATGAGAAATAGAAGAGGATGAAAATAAATGGACAGATAGCCATAAGCAATTTGGAAGCAGGTTATCGAAAAAAGGGAGTGTTGGAAGGTTTAAATGTGGCGCATATTCCGTCCGGAAAGATTACTGTTCTGACCGGTCCTAATGCTGCGGGGAAGTCCACCCTTTTACGCGTGCTGGCAGGCTTGCACCCGGCCGATGGCAAAATACTTTATAAGGGAGAAGACTTGTTAAATATATCTCAGCGAAAGAGGGCAGGTTTTGTGAGTTTTATGCCACAGGCCGCACCTTCAGATGTGAGACTTACAGTGATTGAATCGCTGGTGACGGCTCTTAAGGCCGGAAAGGTATTTGAAAATGGAAATATGCACTCTGCTTTGCAGTATTCTGAAGAAGTACTTGAACGCATAGGAATCAAGGAGCTGGCGATGGAATATATCGATAGATTATCCGGTGGTCAAAGGCAAATGGTTTCCCTTGCTCAGACGATGGTGAGGAATCCTGAAATCCTTTTACTGGATGAACCGACAAGCGCTTTGGACTTGCGATATCAGATGAGGGTTTTAAAGCTGATACGCGAATATGCGGATGAGGGGAAAACCGTGATAATGGTCTTACATGACCTGAATCAGGTGCTTAGATGGGCAGATAACGTTTTGGTCCTGCACAGCGGGAAGATAATAAGTGAAGGCCCACCTCTTGAAGCGCTGTCAGCGGACATTGTAGGAGAGATTTATAATGTAAAAGTACATATTGAAAAGAATCATAAGGGTTTACCGTATATGGTTATGGAAGACGAATTGTGATGAATAAAAGAATCTGAATATGTTTGTTAAAAATAATAGAGATCAGGAAGTAATTTTGGCTCAGTGTAGCGTGAAAGAAAAACATTACGTATCTCCCAATCTGATTAGGGTGGTACTGGAAACTGACGATATTGAAGATTATGCCGGTATTCAACCGGGCGTGACAATAAAAATATTCTTTCCTCATCCCGAATTGGAAGAAATCATTTATCCTGCTTGGCTGATTGTAGATGATAAACCGGATACTGACCTTCCTTCTATGTATAGAACATTTACATTAAGGCATATTGATATTGAAGAAAATGAGCTTTGGATTGACTTTGTAGATCATGGAGATATCGGCTACGCATCCTGGTGGGCAGTGAATGCTGAACCCGGTGATATACTTGCCGTTGCTACCAAGAAACGAGAAACCGATTTTAAATCAGATAAAGAGAATGTTGTGTTTGTAGCTGACCACACGGGATTGCCATTGGTAGCATCACTCCTTGAAAAACTCAACAAAGATGCAAGGGGAGAAGTAGTATTGGAAGTATTGACTGAAGAAGATATTCTCGATCTTGAAAAACCATCCGGTGTCAATGTCCACTGGCTCATCAACCCATGTCCCGGTGTAGATAGTGAACTTGAGGCAAAAACCCGGGAACTTTCCTTTTTCCCTGAGAAAAGCAGATATGCAGTTGTGGTTGCAGAGTTTGATACAGTAAAGGAATTAAGAAGTTATTTCAGGAAGGAGCTTGATTGGGCACTTTGTGAAGTAAACGCACTGGCATACTGGAAAAGAGGTAAATCGGAAACGCAATCGGTGTATGAGAGATTGACGCCGGAGAATAAGCTTGAGATTTGACGGTGTAATCTTTCACTTCACATAATTGTGTCTATCCCTGGAATGAAGACAGGAATTTACTTGACTATTGCTTTAAGTAATTCCTGTTTTGACTATTTATTACAACAGAGATTTTGATTAAAATAGGTCAAATTGTATAAAAAAAATTGGTAGATGCAGATACAACTATATTCAGAAAACTTTCCAGTCGATAGTAAGAAATTTGTAGAAAAAACCACAATCAAGGATGATGGGTATGAGGAGAATATTATTCGATTGAATCATCCTATAGCAAAAGGATCATTTCGAGAGATTTATTTTGATGAATTGCGGATAGGGATAGGCGAATTATATCTAGCCCAGGAGACTGCCTTATATTTTGAAAATAATGATAAGATGGTCGAAATGTATTTTGTGATTGATGCAGAAATAAAAATAAGATCCGAGAATCTGGAAAAAGAAATGAGGTTTGAGCCACATGAACATAATGTTATTTACTACGACAAGATTCGAGGAGATTTAATATGTAACGCAGGGGCCTTTAGGATTGTTGAAATTGATATGACACCAGGATTTTTAGAGAAATATCTTTCTAAAGAAGATTTAAACAGTCGAGAGTTTTTCAACAAAATTAAATCTGAGCAAACTGCCAGTTTGTTCAAGGAAAATGGATATATCAATCTTGATATGTACAGTATTATAACGGAGATATCGGAGTGTGAAAGGAAAGGATTTTATAAAAAAATGTTTTTAGAAGCGAAAGTTATTGAACTCCTTTTATTGCAAATGGAACAATTAAGTGAGAATTCTCCAATTGGATTCTCAATTAAACCGGAGGACGTTGAGAAATTATATATAGTCCGTGAATATATTCTTGAGAACTTGTCTTCATCAATTTCTTTAATTGAATTAGCTAAAATTGCCGGGACCAATGAGTTCACACTGAAAAAAGGATTTAAAGAAGTGTTTGGCACAACTGTGTTTGGTTTTTGGACAGATGTTAAAATGGAGAAGGCCAAGAAAATATTGAAAGATCCAAATGTTACGATTAAAGAAGTTGCTTATGAAATAGGCTACAAGTATCCACAGCACTTCACAGCGGCATTTAAACGTAAGTTTGGTATAGTTCCGAGCCGCATACGTAAATAGCTTTAGTTATCAAGGAATTGTTAAATCTCGAAATGCACGGCGCTTCGCCTGTTCAGGATGATAATTCCCATTTAGCCACACGGCATATTGTGTCAAAGAAACGTAAATATGTGTAGGGACGCACGGTATTTCGACTACAAAGAAACGTATATAGGTGTAGGGGATTAAGATTCTATTGCCCTGGGATTAATCCCGGGGCAATAGATGAGAGTGTCTTCATAATATCATCTCCATTTCCCTTCATACCACAAAATCTTTTTTACTTCTCTCCGCTTCTTCCTATCTTACAACTGGCTATTTAAATCATTAAAAAACACGAAGATGAAACGAGTATTACTGACACTTGCCCTGATATTTGCCTTGAGCTATATAATACATGCCGGCCCGGGCGATACTTTACGGCTAAAATCACACGAAGATGTTACGATTAAAACAAACCCCAATATCGGCCATACCGATTATGCGAGATGGGTAAATTTCCCCAAGACAGACAATGTGCGGAAAATTATCGCTGAGTTGACCTTTGAATGCGCTCCGGGACTTCAATGTGGCGAATGGGATTACCTCAATCATATTTATGTGCGGCGTATCGGTGGCGAATCAGGAGAAACCCTTAGCTGGGAAATAGCGCGATTTATTACACCTTACGGATTTTATTGGCATGCCAAGGACAACTGGTCGCACAGCTGGGAAATTGATGTGACTAACTGGGCATCCTTATTACAAGATTCTGTTGAAATCGTATACACGCATACAGGCTATGAAAGCAACAATGATCGTGGCTGGAAAATAAACCTTGAATTTCAGTTTATAGAAGGTCAACCCACTAGAAAACCGATAAAGATTACGCCGCTTTGGAACAGTAATTATGTGTATGGGAATCCCAATAATCCATTTTCGGCTCAGGTAAAACCCATAGATGTAGAACTAGATCCGACAACGACTTCAGCCGATTTTTTCATACTTCAGACAGGACACGGTAATGATTCATCAGATGGTTGTGCCGAGTTTTGTTCCAAGGAACGCATAATTCGCGTGGATGGTGAAGTGCTGGCTAGGCGAGATGTATGGAAACAATGTGGGGATAATTCATTATATCCGCAGGCCGGAACCTGGTTGTTGGACAGGGGGAATTGGTGTCCGGGTGATATCGTGACTCCGGATCGCCATACAATATTCAATCTAAGCGGTGGTTCTACGCACACATTTGACCTGCAGATGCAGCAATATGAAGCCAATTCCGAGTATGGGAATTACGTCATTTCCTCTTACCTGATTGAGTATGAAGATATAGCTTCCGCAAATGATGTAAGTCTTTCCCGCATTATATCACCGAGTACAGCCAAGCAGAATCTGCGCTTCAACCCGAGGTGTAATGAGGCTATAATCGAGATTGAAAATTCCGGTGCAGAATCATTGACTTCTGTGGATATAAACTATGGAACTGAAAATAATATGCAGGAATTCCATTGGGAAGGGAATCTGGAATTTGGTGAAAAGGAGAAAGTATATCTCTTTGTTGATGAAGACTGGATACTGAGTGATCAGGAAGAATTTATTGTGATTCTCAGCAATCCCAATGGAGTATCGGATGAAAACCCCTACGACAACAGCGGAACTTCGGTAATTCTTCCGGTGGAAACCTTGCCGGCAGAATTTGTTATAAAATTCAAGAGTACAAAGGCCAATGAAGAAACGATGTTCAAGATTGTAAAGTCTTCCACAGGTGAAGTTGTCTTTGAGAGGGATGGCTTCCTGTATGACAATGAGCATTTTGACACGATTCGCTTGGAAGAAAATACCTGTTATAGACTGCTGATTGATGATGATGGAACACCCTTGGCAGGTGGTATAGATGTACCGCGTGACGGGCTTCAATTCTGGTATTGGGCATCGCTATATAATGCTTATCCTCAATTTCGTCAGTACATTGATAATAAACCCGGGTTTCTTCAGCTGTTCAGCACAGAATTCCCCAAAATGATTAAGAATGTCACTGCGGGCACCCGTTTCTCAGGAAGAACAACGGACTATGGCGACTTTGGGTCTTTTCTTGAATATAGTTTTGTTACCGAGAAATCGACCAGTGTAAAAAGCTCGAAAGCTCAGGGAGAAAATATGAAAATCTACCCCAATCCTGCCGGAACGGAGTTTTATGTAAATCTGGAAGATCTGAGTTTTAAAGCGCTTAAGCTAGATATATATAATGCAGAAGGACAAGTTGTTTATCAGCAGGATATTAGGATGGATGAGAGAGAGATAAAGGTGAATGCAAGTGATTTGACAGCCGGAATTTATTATGTAAATGTGAAGTCAGGACAGAATTCTGCCGTGAAGCAAGTAGTCATAAATGGAGGAGGGAAATAGGGGCTTTGATATTTGCGAAAGCTTGAAAATACAAGAGAAATAGGGGATAGAATAGGCTTAATCGCCGGATCCTTTCATAAATAATGATAGATTTGTGTCGGTTGTATAGAAAGGAAAGAAAGAAAAATGAAGATATTTTACGCTGAAAGTGCCATTGATTATTCGACTTATACGTTTCCGTATGGGGTGTATTGTGTCGCCGAGAGCAAGTATGAGTACTCGGAAATATACTCTATGGGCTTTCTGCCGTATACGGGGCGGATTGAACTTGAGCAGTCGATTTTCTATATGGCGCGCAGCCTGAGGGCAGATTTGCGTAAGCTGACGTCAACAGGAGAGAACAGGCGTACAGATCGAAAGCTTGAGGAGCTGGGAATTACTACGGAATGGATTCCGATACAGGACTTTGACATTCACGATCCGGTCTTCAGGGATATATGTAGTAATTATACGCAGGAGCGCTTCAGGAATGGTCAGATGTCTGATGAACGCCTGGAATATGTCTTGAATCACGATCTGGCGTCGTATATATGGTTGTGTAAAACATCGGATGGGACGCCACTCGGTTATGTGCTCTTGTCGGTGCATGACAATATGGTGCATTACTGGTATGCTTTTATGAATCTGGATTATATTCAGGACCGGCCTGTCGGCAAATGGATGATGTGGAACGTTTTAAAGGAAGCGCAGGAAAATGGTTACGATTACGCTTATCTGGGAACGGTTTATGGAGTGAATGCACTGTACAAGGTGCGGGATCATAACGGTGTTGAGTTCTATGATGGGCGTGGCTGGAATCCTGATAAAGAGCTGTTAAAAACGCTATGTCACGGGGATGATGAACGTGGAATTGTCGATGCTTTTAAGCTTACAGATGCACCGGAAGAATTTATGAGACTGGACTAATCTGAAACTTATGGAATACGGTTTTCTTGCTATTCTGCCACCGATAGTCGCCATTGTGCTTGCGATATGGACTCGTCAGGTTTATGTATCGCTTTTACTCGGGATTTTTATGGGCTGGCTTGTGATAGCAGGCTGGAATCCGGTAGGAGGCTTTATGCTGACACTGGATGGCTTTGTTTCGGTATTTGCCAGTGCGGGAAATACCAAGACCATTATGTTCTCTGCATTGATGGGTGCCTTGATATATTTTATGCAGGCTTCCGGAGGTGTCAAGGGTTTTATAGCCAGAGTTGAGAGATTCTTGACAGGCAGAGCCCATGAAAATGAAACACAACAGCAGAAGACAGTGCAGTATATGGGCTGGCTGACGGGAATGATTGTCTTTGTAGAGACGAGCATCTCGGTATTGACTGTGGGAACTCTATTCAGGCCTTTGTTTGATAAATTGAAAATCAGCAGAGAAAAGCTCGCTTATATTGCAGATTCTACGAGTGCGCCTACTTCAGTGCTGTTGCCGTTTAACGCCTGGGGAGCGTTCATTATGGGTCTTTTGCTGACGCAGGGAATTGAAAAGCCTTTTCACGTTCTGATAAGTTCGATAGGTTATAATTTCTATCCCATATTTGCGATAATTCTAGTGTTCCTGGTCATTCGTTTTGGCTGGAATATAGGTCCGATGAAAAAGGCGGAAGAACGTGTGCAGACGACAGGAGAGTTATTAAATCCGGGTTCTACTCCTATGATGGCTACCGAATTGACGGAAACCGAAGTAAAGGAACATGTGAAGCCGCGGATGAGAAATATGTTGCTGCCGCTTGCCGTGATGATATTGATGATGCCGGTAACGCTGATTTTAACGGGCTGGACAGCCGGTACGGCCGGAATTCCGGACGCTTCCTTTGCAGATAAGATTTTTCATGCTATAGGAGAAGGTTCCGGGTCAACTGCAGTGCTCGTTGCGATTACGGTGGCATTGATTGTCTCTTATATTTTATACTCTGTACAGCGGATATTTACGGGCAAAGAACTAGTGGATGGTACACTGACCGGTGTCAAAGGAATGATGCCACTTGCTCTGTTGATGATGTTTGCCTTTGCGATAAACGATGTCTGTGTCGCATTGCATACAGGCGAATATGTCGCTTCAGTTGCTTCTTCCTGGCTATCACCTGGATTGGTGCCGGCAATAGTATTTCTTATTTCTGCATTTATTGCCTTTGCGACCGGAACTTCCTGGGGGACATTTGCCATAATGATAGGTATCGCGGTTCCTATGGCTGTTACAATGGACGCGCATCTTTTATTAACAGTAGCTGCTGTCCTGGGTGGAGGAGTTTTCGGTGATCATTGCTCCCCGATTTCTGATACGACAATTCTCAGTAGTATGGCTGCAGCTTCCGACCATATAGATCACGTGAATACGCAGTTGCCTTATGGATTGATAAGCGGAGCTGCAGCGCTGGCTTGTTATCTTGTGTTTGGCTTTGTTTTGTCGTGAAGTCGTTTTGTCGTGAAGTCGTTAAGATGTGAAGTTGTTAAGTCGCGAAGTTGCCATATCAACCTTATCTTTTTGTGGGATATAGGCCTAAATGATTCCGTAATTTAAAAGTATTTGTGGTTATGGGCAGAAAAACATTGAAAAATGTGAAATATTTACAGCTATAGGCGTAAAAATAATACTATCTTTGTCTTATTAAAATAGGATAGATGTTAGAGCGTAAACTATACATAGAGAGGTTAAGGCGATTTGTTGATAAAGAACAAGTTAAGATTTTAACCGGAATCCGGCGAAGTGGAAAATCTACTTTACTCAGATTACTTGAGCAAGATTTTATTCATAAGGGAATCGAAGAGGATAGTATTCTGTTTATCGACTTGGAAAGTTTTAAGCATATTCATATTAATGATTCCAAGGCCTTATATCAGTATGTAGAAGACTATGCAAAGGGAAAGGATAGGCTTTACCTTTTAATCGATGAAGTACAAGAGATAAACGAATGGGAGAAAGCTATTAAATCCTTTTTAATCGATTTTGATATAGATATTTATCTTACCGGCTCCAATGCCTATTTGCTCTCTTCCGAATTAAGTACATACTTGGCCGGTAGATATATTTCTATACCTGTTTACACCTTATCTTTCGATGAATATTTACAATTTAGAAAAGAATATTTTTCAGAACGCAGTAAAAATCTGAAAAAGGCTTTCATGGAATACTTGCGCTTAGGTGGATTTCCTGTCATTCATACTGTGGACTACTCGGTTGAAGATGCTTATCAAGTCGTTTATGATATTTATTCATCCGTTCTGCTTAGGGATACGGTACAGCGTTTTAAAATCCGCGACATTGAACTTTTGGAGCGAGTTGTTAAATATGCAATGGATAATATCGGAAATACGTTTTCCGGAAAGAATATTGCTGATTATTTCAAAAGTCAACAGAGGCGCATAGACATTAATACCGTGTATAATTATCTATATGCACTTGAATCTGCCTTTATTCTTCATAAAGTAAATCGCTATGATATAAAAGGGAAGGAAATATTAAAGACTCAGGAAAAATATTACCTCAGTGATATTAGTTTGCTGTACGCTACAATGGGCTTTAAAGATCGAAAGGTTAATGCATTACTTGAGAATATAGTCTTTCTGGAATTGAGAAGGAGAGGTTATGAAGTTTTTATTGGAAAATTAAATAATCAGGAAATTGACTTTGTTGCTCAAAAGAGGAATAAAAAATTATACATTCAAGTTGCCTATAAATTGAGTCTTGATCAGACGATTGAAAGAGAATTTTCCAATCTTCTGGCTATTAAGGATAATTATCCCAAGTATGTAGTGACGATGGATGAGAGCTGGAGTGAAACGATAGACGGTGTTCAGCATTTTCATATCAGTGACTTTTTACTTGCAAAGTTTTACTAGGACTGTAATAACGTAAAAGTTGTTGTGGTTGTACCCATGAAAACTTCCGGAATGTTAAAATATTTGTGGGTGTATCCATAAAAACTTCTAGTATTGTGTAGTTGCTTGTGCAGAACGTTTTGGCAGCCTGACGCAGGGCGGATTTTACCACTTTTGCCAAACGAGTTGTTCCCTGCTTACTTTTTAATATATTCTAAGCCCGAATTTATTGCCATTACGTGCAATTTAAGTTAAACTTAACAAATTCATAAATTATAAATCCAATTATTAAAACACTCAATAGCAACAGAGCATGTTTAGATTTTTTATTTTTTATTTTCCAAATTGAAACGGTCAGAACAGTTTGAAGTCCAAGAGCAACTATCTCCATTAGAAATAAGACTGGTCCGCATACCCAATTGGTCTTGTTTTGGTCGAGAACGTAAGTTGTTATAGTCAGGACGAGTAATACGATTGTTAATACTGTTACTGAAACTTCAAGGGTTCTATTTTTTGTAGTCGTTGTCATCTTTAGCTTGCAGGTATGAGTTATGCGGTCGACTTTCTTTCATATTTTGCTTAACAGTTTCAATGTTTTTAAGTCATAAATATGAATTTCGTTTTTATCAGTCTTGTCGTATTTGTTATTGTTGTTAGTGTCGTAGTGCCCAGTAACCACAATGGTTCCAGTCAAATTGTTAACTGCCCAAGTCCTTGCAAAAAACTTGTTGTCTGTTAGTTGAGTTTTTGTTTTCCCGTCTGGTGATAATATGATAATTTGTGTCGGGTCGTTCCAGTCAATTCCTCTTTTCCCGTCCAAGTCAACAGTCCTTGCAGAAACAACAATTAGATTTAGGTCTAAACTATCAATCTTTATTTGTTCAACCTTTCCTATTATAGCATCATTTGGAAAGCTAACCTGATTAGTTTCTCCAGTTCTTGTGTTTATGAATAATAAGTATCTACTTCTAGTGTCAAGCATTTTTCCCCAGTTCTCAGTTGAAGCAATTACATACTCTGTCCCCGTAACTTCTGTCAGTTTGTTAAAGTGAACGTAATCATACTTATCCTGTCCGTAAGTTGTTAGGCTTATTATTGTTAGAACGATAAATAATACTTTTTTCATTTTCAGTTGTTTGTTGTTGTTGGTGTCGTTTTATGCTGCCGCACAACGTTTGACCTGCTTGTCGAAGTGGCGGATTTTACTTTTAAACTTCAATCGAAGCAGTTCAACCCCGCTTTTGGCAATACCTTGTTATGCGGTCGTTTTTTTCATCTGTTACGCAGTTAGTTTTCCAAGTTCTTAAATAGTCCGTTATTATCTTGTCAATATTCTCTCTTGTCGCTCCGTCCCAATACCATTGATTTTCTGAGTATGATAAGTCGTCTTTGGCAAAGTAAAGCGAATAGAAGTCATACAAATATTTTTCATAGTTGAGTTCGATGCAAATGTCTTTTAGAATCTCAAGCACCTTGAAGTTGTCAAGTTCTCCATTAAGCGATTTGTCAATGAGATGAGAAGCATAGTTCTTTATTATCTGATCTTTGTCAGAATAGTCAAACCCTAGTTCCGCTAAAACTTTGTCGGCAAGTTCTTGCATTTCAAATTGATTGAATGGTTCGCTTTCCCCTGCAAGAATTGTCAAGTTTTCGGTGTCATAACCAGTCATAAGCATATCAACAGCCTAATCAGTCCAAGTTTTGTCAAAGTCTCGATTGAGTGCTTTAAAAGCTAATATTTCTGCTGTCGCTTTTACTGGTTTCATTTTGTTTGCATGGTTGTCCTACAATGCCGCATAACGTTTGCCCTGCTTTGTGGCGGGCGGGAATTTTCAACTGAAAATTCCGAGCGAGCGACTACGCTCAAATTTACGAAAAATTGTCGACCGTGAGCGTTCGGCCAGCCTGATGTAAAACTGGCAGTTGTCCACCAATTATAATCAGTAAGCCATTTTTTTGTTATTCAGTTCTACATTAAAATTAACTTTAGCACCTAATGCTTCAAATACTTTTAGAATGGTCGAAAATCTTGCATCAGTTGTGCTATTTTCAATTTTAGAAATCTGTGCTTTCTTTACGCCTACAAGTTCGCCTAACTCCTCTTGAGTCATATTGCGTTCCTTTCTTGCTTGTTTGATAGCTTGCCCCAGCAAGTCAAGACGGAGTTCATTTTCAAAGTCATTACGCTCTTTAGTTCCCTTTTCCCCGATGTATTTATCGGTCAATTCTTCTAAGCTATATGTTTTCATTTCTTCTTGATTTTACTGTTAAAATATCTTTCTCTTAAATCCTCTGCCCGGTCAATTTCTCTCTTGGGAATTTTATTAGTTCTTTTAACCAGCCCATGAGTTGAAATTACAACTGTATCTTCTTTTTCTGTCTTATCCCAAAACGCAAAGAGTCTATAATACGTCTTGTTATATTTTGTTCTAAACTCCCAAATTTCATCATGCAATTTTTTAAACAGTTCTTTGTCATTTGTACTCCGTGCTTTCCAAATATTATAAACTATTTTGTTTCTTGCTTTATCTTCAAGACTGTCTAGAAAGACTTTAGCTTCATCTAAAAACAGAACCCTGAATTTATATTCATCCATTCAACTGCTAGTTATTTAAGCAAAGAAAAAAAGTTTCTTATAAAGGAAACAAACGTTTCAAATTTAAAGTTCTAAAAACCCTTTATAATAATTTATGAAAGTCGTGAT
This sequence comes from uncultured Saprospiraceae bacterium, assembly GCA_964423575.1. Taxonomy (GTDB): domain Bacteria; phylum Bacteroidota; class Bacteroidia; order Chitinophagales; family Saprospiraceae; genus CAYRFF01. Next base: position 320 of record CAYRFF010000030.1, on the reverse strand, counting down.
TTAATGTTGAAATACTGTAGTATAACGTCTGACCAGCTTGCCGAAGTGGCGGAATTTTGCCAATAAACTTCAATCGAAATCCGCCTCGGCGGATCAATTTACCTAAAGTGCTCAATCGAAGTGCTTTACCCGCCATTTTGGCAAACTGGCTGTTGAACAAAAGCTTCGCTAGCCAAGCCATCACGAATTTACAAAATCTTGCTGAACTTTGATATTCATCAAAAACAAATGATTATGAAAGAGTTAGCAGTTATTGAACGGGCCAAGGTGCATAATCCGGTGATACTGACCCACCAATCCGGTGATATTGACCCACCCTA
>CAYRFF010000029.1:0-44485 GCA_964423575.1 uncultured Saprospiraceae bacterium | reverse complement strand
TTTCTATCGATTTTATGCTCGGATTGGGTGGGTCAACATGCTCCGGATTATCCACCACAAGGTCAACACATCTCCCATCCTTCACCGCGGTAATAAAAAAGAGCTTAGACTTTTCGCCGCAACCTAAACATAATATTTACATTTTATGCACAATTTTCTGAGATGTTTTAAAAACTAACTATTTTAGGGCTAAATAAATGTTGCCTAGCAATGAACAGAATTAAAGAGGTGCTGGAACATAAAGGAATCAAGCAGGCTTGGCTGGCAAAGAAACTGGGAAAAAGTTATAATATGGTAAATGCCTATGCTAAAAACCGACAACAACCACGCTTGGAAACTTTAATGCAGATAGCAGATGTCCTGGATATGGGCGTAAAAGAATTAATAATCTCTAACAAAGAACTGAAATAATATGCCAACACTCAATTGGATAGGAAAAGACAAGGTAATTAGCCACCACTTAGATGTACCATACCGAGTATTGGAGCATAAATATGGTTTTACGGCTGATGAAGGTCAACAAATTCAACCTACCAATAGTGGAAATAAAATAATCCACGGAGACAATCTCGAAGCACTTAAAAGTTTATTGCCAGAATATGAAGGAAAAATAAAATGCATCTATATTGATCCTCCATATAATACCGGTGAAGAGAAATGGATTTATAACGATAATGTAAACCACCCCAAAATTGTAAAATGGCTTGGAGAAGTAGTAGGTAAAGAAGGAGATGATTTAAGCCGACACGACAAATGGTTGTGTATGATGTACCCAAGGCTTCAACTTCTTCACAAACTTTTAACAGGAGATGGATTGATTTTTATTTCCATTGATGATTACGAATACCATAACCTTGTTATAATTATGAATGAGATTTTTGGTGCTAGAAATAAAATCGCCACAACAATATGGGATTTAGGAACAGGAACTCAAGCAGGTCATTTCACCCGAGCTCATGAGTACATTTTAGTATACGCTAAAACAAAGTCACAATTAAAAAACTTTTCTGGTGGTGAAGGAATAATTGATGATCGTGCAGTAAAGAGGATAAGTGCAAAGAATCCTGCTAGCGAGTTTACTTTTCCAAAAGGAACAAAATGGGAAGCAGATAATGGGTTGACATTATCAGGAGAATGGGGAGGATCTGAAAAAATAACCTTAGTGAAAGGAAACATGGAATGTGAGAACGGAAAACTAACTGAAGAAGTTACCTTGAAGGCAGGCTGGACTCAAAAATCTCAAATGGAATCTTTTTTTTCGGGAGCAGATACTTATGACACTAAAGGCCAAAAAGTTGTTGAGTTTTATTTTAGGGAAAATGGTAAAATATATAGTAGAAAGGAACGATCAATTATAAACCCACCTACGGTTCTTAGAAAAATAGCAACGACAAAAACTGGTACATCTGAAGTAAAAGCAATTCTAAAGTCTAATAAGTTTGAGTTTCCAAAACCATCTGAATTAGTTCGATATCTTATTTCCTTAACAACAAAGGAAGGTGACATAATACTTGATTCATTTGCAGGTACGGGAACAACAGGCCACGCAGTTCTTAAACAGATAAAAGATGATTCTAAGAATCGAAACTTCATTTTAATTGAATTAGAGGATTATGCTGATGACGTCACAGCTCAGAGAATCAAAAATGTAATTAAAGGCTATGGAGAAGGAGATAAAAAGGTAGAGGGCTTAGGAGGAGGGTTTGATTTTTACGAACTCGGTTTACCCCTATTTAATGAAAACCAAGACTTGAATGAAGAAGTCGGCTTGCCAAAGATCCAAAAGTATATATGGTTTTCAGAGACTCGGACACCGTTTATCGAGCCAAATGGAGAAAAATACTTTTTAGGGAAGAAAGATGAAACAGCTTACTATTTTATTTATGAGAAAGACCGATTAACCACTTTAGATTATGATGCTTTGGAACTCATAAAAACCAAAGGTGAACATTATATTATTTATGCTGATAATTGCTTGCTTCCCAAAGATTTTATGGCAAAGAAGAATATTATTTTTAAGAAAATACCAAGAGATATTACAAGATTTTAGATTATGGAGTTAAAAAGTTATCAACAGAAAGTAATTGAAAATCTTGAAGAGTATTTAATCTATGTCCAAGAGGAAAAAGATTTACAAAAAGCTTTTGATAAATTTTGGGAAGACAAGATTGGTCCATACAATCCATTGGATGGTACAGGTATGCTACCTTATAAAAACAACGTACCGAATGCAGCTCATGTTTGCATAAAAGTGCCAACTGCAGGTGGTAAAACATTTATTGCTGTAAATGCTTTGCACTCGATTTTTCAGGCTTATGATAGCAGTAAGCCCAAAGTCGTAATATGGTTGGTACCGTGGAGCAACCTTTTGCAACAAACCGTTAATGCACTATCTAACCCGGAACATCCGTACAGACAAAAACTTAATGCACTTTTCAATCATAGAGTAAAAGTTTATCAAAAAGAAGATTTGTTGCAGGGCTCAAACTTTAATCCAGTAATCGTAAAAGATCAATTGAGCATTATTGTGATGAGTTTTGCCAGCTTACGTGCAAAAAAGAAAGAAGATAGAAAAGTCTATCACGAGAATGGCCAGTTGGAAGATTTTGTGTCGCAGTTCAAAAACAACGAACACATTTTAGAGGGAGTCGATGATTCTGCATTAATCAATGTTTTACGTTATCTCAATCCTATCTTGGTAGTGGATGAAAGCCACAATGCGGAAAGTGATTTGAGTGTGGATATGCTAAAGAATTTAAATCCGTCATTCATTCTCGATTTAACAGCTACGCCAAAAGATAATAGCAATATTGTAAGCCTTGTTCCTGCCATAGAATTGAAAAAGGAACATATGGTAAAGCTTCCAGTAATCGTTTACAATAATCAAGACAAAACAGAAGTCATCAATAACGCTTTACATTTACAACGTAAGTTGGAGAATCTTGCTAAGAAGCAAGAAGCAGAAGGCGGTAAATATATCAGACCAATTGTACTTTTTCAAGCACAACCAAGAACCGACGATGACAATACAACTTTCGAAAAGCTGAAAGAACAATTGTTAAGTTTGAGCATTCCAGAAAATCAAATCAAAATAAAAACTGCTAACATAGACGAACTGAAAGGAGTTGACTTGATGAGTAAAGAATGTGAAGTCCGCTATATTATAACTATTAACGCATTGAAAGAAGGTTGGGACTGCCCTTTCGCATACATCTTAGCTTCATTGGCAGATAAATCAAGCGCGATTGAAGTTGAGCAGATATTAGGCCGTGTTTTACGTCAGCCTTATGTTCAAAAACATAAGCATTTTCAGCTAAACCTTTCTTACGTTTTAACAGCCTCTGCCAAGTTCAATGAGACATTGCAAAGTATAGTGAAAGGTTTGCAAGAATCAGGATTTAGTGAGAAAGATTACCGGAAAATTGATAAAATGAAGGAAGAAGAAAAGGATAAGGGAACTCCAGAACCAGTCGAAACATCCCTTTTTTCTGAGCAATATCAGGAACAGCAAAAAGATGAAAATATCGATACCACTCGAGTGACATTTGACCCAAATTCTGATGAAGAATTAGGAGCTACCACAGTAATTGCTGAAATCGAAGCGTTAGCAGAAGAACAAAACCGGCAATTAGAAGAACAATTTAAAGAACAGGAAAAGCATCCTGTTGACGAGAATATTTTTCAAGAAATGGGAAATAAAGTAAAACGCTATAAAGTAAAGGAGGCCTATAAAGAGTTTATTGATAAAATTGAGTTTCCGCAGTTTTTTATCAGAGTAACTGCCAGCGATATTTTTGGAACAAGTGAAGAAATGCTTAACAGAGAGTCTTTACTTAAAGACTTCAAACTATCAGACGAAGACATCAAAATTGACTTTGACCAGATCTCTTCTGATTTGTATAAAGTAGACTTGGAAGAAGGAAAGAAAAACGAGTATAGACCTTCATTTACCAAGATTGAAGATAGTGTAATAAAAGACCCTATTGCGGAGTATATTTTAGCAAAACCTAAAGGGAACCAAATAACTGAGATCACTTATCAAATCATGAAGATTATCGGAAATATGTATCCGATTCCAGACCAAGAAATCAAGGTATACATCGGTCGGATTCTCAAGAGTATGAATACCGAGCAATTAAAAGATGTTTTAGTTCGTAAATGGAGTTATACAGATAAAATCAAATCCAAAATAAGATATTTGGCGGATTCGTATGCAGAATTTCGATTTATGGATTTAATCAAGTCCAAACGAATTTACACTAGGGATAATTGGAACTTAGGTCAGGAGATTGTTCCAGGCAAGATAGCTTCTTCAATTGGGAATTCACTTTACGAAAGAGAAGGGGAAATGAACAATTTTGAAGAACGAGTAGCAATGGAACTTGGTACGTCTTCAAATATTGAGTTTTGGCATAGAAATTTAGAACGTGGTAAAGGCTTTTACATCAATGGTTTTAAAGCTAATCACTATCCTGATTTTATTATGCGAACAAAATCAGGTAAAACGATTTTGGTAGAAGCCAAAGGCGACCACCTAGACAATACGGATAGTGCTGCTAAATGCAGACTTGGAAATGAATGGGAAAAACTAGCAGGAAATAACTTTGCTTATTTTATGGTTTTTGAAAAAAAGGTTGTGGATGGGGCTTATACGTTAGAAAAAGCAAAAGAACTAATTAATGGAATGTGAAACCATCTTTTTAGAAATTTATGACTCATAAGAAAAAGGAAGCTCTGATGCTGAGATTCTTTTGTCTAGCCATCTACTTATTTCCTTGCCCACTACAATAAAAACCCTTATCTTTGCACCGGAATGCGCAGATTCTGTAATCTGCAATAATTTCTGTAGGGGTGCCTTACTTATCAGGCTGAGATCACACCCTTTGAACCTCGACCGGGTAACGCCGGTTAGGAAACGTAAGAAAATACATCTTACATAATTGTCCACCGCAGCGGACAAATGATGATAGCCTGGATATTTTATCGGTTAACCATTTAATATTCAGTTATGAAACATTTAAAACAAATTTTTACTAGTATTTTAGTCAGCGTATTTATTCTGACATCAGTTACAGCTCAAGAAATTGATACCTCTCAATTTTCTATGACTGTGGATTTAACGCCCTTTGTAGTAAAGGGAATACGACTTGCAGATCGAGATCCATTTACCACGGCCAATCTCGATAGCGCAGCAGTTCAACGCGCTGGAACTGTCCGGGATATTCCCTATCTGCTTAACCAGACTCCTTCCGTGCACATCACTTCCGATGCAGGTGCAGGAGTGGGTTATACGGATATTCATATACGCGGAACAGATGCGACCCGGATCAATTTTACGATGAATGGAATTCCCATGAATAATGATGAATCTCAGGGGACTTTCTTTGTAAATCATCCGGATCTGCTCAGTTCTACAAGTTCTCTGCAGATTCAACGTGGTGTCGGTTCTTCTACCAATGGCTCAGGTGCCTTCGGAGCATCTGTGAATATGGTTAATTTAGCTCAAGGCAAAAAGGCTTATGCGGTTTTTGGAACGGCTGTAGGTTCCTATAATACTTACAGAAACAGCTTGCGGGCAGGAACCGGTCTGATGAAAGGCGGTTATCAGTTTGACATCAGATTATCCAAAATTACTTCGGATGGATATATCGAACGCGCATCTTCCGATCTGCAATCTCTTCAACTCCTGGGTGGCTGGACTTCTCGCGATGAACGTACAACCGTGAAGTTACATTACCTCACCGGAACTCAGGTTACCGGGCAAGCATGGGATGGAGTGCCTGAACATTTGCTGGAAAGCGATAGGAGATATAACGCGCTGGGAATGATGGAGAATGACGAATATTATAACAACCAGACGGATAATTATACGCAGGATTTCTACCAGGCATTTGTCAATCATACAATAAATGATAATTGGGATGGACATCTCGCGCTATTCCTGACTCGTGGTAAAGGTTATTATGACCAATATCGTGTGAATGACAAGTTCTCAACCTATTATCGCGAGCCTTTTATCACGGAAAAGGGAGATACACTCAGTCGAGCTAGTCTTACACGACAGCTTTGGCTGGATAATTATTTCTATGGAAGTACTTTTAACCTGAATTATCAGAAGAATAACACACAGCTCAACATCGGTGGGATTGTCAGTCGCTATGACGGTGATCATTATGGTTATGTTACCTGGGCCGAATATGGTTTTCCGGTGGATTACCGCTGGTACGATACACCTGCACGTAAGGATAACTATTCCGTGTATGCCAAGTGGCGCCAGCAGTTTGGGTACCGCTTATACCTCTTTGCAGACTTGCAGTACAGGCACGTAGACTATAAGATGGATGGTTTCCGCTCCAATCCCTTTGTAGAGCAATCTGTATCTTACGATTTCTTGAATCCCAAGCTGGGCTTATCCTATAGCTTTGCAGATGGATTTGGCAATATGAATAAAACCTATGCATCATTTGCAATAGCTAAAAAAGAACCCAATCGAAAAGACTTTGAAATTTCTACGGAAAGCGTGCCGGTACCGGAAGAATTGTACAATGCAGAACTCGGTTATCAATACCTTGCGCATAAGTGGAATATGGGCTTAAATGCATATTATATGCACTATAGAAATCAGCTTGTTCTTACCGGGAAAATCAATGATGTAGGTGCATATACAAGACAGAACGTACCTGAAAGTTATCGTCGTGGAATCGAATTGACGGCAGCATATAATCCTATAAAAGCATTGGCGTTTTCAGGGAATATGTCGCTTTCGCAAAATAAGATTGTAGACTTCCACGAGTTTATAGATGATTACGACAAGGGAGGACAGATTGAAAATGTATATGCATTGACAGATATCGCTTTGTCGCCTGCACTTATAGCTTATGCTCAGGTTACCGTAAGACCATTTGCCGAAAGGCTGGAAAATCTATACATAGATATTATCGGAAAGCATGTCGGGCGGCAGTACCTGGATAATACGACTAATGTAGCACGTAGTCTCAATCCTTACACACTTGCTGATCTGCGTTTAGGATATACAATGAAATTGCCTGTAATTGAGGAGCTGGGCTTGAGTCTGAGTCTGAATAACCTGCTGAACAAGAAATACGAGTCCAATGGTTATACATTCAGCTATCTATACGGTGGAGAAATGATTACGGAAAATTATTATTTCCCACAGGCAGGATTCAACTTTATCCTTGGCCTGGACATAAAGTTTTAGGAAAGATGAAATCAGAAAAGCTGTCTCAATCGAGACAGCTTTTTACTTTTGTTAAAACTTAATTCTTTAACAATCCACTTCCCGGAAGGAAGATGTCACCGGGCAGAGATTTATCTCCCGGGACGAAAATATCGCCTGGAAGGAAAATGTCTCCCGGTAAATAGCGATCTTGGGGAGAAAATATATCTCCCGGCAAAGTTAACTCATCAAGCCAGTTATTATTTCCGTCAAAAAAGACAACCAAACGATTGGAATCAAATTTAGCAGTAGAATATCCTTTTCCTTTATATTGATTCAAAAGTTTTCCCGATGCTCTTCCTTGTAAAATACTTTGAGACCTCTTTGGGATAGTTCTGGCCTTAGAATTATTAAAGACGATTACGCTATACACGCCATCCTTATTCATAAAAGCCTTTTCTATTTTCTTGCCATAGGTAGCATTTAACTCTCTTACAAGGTTTTTCGGAATTGCAGTAGGTTTGATTTCCTTATAAGTTTGCGATGTAACTTTTGTGATGAACTGATTTTGACCGGAACCTCTTTTTGAACTTTGAGTTCCTTTCGTTTGTGCGTTGACTTCTATTCCCAAAAACAGGACAAAAGCCGATAAAATGAAAATTCTAAGCATAGTGATTTAGTTTACATAGTGAATAATTTGTTCTAATAGTAATGCAAAGATATATGATATTTATGACAAACAGCAAATGACAATTGAAATAGGTGATAATGGAGGAAATAAAAGATAAAGTATGGACGATCGTTTTTCACCCTATTTGTCCGTAAATATTTTTACCACTTCAAAAAAGCGGATTAAGTGAGGTCTATAAAAAGAATTATCGTTCCCGGGTAGAAACAACCATAGGAGATAAAAAGGAGGCGGACACGGGATTTGCATGCCCGTCCTCCACAAATCGGGATTTAAATATCTTTTCTATATCTTGAAGAGAGATTCTCATATTTTCTCTTTATTGCTACTGTTTTTCCATTCCAAAAGTGCAAAGAATCCAGCTCGATAGTTCTTTATGAATAATGGAATCCGGAAGATTCTTTACAAATATAAAATTTTTTACAATATGTTATAGAGATTTATAATAAGTTTATATTCGCATTGTATTCAGAAGAATATTGTAATTGTATTGCTCTCTTGTATATTTTGAACTTTTAAAAGCTAAAAATGAGTAATAAAACGAACTTGAATAGAACCGGATATTTACCATCTTACCAAGGATTTGGGGCATCACATAACCTGTATTATACACTGTATAATCCACCCGAAATTTTTAAAAAGCGTGCGACGATATTGATATTGCATGGGATGCAAGAGCATAGCGGGAGATATAGGGAAATTGCAGAGTATCTTTCTCAGCTAGGATATGTCGTTTTATGTTATGATCACCTGGGGCATGGTAAAACAGCTTCTTCCACTGAAGAAATGGGTTATTTCCAAAAGACAAAGCCTCTGGAGCAACTTGTGAAAGATGCCTTGGAAATGGAATTATTTCTCGAAAGAGAATATCCTGACTTGCCGCGGATTCTCCTTGGGCATTCGATGGGCTCATTTATTGCTCGCTGCTTGCTTCAGGAAGAAAGCAGTAGATTTAATGCTGCGCTTATAGTCGGTACCGGCCAAAAAACAGCAGGTGCAGGCCTGTTTAAACTTCTCTTGTCATTGCTGAATGCGATTGCACCCAAGTCCAAAAGTAAGCTTATCAACAGCGTCTTTTCCGGGATGAACAATGTGAAATTTAAGAAGGAAGCTGAAAATGATGCCACCAACTGGCTAAGTCTGAGTAAGACAAACCGGAAAGCCTTTCAGGCGGATGAACTCAATGGAATTCCTTTTTCCAATAATGGCTTCCACACGCTCTTGTCCTTAAATATCCGAGCTACGGAAAGAAACTGGACAAAGAATATTTCACGGACATTTCCGATGTTCTTCGTCAGTGGAGGAGATGACCCGATTGGGAATTTTGGGAAGGCAATAGAAAATACTGTGGAAGAAATGAAAAAGGACGGTTTTAAATCTGTCGATATGAAATTATATCCTGAGATGAGACATGAAATTCTGAATGAGGATATAAGAGAGACGGTTTATGAAGATATTGTTGAGTGGCTGAAAGTAGTGTTAGCCAGGGAAGAGTAGGAGTTGTTGAAGATTGTTCTATTGCCTCGGGATTAATCCCAGGGCAATCATATAATCTTGTCGCCATAAAATTCCTCAAGCATTCCTCTTGCATCCTCATTAGGCTGAAAAGATATAAAGTTTTTACTGTTGTTTACGCGTGTCATATTGACCGGGTGATGGCCGTAAGGTAAGCTTTCCTTAGAGATAATAATCGAATAGATTGTCAATGTGCTCGGAGGATTTTCAAAGGCTTCATGGAAATCAATCTTCTCTGAATTGATGTTTTTTCCGTTAATAACATTCTTGTAAGCAGTTATATATTTGATATCATCACGATAAAATTTTAAAACAGTTTTTGATTTATTGAGGAGGCTGATGTCACCGTAGCTGATTTTTATTCTTCGATAATCCGTCATGTATTTTTTAAAGAGTACTCCCAGAGCGAAAAATATTACTAGAATTCCTTCCATTATGAGAAAATCGGTAAAGCTCGCTTTCTCCTCAAAATATATAAAGCTAAACATCATCATGGTAGCTATTACCATACTCATATAGATCTTGTAGACAAGCCCGACTCCTCCATTGTCCCCAAAGGCCGGTATCGTTATCTCGGAAGCTTTATTCATAGTCTGCACTCTTTGATTGTGCTGTAAAATAAGGTTTTAATCTGTATTGTAAACTGTATATGCGACTTGGATACTTAAATATAATGAAGGTAGTAGTTGCGCTAAATTATCTTCCCTGCATAAAATTTTTCTAGAGGGTCTCTCACTTTTTCATTGGCTTGAAATGCCATATAACTTTTACTATTGTTTACGCTAAACATGCTTACCGGCAACCTCCCGCTTCCCGGTTCTTTTTTAGAAATAATAATTATGTGGGATCTCATGAGGCTTCCGGGATTTTGGAAAGCTTCATCTAAGCTGATTTTTTCCGAATGATTGGTTTTTCCGTGTACCGTATTCCGATAGGCAGTTATGAATTTGATATCATCGCGATAAAACTTTTGAACCGGCTTTGTTTTCCGGAAAAGACTGATATCTCCATAACTAATTCTTATAGTCTTATCAACGGTATGATATTTTTTGAAAAGGTAAGCTAAAAGGGCAAATATCAGCAGAACTCCCTGAATTATAAGGAATACATCCAGGTCCATATTGTCGTCAAAATAGATAAACAATAATAACAAAGAACAAAGAACGAGCATGCCGGTAAAAATATAAAAGACGAAGGCAATAGGTCCTTCCTTATCATTGTATAAGGGTATAATGACTGTGGAATTTCTATCCATATTTTATTTAATCTGCAAAGGGAGTTTAAATGGTGTATTACAATACATACTCTTTTGATTGTCTCGGATCTTTCGTCCGGGATAGATCAATATGTCTTTGCAATTATAAGCGAATTAAATAATCTTTTGCAGACTAATTTATTTCCACTGATTCTCACGCTATTTCAGTTCCCGTTCAAAGAATTTATATATCCTTACATACTCGTCATACCATGCATCGGGACTTACAAAGCTATGTCTCTCTCCCGGATACATCATAAAATCAAAGTCCTTATTACCGGCCTCAATCAGTTTTTGAATATACTGGGCTGCATCGCGATAAGGTACATTGTTGTCAATTAATCCGTGGAGGATAAGCACCGGTCTTTCCAGATTCTCGGCATAAGTCAGAGGAGAACTCTGCGCATAATTTGTTGAGTCTTGTTCCGGTGTGCCCAGGCGCGGTAAAGTGTACCAGGGATTTGCTTCATAGTAATTTTCCCAGTTGGTTACAGCTCTTAAGGCAGCCGCAGCATGAAAGCAATCAGGAGCTGTACTTACAGCATATAAAGCCATAAAGCCGCCATAGCTGCCTCCATAAATCCCGACTTTGTTACGATTTACCAGCGGATAATGTTTGCTGAGATACTCGAGACCATCAATAATGTCCTCAGTTTCATATTTGCCCATCCAGCCGGTCACTTTTTCTCTGAAATCTCTGCCATAACCCAGACTATGTCTGTAGTCCACTTCGATAACATAGTAGCCGCGAGCAGCAAGAATCTGATGAAACATATATTCCCGCCAGTAATTGGTTGACCAGCCTTTATACACATTCTGCAATGAACCTGCGCCATGGACAAAGACAACGACCGGATTTTTAACAGAAGGGTCTACGATTTCCGGTTTAAGTACGGTCATTGATAATTCCGTTTCTCCATCGTGACCTATAAACCGTATGTAGTCAGGCGTTTGCCAGCTTATTTCCTGAAAGAGTTCTGGAGTTGAATGTGTAAGCCTTTGCTCTTTCCCGGCTACATTGACCTGTATTGCATATAAATCACCCGGCTCATTAAAATAACTGAATTCATATACCACAGTATTCTTGTCCCGGCTTAAGTGAAAAGCTTTTCTATAACCTTCGCGTGAGGTGAGTTTTGTCGTCTTCCCGCTTTTTAGGTTTAGCTTTCGCAAATGTCTTTCTCCGGGATCTTCCTCTGTACTCGCAAATATAATATTTCGATCATCCAGCCATTCTGCCCAAGGCACTTCATAAGCACCATTTGTTATTTGACGAAAGTCTGAACCATCCGCATTTACAGTATAGAGATGATTCCAGCCATCGCGTTCAGAATGGAACATGAGGATGTCAGAATCCGGAGCAAATCGCATATCCGTATAATAAATCCAGCCTTCGGTAGAGTCGCTAAAAACTTGTCTAGACTCAGTGGTTTTCAAGTCTGCAATGTCGATGTAATGTCGTTTCATCGGCGTATCAGTGCAATTGAGTGCGACATATCGGCCTGAAGCACTTGTGGCCACCCGACAGAAATCCATTCCTGAATAAAGCTCTGCAATTGTGTCAGTATCCATGGAAACAACTGAAATTGTACGCTTGCCAAAGCCCCGCACACTGCGACCCGGATTGACTTTTTCACCGAGATATTCTGGGAAGTAAACCGCCTTGGCAGTGGAGTTGTCAAACTGTTCCACAATCAAAGCTTTATCTCCTGCCCAGTCTATTATGCGGTATCCGGGAACATCCTTTTTCTTCTCTGTCAACTGGCGGAGCTGAGAGCTCTCCAGATTCATCACCATTACATTGCCGTCCTGAATATAGGAGAACTTTAGGCTGTCGGGAGCCCATTTCACACCTTGTTTGAAACCGGAAGTGGAAATGATTTTTCGTGGATTGGAGAGATCTGAGTCAGCGATGTAAATTGCATTTTTCTTAGTAAACAGGAGTTTACTCCCATCTGCAGAATAGGTGAAATTGCGTATGAAGTCATCTTTATCTACATCAATCGTGTTTTTTTCATCTAGACTAACCTTATAAAGCTTCTTTTCTGCAAATGCAGAATCATTGCCATAGAAATAAATGGCTTTTTCATCTATGGAAAAACGAGCAAAATCCGGCCTCGTTCCTGCGAGTAATGGCTCGTAAAAAATATCTTTAAGTTCAAGATTGTCAAGATTGGTCTGACTATGTAAAAACAAAGGGAACAAACAGAAAAGCAGCAGATACTTCTTCATATAGACAGGTTTAAGTCAATTTTATAAATTGTTTTCTGATGCAATTTAGGAAAAAAGCAAGCCTTCACGAAATTGTCATGGGAATCGTCAAATGCGATTTGTTTTAAGTTATTGTGCTTGAGTAGAAAATGTAAGAGGAGACTCGATTAGCAGAGTTCATTTATGATTTCCGGCACTTGCAGTTACGAAAAAGGGTCACAGAATTAAGGAATCCGTGACCCTGGAACATGATTTTTTATTTTGATGTGTACAATCAGAATTTCTGATAAATCACATCTGGTTTACCGGATAAGGTAAACCTTATACGTTGTGGATTACTCCATTTAAGTGCATCCATCCGCCACCATTTACACAATCGACACCTTGAGTTATTAGGTATTCACAAGCTTGGCCACTTCTGTTGCCTGAAGCACAGCAGAGGACAAATGGACCATCCATTTCTTCAAATTCGTAGAGTCTGAGTTCGATTTCATTTAAAGGGATATTCTTGGCGCCTACAACGTGTCCGCCCATAAATTCTGCCGGTGACCTTACATCAATTATCTGACCGTTGCGCTGCAAATACTCCCTGGTCTTGTTGTCGTCGACATGCGATCCGTTGTTGATTGAGAATTGATTCATGAAATAAATATTATTAAGAGTGTTTATTAAAATTTGAGTTCGTATTATTTGCCGGATTAAGATACAATATTCATGGAATTTAATACCTTTACAGAGAGCTATGAACAGAGTTTCACCTCATTGTTGTTAGCTGTTAAATCCGGCTCAATGTAGTAATAAACGAGTTTTAAGGGAATCTGTTGAAGAAACTGTAATATTTTTTTGGCAGAAAGCGTTTTATAGCTTACCTTTGCTCGCCGATTGAGCAAATTGAAAGATTTGTTTATAAAAAAGTTCTTTGATCATGGGTGCGGACAAGACTTATGTCATTCTTCTGGAGGGACAAAGCGATGGACTCCACAAGTTTGAATTTCAGCTTAGTGGAAGCTTTTACCGGTCTTTTGAAAATACGGATTTTTCCGGAGATATACTTGCAAGGGTTGAAATGCTGAAAGACACGCATATAATCGACCTGCGTTTTTATATCGAAGGTGTAATCTATACTGAATGTGACCGATGCCTGCGGGAAATTCCTCTGCATGTTGAAGCGGAATATAACCTGCTGGTAAAATTTGGCGGAGATAGAGATGAAGGTGACATAATTTTAATCCCGGAAGGAACGCGGGAAATTGATTTGAAGCAATACCTGTACGAGTTTACAGGGCTGAGTATTCCTATGACGCATATATGCGCCGACACGGAATATGGTGAATGTCCCGAGAATATACGGAATATACTCGACCATGAAGAAGAGCATGAAGGTGAAAAAAAGTCGACAGTGTGGGATGCACTGGAAAACTTAAGATTTGATAAAGAAGATTAATTAAAGAGAAAACTTAACGAGATGGCAACTCCAAAGCGTAGAACATCGAAGCAAAGAACCAGAAAAGGACGTACTCATAAGAAATTGACGACTCCTCAGGTTGAAATATGTAATAACACAGGTGAAGCTCACCTAAGGCATCACGCATACTGGCACGATGGCAATATGTACTATCGTGGGCAGCTGATGATAAAGACACAGGCGGACGACTAGTTCGATTGTAACAAACTATAATCCTGAACATAATAAGAAAGCTCCCATTTTAATGGTAAAATGTGGAGCTTTTTTCATTGATTTGAACTGATAAATATAAAAACTTTATAAGATGAAGAAAATTATTAATGCCAAGGGAGCCCCACCGGCTATAGGTCCATATAATCATGCTACAGAGGCTAATGGTTTAATCTTTTTATCCGGACAGATTGCGATAAACCCCGAGACAGGCGAGTTGAACAATGAAAGTCTGGAAGCAGAAACACATCAGGTCTTTAAAAATATTGCAGCTGTTCTCGATTCTTGCGGACTCGATTTTACATCTGTCCTGAAGTGTACAGTTTTCTTGAAAGACATGGACAGATATGCTGATGTAAATGCAATTTATGCTGAGTATTTCCCGGAGGACACTGCACCGGCAAGAGAATTGGTAGAGGTGAGTGAATTACCCAGAAAGGTGAATATTGAAATTTCAGTAATTGCTACGCGATAAAAAATAGTTAAACAAGGATATAATGAGTCAGAGAAAGCGTGTTTTATCAGGAATACAGCCTACGGGAGATTTACATTTTGGAAATTATTTTGGAGCAGTTCAGAACTGGGTGAAATTACAGGATGAATACGACTGTTTTTACAGTGTAGTAGATTATCATGCGATGACAATGCCATATAACCCCAAGAAACTACGCGAAGCGAGCTGGGATATGGTATTGAACCTCATGGCGCTGGGAGTAGATAAGCAGAATCTGTTTATTCAATCCATGGTTCCTGAACATACCGAACTCGCCTGGATTTTCAATTGCTTCTGCTCTTACGGTTATCTTACACGTATGACTCAGTTTAAAGATAAATCTGCACAGTCGGAAAGTACAGACGCCGGATTTATTAGTGCCGGATTATTTGGTTATCCGGTGTTGCAGGCTGCGGATATTCTGATTTATCGCGCTGACTTTGTACCGGTAGGAAAGGATCAGGAGCAGCATCTGGAATTAACGCGTCAGATTGCAAGGCGTTTCAATAATCAGGTGGGTAAAGAATACTTTACAATTCCGGAAGAGCTCTATACTGAAGCTCTCAAGATAAATTCAACTGCTGACCCTACGATTAAGATGAGTAAGAGCAAGGGCCCCAAGCATTATATATCTGCGTTTGAAGAAGAAGGAGAGCTGCGTAGGAAAATACGTTCGGCAGTGACCGGAACAGAACAGGGCGATATGGAAAATATGAGCCCTGGAATACAGAACTTGCTCACTTTACTTAAAGTCGCCGGAAGACCGGATCAGGAGCAGGCCTTTATTGAGGATTACAAGAACGAGCAGTTGCGCTTTGTCGAATTAAAAGATGCGACAGCGGATGCGCTTGTTCTTTTGGCCAATAAATTCCGCGACCGTCGTGAAGAACTGAAAGCTAATCGTCGTGAAGTAAAAGACGCAATTAAGGAATCTTCCGCACGCATACGCATGGTCGCTCAGGAAACATTGCGTGAAGTCAAGGATCTGGCAGGCTTGATGTAAACATCTGCCGGAAAAACAGAGATATTTTTAGGCTCAATAAATTTGCGTAAGCGAAATAAAAAGACCTCAGATAGGGTTGTATCTTTACGAAGATGAAATTTATATAGATGGCCTTATTGAAGCATGAAAAAATAGGTACGGATATTGAAGTCGGAGTGTGGAAGCTGGAGGAGACAGAAGAATGGTATCTGGAACGACTCAATCTGACTGTTGAAGAGTTGTCGGAAGTGAATTCTTTTCTACCTAAGAAAAAAGAAGAATGGCTTGCTTCCCGCTGGCTTTTGCATGAGATGTCCGGGAGAGAAGTGCGCGGGAAAGTATTGAAAGATGCGTTTGGAAAGCCACACTTGGAAGACAGTTTGTGGACGATATCACTCAGTCATAGTGCTGATTGTGCTGCGGTTTTAGCTTCCGCAAATGTTTGTGGAGTGGATATTCAGCGCATAGAGGAAAGAATATTGCGGATGGCTCCCAGATTTATGTCGGTAGAAGAACTTGAAAACGTAGACAAAACGGAGGATGTCGAGAAGATTCACGTTTATTGGGGAGCTAAAGAAGCCTTGTTTAAATTATACTCAGAGGGAAATGTGGATTTTAGGAAAAACCTGTTTGTAAAGCCATTTGAATACGGTGAAAGTGGTTCCACTGAAGCCATTATTGATATGCATGATAAATACATTGAATGTAGGATTGACTATGAAAAAATTGAAGATTACATCCTTGTCTGCGCATTTGCGATATCTTAGTGTACTGTGTTTTATACTACTCTTGTCTGCTTGTGGGCAAAAAGAAGTAGAGCAGAATGTATCTGAGGAATTGCCTGAGAGCTTCAAGGAGTTTTACAAGGAGTTCCACCGGGATAGTGTTTACCAGATGAACCACATTGTGTTTCCGCTGCAAGGTGCCCCCAATAACGCCAGTAGCAATACGGATTACTCTGATTTTCGCTGGGCGGAAGATGATTGGGTGATTCACAAGGATTTTGGGAGTTTACTTGATAGCTATAAAAAGTTTTATTCCGGTGATTCAACTTATATCACTGAAGAGATTTATCATAGTTCGGGCGCTTTTAAAATTGAACGTCGATTCTCTAGAATAGCAAAGCAGTGGTACCTCGTATATTATGCAGGCTTATCCATGCAGAGGAATGTCCTGGAGGAATTACCAGACCTGCCTGAGCCGGCTATCGATATACAACTTGGAGAATAGGAAACATGGCGTTGGTAACTGTGAACTTCCCTAAATACAGCAACTCCTATTTCAATTGCTGAAATAAATCAAGAGCACATAATCACTCCTGTATCTTCTCAACCCAAGTTTCTGAGTTTGTAGAAGGAGGGCCCTGAGGTGCGGAACTTGTTTCGCAGACTCGAAGGGCAACCTTAGTTCTCCGGTCTCATCTGCGGGAAGAAGATTACCTCCTGAATTGAAGACTGATCGGTAAACAACATAGTCAACCTATCAATTCCTATCCCAAGACCTGAAGTAGGCGGCATTCCATACTCAAGGGCACGCAAGAAGTCTTTATCCATAGCCATTGCCTCATCATCACCGCGTTCAGCAAGTTTCAACTGATCTTCAAATCTCTGCTTCTGATCCAGTGGATCATTGAGCTCCGTATATGCATTGGCAATTTCCTTTCCATTGACAAAGAGCTCAAATCTTTCAACAAGTTCAGGATTGTCTCTGTGCTTCTTGGCAAGTGGCGTCATCTCGAGTGGGTAATCCGTGATATAAGTAGGCTGAATGAGTTTAGGCTCTACAAATTCCGAGAAGATTTTATCAATCAATTTGCCACGGCCATCACTGTCATCAACATCGATGTAGTTGGCTTTGCACAATTCCCTGAGTTGGTCTTCTGTCATTTCACTGACGTCAACTCCGGAGTATTCCTTGATAGAATCATACATTGTAATTCTTCTGTACGGTCCTCGGAAGTCGATAGTATGTTCTCCTACGCGGAATTCAGTACTACCTTCATTTATAACCTTGGCGATGTATGTCAGCAGATCTTCCACCATTTTCATCATCCACACATAATCCTTGTATGCTACATAGATTTCCATGGATGTAAACTCCGGATTATGCGTGCGGTCCATCCCTTCATTTCGGAACATTCTCCCGATTTCATATACTCCGTCATAACCTCCGACGATCAGTTTTTTCAGATAAAGTTCATTGGCAATTCTCAGATAATAATCGGTGTCAAGTGTGTTATGGTATGTTTTGAAAGGTCTTGCTGCTGCTCCACCGTGTACTTGTTGCAATATAGGTGTTTCCACTTCTAGCCAGCCGAATCTATCAAAATAGGCTCTCATCGCAGTGATGGCACGGCTTCTGATTTCAAAAATCTTTCTGTGTTCCGGGTTAACTGTAAGGTCGACATATCTCTGGCGATATCTCTGTTCCGGATCAGTAAAAGCATCGTGGATATTACCTTCTGCATCTGTTTTTACGACAGGGAGAGGGCGTAAAGACTTGGCCAGGAGCTTAAATTCTTTGACGTAAATAGTGATTTCTCCCATTTGCGTTTTAAACACATGACCGCTGATTCCGATATAATCACCCAGGTCGAGATATTTCTTAATCAGTTCGTTATACAAGGATTTATCCTCTCCGGGACAGATGTCATCCCGCTTAAAATAAAGCTGGATTCTACCGTTTGAGTCCTGTAACTCTGCAAACATCACCTTTCCTTTCCCCCTCATACTCATGAGACGCCCTGCAATAGAAACATTTTCAAAAGCAGCGTTGTCGTCATCAAATTTCTTCAGGATTTCGCTACTTGTAGCGTTCACATTAAAGGTTTCAGGAGGATATGGGTCAATTCCCATTTCCCTGATAAGTTCAAGAGTTTTTCTACGTTGTATTTGTTGTTCTGATAAAGCCATAATTTCTCGTTTTCGAACTGCAAAAGTAAGATACATTTTATATAATACATACTAATAAGCAATGTTCATACTGTTCCTACTGTCATTCAGGCAGCTTTTATGGAAAAAACACTGTCTTCTCATTAAGTTTTACTTAATATTACTATATTTATCCCAACTAAAAGGAGCCTGAGAAACTAGGGAGTTTTGTTCTTTCAGGGACTAGATTTTAAAAGATTTTCAGGATAGCAGCAATACTATTTCATAATACAAAAAACAGCCCTTCACCGGTAAATAATGATAAAACATCTGCTCACATTCATTTTCTTATGTGTGACTTGTATCACTTTGTCGGCCCAGACTCTAATATTTGATGACCAGACCGTTTACAGATACCAGACAAGCAAGGGCTTGACCAGGGATTCATTTGATATAAATATAACAAACTGCTCCTCGGTTACAGCTTCATTCGATTTTGAGTTCGGTTTACCCTGGCTCGGAAATGGTAATATGGAATATAATACGGAATGTCATGCCTTTGGGCCCTGTGATGGAGATCCTTATAATCCCGTACAGGAAGGTTGTGAAAACTGTTGGGACTTTCTATATGCGGAATTTTATATTGATGGTGTACTTGTTTATACCAGGTTGATTGGAGGACCGGATACGGATGATCATGACCAGTACGGAACTATTTCTCTTGATGAGTTCTGTGTGTCAGAAAATACGGATTTACATATTAAAATCTGGACCCAGACCTGGGCAGCGGATGAGTGGGTTGAATTTACCAATATTCAAGTGTTGTGTTGGGATGATATGCCGGAAGTGGATGCAGTCCCCAATCCTGTGTGCGAGAACGAAGATGTACAGATAACCACAACTACCGGAACTGACTTCTCTCCATGGAACTGGACAGGTCCCGGAGGCTATACTTCCACAGATAAAAATCCATTAATCCAGAATGTAACCGGGACAAACGCGGGAACCTATTTCTTAAACATCACTGATGTAAACAGTTGTCCTATTGAGCGTTCCGTTGACATTACAGTACATCCATTTCCTACTTTACCCGATTATGGCCCTTATTGTCTGACTGATCCACAGGTCTTCCTGGATGGAGCTCCCGGTGGAATAGCTGGCTCCTGGTCAGGCCCCGGTGTAATGGGGAATCTATTTAATCCTGTCAATGCCGGTGTAGGAACACATACTTTGACCTTTGAAACCTGGCCGCAAGGCTGTCAGGGGACTATAGATGTAGAAGTTCAGGATGGCGGGAATCTTAACCCGCCTGCATTACCTCAGGACCTATGCGAAGACGATGCTCCTATTAATTTGCCGGGTACGATATCTTCTGTAGATGGTACATGGTCAGGCCCCGGAGTATCGGGAAATGTATTTGATCCTGCCGCTGCCGGAGGAGGTACGCATACACTTACTTTTACTCCCACAAATAATGACTGTGTAAATCCGCTTACTGTTCAGATTCCGGTAAACACAACTCCTACTGCCAATAATCCTGCTGCAATAGATGCCTGTGATGATGGAAGTCCTATAGATTTGACGGAAGTCAATGCCGAGATAACCGGAGGAGGTGGAGGTCTTACAGTGAAATGGTATCAGGATGCAGGCCTGACAAATGAAATAAATAACCCGGGCGCTTATATTCCCGGATCTACTACCGTTTATGCTGTTGTGAATAATGGAAATTGCAGCTCTGTAGCGGTAAGCCTTACGATAAATCTTATCGATGATGTCGATATTTTCCCCATTAACCCGATTGAAAAATGCGGCGATGAAAACGGGAATGTGACGATAAACCTGATGGATTATGATTCCCAACTGAATGGGAATAGCGGAAACCCCGTAGGCTGGTATTCCGATGCCGGGCTGACAACTCCCATTAATAATCCGGGAAATTATACCACTAATGGAGGAACCGTCTATGCTGTAGTGAGCAATTCGGTGTGTACTTCTGATGCACAGCCCGTTGTAATTACGGTTTTACCTGCACCGACAGGTACAAGCGCAAGTATGGCGATGTGTGCGACGGGTGGAGCAGTGATATTTAATCTGACCGGTCTCGAAGATGAAATCTATTCCGGGGGAACTGATTTTACCTGGTTTGAAGATAGTGACACTACTCAACTTATTCCCAATCCGGGAAGTTATTCCACAACACCACCGACGACAGTTTATGCCGTTTTTACAGATGGTTGCCGTTCTGTGCCGGTAGAAGTTTCTCTATCAGTCACGGATGATGTAGAACTGGGAGAACTGGACGATATCGATATATGTGTTGGGATGGAACTTTGGCTGGAAGGGCCGGATATCAGCGGGATGACTTTTCTCTGGGAAGGCCCCAATGGTTTTACTTCAACTGAGAGAATGGTTCTCGTAAGTGGTAATGCGGATGCGAGCCATGCAGGAGTCTATACTTTAACCGGAACCATCGATGATTGTGAAGATACTGAAAGCCTTACGGTTACTGTTCATGATGCCCCGGATCTGAGTCTGGATGTTATTTTTGATATATCCTGTGCAGGGGCTGCGGATGGTGCGATAGAAGTTATTTACCAGGGAAGTGGAAATCCGGTTGATTATACCTGGTCCAATCCCGTTTACAATGGACAGAGTGAAATTTATAACCTTGGTGCCGGCGTATATAGCGTTACAGTTACAGATGATAACGGCTGTGAAGCTTCCGCAAATATTACCCTCACTGAGCCGGAAGAACTCATGTTAACTTGCTCGCTCCTGACCGGGCTAAGTGGCCCGGGCGCTGAGGATGCGCAGGCGGAAGTGTTCGTCGGGGGTGGAACAGCTCCTTATGTTTTAAGCTGGACCGGTGCGGCTACTGGTGATGCATTCTATATGGTTGATGGAGTATATATTATCAGCAATTTGCCGGAAGGCATTATTGTATTTACATTGACCGATGCTTATGGCTGCTCTGTAATATGCACATTGGTTATTCCATCCGTGGATTGTGATATCACTGCGACTATCAACCAGACGGCAGATATTCTATGCTTTGGTGATGCTACAGCGGCAATACAAGTGCAAGTTCAGGGAGGAAATGGAGCTTTAACTTATACCTGGAATGACAGCCAGTATAATGGTGAGAGTGAATTAAGTGGCTTGTCCGCAGGGTCTTATTCGGTAACTGTGGAGGATGAAGGCGGTTGTTTAGCTTTCGCAAATATTAATATTACTCAACCGGCAGAACTTATACTCAATTGTGCACTTGCAAAGGAAATCAGTGGCGAAGGTGAGGAAGATGCAGAAATAGAAATAAGCTTATCTGGCGGAACGGCTCCATATACTGTGAGCTGGACCGGAGCAGCCAATGGTAATGAGTCCTATGGTGCTGCGGGAACATATACAATTACAGATTTGCCGGAAGGCACCATAAATATAACGCTTACTGATGCTAATGGCTGTACGGCGGAATGTACGGTAACTATTCCTTCATTGGATTGTGATATAACCGTGACCATCACACAGACAGAGGAAATATTGTGTTACGGTGACGAAAATGCTGCTATTGAACTTACGGTTGAAGGTGCCTATGGTGCACTGACTTATGTATGGAATGATAGTGATTACGATGGGGAAAAAGACCTTAGCTATTTGTCTGCCGGTACTTATACTGTTACTGTGACAGATGAGGGAGACTGCTCTGCAACGGCTACGATTACGATTACTCAACCGGACGAATTGATTCTTGTGTGCTCCGTTTTAAACGACGAATCTGATTTAGGTGCTAAGGATGGTCTGGCAAATCTGCATATCAGCGGAGGTACGGAGCCATACATGACAATGACATGGAATGGTCCCGGAGGAGGGGGAACGATTCCCGATCCTCAGGCCGGAGATAATCAACTGACAAATCTTGGGACCGGAGATTACTTTGTGAGCCTAACTGATGCCAATGGTTGTTCTACTACCTGTATTTTTACAATTGCTTCCGCAGAATGTGACTTAAGTATAGATGTTGTCTTACAGGATTCTTTAAAATGTCATGGAGATAATAATGCCAGTCTGCTGGTAATAGTCACCAATGGGGTTGAACCGTATGAAGTTTCATGGTCTGTTTCCGGACTTGGGGAAACCTTGAATCCTCAAAACCTCGGAGCGGGTCAGTATTCCGTGGCAGTCATTGATGCCAATGGCTGTGAAGATTTTATGACGATAGTGATTGAGGAACCGGATCCAATAAACTTTAGCTGTTCTGCCAAGGATAAACCTAGCGATAAGGATGCTGAGGATGGAAGTATTTCTCTGGATTTAAGTGGAGGAGTTGCTCCTTATACGCTTACCTATACAGGCCCTTCCAGTGGCTCAATGAATGATGTCAGCTTCCCGATAGACATTGAGAATCTTAAACCGGGAAATTATACTTTTACTGTTACCGATGCCAATGGTTGTATAACAGTCTGTAGTCTGGTGTTGAATCCGGAAGGCTGTGATCTGGTAGTTGAACTTGAACTAGATGATAAAATTCTTTGTCATGGAGATGAGTCTGCATCAATAATCGTCAATTCCAATGCGACTGGCGTTCTTCAGTTTGTCTGGAATAGATCTGAGCTAGATGGAAAAGCCAATCCAAAGAATCTGGGGCCGGGTACATATAGTCTGACGATTACGGATGAGTTTGGCTGTTCTGCCAGTGATGAAATTACTATTACTGAGCCGGAGCCACTTGTACTTATATGTACTGCAGGAGACGGTCCGCACAACGACAATACTGTTGAACTTCAGATAGGCGGTGGTACTCCGAGTTATGGATATACCTTGACAGGACCAGCTTCGATAGCCGGCACATATTTGATGGGCGGAACATTTATAATTGATGATCTGGACGAAGGAGATTACAAGATTGTCATCGTAGACGCCAATGGTTGTACGGTTGAGTGTTATTTCACAATTAAAGCATTTGAGTGTAAACTTGAATTAAGTGAAGAGTCAGCCGATGTAACTTGCCATGGTGCTAATGATGGTTATATCTATCTATCGATAGATAGTGCTTACCTGACTACGGAAATTATATGGAATAATTCTGCTTATAACGGCATGGATACCTTGCGGAATCTTGGACCTGGAATATATTCGGTTACTGTTACGGATGAGGCTGATTGTAAAGATAGTTTGACAGTTGAAATAACGGAGTTTCCACTTCTCGAGGTGACTTGCAATACAGGATTGACTCCGGAGACTATCACAACCGTTGAAATTACAATGGAGGGAGGAAATCCGGGATATACTTATAGAATTACAACAACTTCAGGTACACTGATAGAGGAAGGACAGGCCAATTCCGGGGACGTATTCACCTATGATGATCTCGATGATGACGAGTACATAGTTACCATCATTGATCAGAATGGTTGTGAGGTCACTTGTGAATTCAGAATTTCAACATTCTCTTGTGAACTTGAGGTGATTGAGTCTCATACAGGTGTTTCTTGTTATGGAGATAGTGATGGAAGTATCAATTTGACGATTGATGGAAACTTCGGCGATGTGGTTATCGAGTGGAATAATCCTCAGTATAACGGCATGGACGCATTGGTGGATCTGGCTCCCGGTACATATTCTGTTACGGTGACGGATGAGGCAGGTTGTACGGTAAGTCTCGTCATCGCAATCTCAGAACCGAGCCCTACGGAGGTGACGATTGCGGGCCCTGACTTTATATGTGAAAATGAAACAATATTTCTGGAGGTAGTAGATACATTTGCAACCTATATATGGAATGGTGTAAATGGAAGCTCAAGACAGGAGATTCTACAAGGAGGACTGGTCACTGTAGAGGTTATCAATGCTAATGGTTGTTCTGCCTTTGATACGCTATTTGTTATGCCGGCAGACACTGCTTTAATTTATATTCGTGACTCATTGTGTGTGGATGAACAGATTACCGTGAACGGTACAATATATAATGTCAATAATCCGAGTGGAACTGAAATTATTCCGGGAGGAAGCAGGGATGGTTGTGATAGCACAATTATTGTCGACCTGTTTTTCTTTGGTACGGTTGAGATAGCAGTTCATGAGCCGAGTTGTGGTGGTCTGATGCAGACCGAAGTGGAAATCCTGGAGGGTGGAAATGCGGTACTTCCCATTGATGTATACTACAATGGCGTCTATAGTGAAACTGTAAATATACTGCCACATCGATTGGCATTTCCCGGACCGGGGAATTATTCCCTGCGGATAGTAGATGACGAAGGCTGTACCCATACAGAAGATATATTGGTGACAGCAAGAGAGCCTATTACAGCAAGGATTCTCTCCGATTCGATAGTCCTTGCAGGTGATACAATAAACCTTACTGCTCAAATAGATGGCTCATACCAGAGTTTCAGATGGTATCCTGAGAATGTTGTCGACTGTGATACATGCGTTTCTACATTTGCTGTGATTAATGAGACTACAGTAATAATCCTCGAAGTGATTGATGAATTTGGTTGTATTACTACGGTTACTAAGATGATTGTCATTTCTGAAGGAACCAGCGTCTACGTACCCAATGCTTTCACCCCGAACTTTGACGGCGTCAACGACCGGTTTGTCATCCAGATGGGACCGAATGTTATCGGTATGAAGAGTATGGGAGTATTTGATCGCTGGGGAAATAGAGTTTATGAAGAACATTATACTACCCCAACCAGGAATATTATAGGTTGGAATGGCAAATACCGTAATATCGATATGAATCCAGGTGTTTTTGTCTATGTGGTTGAGGTTGAAATTCGCCCCGGAAGAATGCAGATATTTAAAGGGACGCTGACGTTGATTAGATAGATAAGTTAACAAGTGGACAGGTAGACAGGTGGACTAACTTTTAGATAGGTTCTTAATATTCCTAAAAGATTTATATTACAACTTGCCCACCTTTCTACCAATTTGCTCATTTAATTGTCAGTGATTTTTAAAATATCGTATCAACTTTACAAGCATTCTTATAATTGTCTCTAGTTCAAGAACTAAAGTGCCAAATTGTTTCTCAGTGAGTATTTCAAGGTTTTTGGAAATAATCAATTGAGTTTCTAATTCAGAGCAACTGCCTAGTGAAATATGTAAAAATCGAATATACTCTCTGCTTGTTCCTCTGGCTGCTCCTTCCGCAATATTAGAAGGAATCGATACGGCAGCTCTTCTCATCTGACTTGATAAGCCAAATTTTTCTTCATCAGGAAAATTTGCAGTTATCTTATAAACATTAGAAACGAAATTAATCGAGTTCTTCCACACGTCTAAATCTTTATGTGTCTTCATATTTGAAATATTAAATTGTAACTTTAAACTTATTTGCTTGTCCACTCGTTACGAACTCCAATCCGCCCTATCCAGGCTCCTATAATTAATCGCTTCCGAAATGTCTTCATTGGCAATGTGTTCTCTACCCGCAAGATCCGCAGCAGTACGAGCAACTTTCAGTATTCTGTCATAAGCTCGACCGGATAATTGTAAGCGTTCCATAGCAGTTTTCAGTAGGGTGGTGGATTCCGGACTCAACTCGCAATGTTCTCTGGCAAGTCTGCTGGTCATCTGTGCATTGCAGTGTATATCCTTATATTCCTGAAAGCGTTTCTCCTGTATTTTTCTGGCTTTTATTACCCTTTGTGCAACTGTCTCGCTGTTTTCACTTTTTCCATTGGAAGAGTTGTCCATGATTTCTTCATAACTTACGGGAGTAACCTCAACATGCAAATCTATTCTATCCAGGAGAGGACCTGATATTTTGTTCAGGTACCTATCGACCATTCCAGGATGACAGGAACATTCTTTTACCGGGTGGTTATGAAAACCACAAGGACAAGGGTTCATTGACGCAACGACCATAAAGCTCGCCGGATAATCTACAGAAATCTGTGCTCTCGAAATTGTGATATTCCTTGCTTCCATTGGTTGTCGTAGCACTTCCAGGACCGAGCGTTTAAATTCAGGGAGTTCATCCAAAAATAGTACCCCATTGTGTGCAAGTGATATTTCTCCGGGAAGTGGATTACTTCCTCCGCCTACAAGCGCAACATCTGATATCGTATGATGCGGAGAGCGAAAAGGCCGCTCGGTTATCAAGGATGAATCGGCTCCCAAAACTCCTGAAACCGAGTGAATTTTAGTTGTTTCGAGGGCTTCATTCAAGCTCAAAGGCGGAAGGATTGTAGGCAATCTCTTGGCGAGCATGGTTTTACCTGCACCGGGAGGTCCGATAAGTAGGACATTATGTCCGCCTGCAGCTGCAATTTCGAGTGCTCGTTTTATGTTCTCCTGGCCTTTTACATCGGAAAAGTCAAGGCTGTGATAATGATGTTTTTGAGCAAATTCTTCCTCGGCATCCACATAAGTCGGTGTTAATTCTCTTTGCCCTGTGAGGTGCTCTATAGCTTCAGAGAGATGCTCGATTCCGTAGACACTTAAACCATCTACTATAGCAGCTTCCCGGGCATTAGCCCTGGGAATTATAAGCCCTTTGAAACCCATCTGTTTTGCAAGAATTGCGATTGGAAGAGCACCTTTAATTGGTCTTACCCCGCCATCCAGGGAAAGCTCACCCATCATCATATAATCTTCGAGATTCACGGTGTGTATTTGCCGCAAGGCAGCTAATACTCCGATAGCTATCGTCAGGTCAAATGCGGAACCTTCTTTCCGTATATCTGCTGGTGCAAGATTTATCACCACGCGCACCCGAGGCAATTTTAAACCCAGATTTTTAACTGCTGAGATTATTCGTAGATATCCTTCTTTTACAGCGATATCAGGCAGGCCGACAAGGCTGTAACTCACCTTATCCATAGCTACCGATCCACCGGCGCTTACCTCTACGGTAATAAGCCGTGCATCCACTCCATAAACGGCAGCGGCAAATGTTTTTAAAAGCATAGTACTTGAAATTTTCGTTCTGTTTAAACTAGTTTCCTCTAGTAAGTGTCACATGAAAGGAAAATGTGCCGCTCAATCGCAAGAATCTTTTATTTATCTTAAAATTCTACAAGGACGAGCTTGAGTTCTCCCTTGAAATCACTGGGAGCTAGGAATGAATTACTGGAAGTCTGAACAGCGCGCCGGAACCTAATCCGTAAGTCTTGCAAGCCCGTACTCATCAGGTTTATGCGATTTACGTCACCCGCGCCATTTATCCCAAATGCACTTACCGTTGAATTGCTGCTTATTTCATCATTGAAAACCAGCTCTATAAAAGAGGGAACTTTAAAAATAAAGAAGGAGGAATATATCGCATTGTCATCCTGACTGAACTGACGTTTATGAATAACACGCGTCCACTCAACTTCATCCTGTGGGGAAATTGCCATTGCAAGAATATCTTCTGCATAGTAATCGATATTACTATTCATTCCCGGACTAAAACGACTGGAATAATTCATGCGCGTAAAGTATTCCCGTCTGACTTCTCCCAGGATAACAATACCTCCATTATCAGTGAGAAGGAGTTCTGAAATTTCCAGATCAGTAACACCCTCGATTTTGCGCTTCCTTTGATTTTCAATATCCTGAAGCGTCTTGTAATCAAATGGCTCAAATAAAGACGTGAATTTGTCCTCTCTTCCTGATAATCTGAAAAGGAAGATGCCATTTGCCTGAGTAAAGGTGTTGTCAGCATAGAAGCCGGCTATAAATAAGGTGCGGTTCAGGTTGTCGTATTTCCCGACAAGTCTGAAGGTTAGCTTATCATCAAAGGAAATATTGTGCAATTTTATCTCTCCATAACCTGAGTATTCGTAAATTTTAAGCAAGTGTTCTCCCGATTTAATCCGAGTATTATTTTTATCCAGGACGAGATAAACAGTCCCTTCATTACTTATGTCAACAAACTGAAACTCCTTGTCGATTTTTCGATCAAAATAAAACTCCTTTTCCCAGAGTAAAACCCTTTCGTTTACGTCGTAGACAACAGCGTGAAGGTGATTTTTGATACCTGGTTTGAAAAACAGAGCCTTGGACTTGTCTTCTGAATAAGTGAAAAGAAAAGGGTTGTTGTAATTGCGGTCTGCTCTTACCATAACCATTGTACTGTCAATAGCCCTTGCTCTCTCGTCGTAAGTCCGGTGAACCAGATATGTGCTATCCTTTATCCCAAAGCTGTAAAAGAGTTCAAGGCTAGTGTTGTTGACATACACTCCCGACATTAGAGTATTACCGCTTGCGCGAAAAATAGATCTGTCTCTGATTTTTTTTAGGTTATTATCGTATAGGTGCAATTCATAGCTGGTGTTCTTATCGATAAACACAGCGATATTTTCACCCATTTTATCCATTAATCTATATCTGGTATTATAACCCAGGGCAATGGGGTCGGATATTGTGACCTTTTGGCCATAGTTATAACTATAGCTTACGCAAATGATAAATAAGACTGCTATCCATCTCATATCGAAAAGATAAGAATAAGTCGGGAATTGTGCAAGCAAAGAAGGATTTTTCACTTTGATGACTGGGGACTTGGATGTAATACTGTTTTGCCTGACTCCTGAACAATCTCTGAGTATGGGTATTGTTGAAGAGTGGAAGTTGATTCCCGGTCGGATATTAAGGATGTTGCTAATAGTTTTTTCGAGCATTGATAAATAGCCATTCAAACAATCATTCTTTGTGTAAGAAATTGTTAGATTTGTGTTGTGGAAAGGGTGCAAAATAACTCTTTTTTCCATTCCTACATATATAAAAGAGAAAAATGTGATGCAGGAGAGAACATTTCTTGCAAAATAAGTTGGCGGTAGTTGAAATAAATTCTATCTTTGCACTCGCTTTAAAAAATACTGCATAAAAAAATCATAAGACGTGAATACTCAAAGTTATAAAACGAAATCAGCAAAGAAAGAAGAAATTGTACGCGATTGGTACGTTGTAGATGCTGAAGGAGAGGTTGTGGGAAGACTGGCTTCCAGAATTGCAGCGGTACTCCGCGGAAAGAATAAGCCGGCGTTTACGCCCCATGTTGATTGTGGTGATTACATTATTGTCGTAAATGCCGATAAGGTCCGTTTTACGGGGAATAAAGAATCAGAGAAAAATTATCAGACATATTCAGGGTATCCCGGAGGACAGAGATCCACCAGCGTTGCGCACATGCGTGAAAAAAGACCTGAAGCGATTATCGAAAGTGCTGTAAAAGGTATGTTGCCTAAGAACAGACTCGGTTCTCAGATGTTCAATAAGTTATTTGTATATGCAGGAGCGGACCACCCTCATGCGGCACAGAAACCACAACCATTCAAATATTAATATTTATGGAAGTTATTAATACAATAGGAAGAAGAAAAGCTGCTGTAGCCAGAATTTATTTATCTCAAGGCGAAGGCAGGATTCAAGTGAACGGAAAGAAATACACCGATTACTTTCCGGAGACTCATATCAGCCAGAAATTGACAGAGCCATTCAGGGTTCTCGAGATGGAAAACGGATATGATATAAAAGTCAATGTTTATGGCGGAGGTGTTAAAGGACAGGCAGAAGCGATTCGCCTAGCTGTAGCCAGAGCATTGGTGACTATAAATGAGGAGTACAAGAAACCGTTGAAAGACGAAGGCTTGCTCACCAGAGACGCAAGAGTAGTTGAGAGAAAGAAATACGGAAAGCCAAAAGCAAGAAAGAGCTTCCAGTTCTCCAAGCGTTAATTTGTTGTCCTTATATATATAGAGAAAATTTAAAAGAAATTATACAATGGAGTTGCCTACTAGTAAAGAATTGTTAGAAGCCGGTGTTCATTACGGTCATATGAAGAAAAAGTGGAATCCACACATGCGTCCATATATTTTTATGGAGAAAAAAGGGATTCATATCATCGACCTGAATGCAACCCAAAAGGCTCTTGAAAAGGCCGGTGCTGCAATGAAGCAAATCGTTAAAAGCGGTAAAACCGTGCTTTTTGTAGCTACCAAAAGACAGGCGAGCGACATAGTCGCCACTGCAGCAGAAAGTGTGGGAATGCCTTATGTAACGGACAGATGGCTAGGTGGTATGTTGACCAACTTCTCCACAGTGAGAAGATCCGTACGTAAAATGAAGACCATCGATCGTAAGTTGAGTGACGGTATGGTAACCAATATCACCAAGAAAGAACGTCTTACAATGACTCGTGAAAGAGATAAGATTGAAAAGACTCTCGGTGGTATCTCCAAGTTGCGTAAAATTCCTGATGCTTTGTTTATAGTAGATATAAGCTACGAGCATTTGGCAGTAGATGAAGCTCAGAAGCTGGGAATCACTACTTTTGGTATGGTAGATACCAATAGTGATCCGGCTCAAGTGGACTTTGCTATCCCTGCCAATGACGATGCTGCTCGCTCAATCAAGGTTATCCTTGATTATATTGTGGAGTGCATCAGACAAGGTAAAGCAGAGCGTCAAAATGTTAAAGAGGACGAGACTGTAAAAGAATAAATAGGACAGTCCTGATTTTTAAAAATTATAAATAATTACAAGATGAGTATAGTATCAGCAGCTGATATTAAGAAGCTAAGAGAGGTTACAGGTGCCGGTATGATGGATTGTAAAAAGGCTCTTAACGAAGCTGAAGGAGATTTCGAAAAAGCGATTGAGATCCTACGTAAAAAGGGTCAGAAGGTCTCTGCAAAGAGAGCAGACCGCGAAGCTAAGGAAGGTGTTGTATACGCAATGATAAACGATGCCAAGAATAAAGGAGTTCTTGTAAGAGTAAGTAGTGAGACAGACTTCGTTGCTAAAAATGAAGATTTCATTCAGCTGACTAAAAATATTACAGAAATTTTATTGAATAACTTCCCTGCAACCAAGGAAGAAGCACTTGACCTTAGATTTAACGACAGCCTTACTATCGGTGAGAAACTAGTTGAGCAGGTAGGTGTGATCGGAGAGAAGATTGAACTCGTAGACTACGAGAGAATTGAGGCGGAGATGGTAGTTCCATATATTCACATGGGATACAAGGCAGGTGTTATTATCGGACTTAGCGAAAGCGGAGATGCTGCAGAAGAAGCAGGAAGAAATCTTGCTATGCAGATTGCTGCTATGAGACCGATTGCAGTAGATAAGGATGGAGTTGATGCATCTATCGTAGAAAAGGAATTAGAAATTGCTAAAGAGCAAGCAAAGCAAATGGGTAAGCCGGAGAATATTCTAGACAGAATTGCTCAGGGAATGCTTAGTAAGTTCTTTGAAGAAAATACTTTGTTGAACCAGGGTTATGTGAAAGGTGATTCATCAGTAAGAGATTATCTTAGAAGTGTTTCACCGGGCTTGAATGTTACCGGGTTTAGACATGTTGAATTAGGTTAAAATTTTTAAAAGCGGTTGATTTCAACCGCTTTTTTTTTATATATAAGTAGCTATGAAGCTGAAGTACAAAAGAGTTTTGTTAAAGCTGAGTGGAGAAAGCTTGATGGGGGAGCAGGGCTTTGGAATCGATGTAGATCGACTAAAGCATTACTGTGAAGAGATAAAAAAGATTGCAGACCTGGGTGTGCAACTTGCAATCGTAATCGGAGGAGGCAATATCTACAGAGGATTGAATGCCGAGCAATCCGGCCTCGATAGAGTGCAGGGCGATTACATGGGAATGCTTGCTACTGTCATCAATGGGATGGCTATGCAATCAGCACTTGAAACATACGGAATGTACACGCGCCTTATCTCAGCCATTGAGATGAAGCAGATAGCTGAACCTTATATACGAAGAAGAGCTATCCGCCACCTGGAAAAAGGCCGTATCCTTATATTTTCAGCAGGGACAGGTAGCCCCTATTTTACGACGGATTCGGCAGCTGCACTCAGAGCAAGTGAGATAGATGCTGAAGTCATTTTAAAGGGAACCAGAGTAAATGGGATCTACGATTCTGATCCGGAAAAGAATGAAAATGCTGTAATGTATGATAAAATCACATTTGGGAAAGTTATTTCTGATAATCTCAATGTGATGGATATGACAGCCTTTACTATCTGCCAGGAAAATAATGTACCTATTGTCGTTTTTAATATACACAAAGAGAATAATCTTCTGAAGATACTCACCGGAGATGAAACTATAGGAACTCTGGTCTATTAATCAATTGGAAATTATTTAAGGTCAGTGCCGGAAGGAAAACTCCTTTAGCCCCGGACTGATTTCTGATGAAACAAGACGAATCCTTCTTTCGTTTTCGTATATTGAGCGCTTGTTAATAATTACAGTGGCATCCAGTGCGTTAATAGAAAAACAAAGTGGATATTGAAGATTATATACGTAGTGGAGTTCTAGAGCAATATCTGGCAGGAGACCTAAGTCCTTCAGAAAGGAAGGATGTTGAATTAATGGTGCAAACGCGTGAGGAAGTCAGAAAGAAACTAGAACAACTTAAATCCGATCTACATAAAACTAAAAGCAGAGAGACTACGATGGAAAAAACACCTGATAATAGGCAGGAAAATGAGAATTCTAAATTGGCAGATACAGAATCCAAGCTGCTTTCCCCACGCTCCAATGCGCTATATTATTGGCGGGCACTGGGAATAGGTGCAATGGCCTTTTTGCTCGCTACTCTGGTGTTCTATTATGTATATGTGGAGCGCATTAATCAAGAATCAGCAACCCTGAAATATCAGAACAACTCTTTAGTAGAACAATTGACTGTAAGCCGAGACATCATTTTACAACAGAAATCACAGCTGGAACTCATCCAGGATAAACAAGTTAAAAAATACACCCTTAACGGATTAGGCGACTATGCTGACAGCTATGCAGCCTTATTTTGGAATACAGAAAATAATAGAGTCTGGTTGAATTCCAAGTGGCTTCCTAGACCGGACAAGGATAAGCAGTATCAGCTATGGGCGGTACAGGGGACGGAAATGATAGATCTGGGTGTAATAGCAGATGCTGTGGATGTATTGCAGAAGATGCGCTATATCAAGGAGCTGGACGAGTTTCTCATCACGCTTGAACCATACGGCGGAAATACAAGTCCTACTCTCGACAAAACGGTAAGCAGAACTAAATTCTAAGCTAAAGAATTCGTTTATGCTTCCGCAAATTTATACCCATAAGACTTAACAGGCCAATGAAAATCACGGATTCACACGCACATATCTTTACGAGCGAGTTTAAGGACGATATAGATCAGGTTATTGTGAATGCAGCTTCCGCAAATGTTTATAAAATTTGCATGCCTAATATAGACGAGGATTCTATAGAACCGATGCTTGCACTCCATAAAAAATTTCCGGACATCTGTTACCCTATGATGGGACTACATCCTTCCAGTGTAACTAAAGACTATGAAAAGCAACTTGAAACAATCAGGAGATATCTCGATGAATCTGATATTTACATTGCTGTGGGTGAAATAGGCATTGACTTATACTGGGACACCAGCCTGAAAGACGAACAAATAGAAGCCTTTAAAATTCAAGCGGGCTGGGCAATAGAAAAAAATTTACCGATAGTTATCCATTCCAGAGAGTCGATAGACTTATTAATTGAGATTCTGGAGGAAATGAGTGAAGAAAAACTACGGGGTGTCTTTCATTGCTTTACCGGAACTGCCGAACAAGCGCATCGCATTCAAGAGATGGGTTTTTATCTGGGAATAGGAGGCATACTGACTTTCAAGAACAGCAGTATAAAGGAAATAATCCCTGAACTTGATCCTTCGAGAATTTTATTAGAGACCGATTCGCCCTATCTGGCCCCGATACCTAAAAGAGGAAAACGCAATGAGCCTGCTTACACCATGTATATTGCGGAAAAACTGGCGGAAATAATGGAGAAAAGCGTAGAAGAGATTGCCGATATCACCTATCGTAATACAGAGAAGTTTTACAAATGGTAGCTTAAATACTTAGAGAAAAGAAAAAATATCGGTATTATGTGGACAAATACAATAACTTTATTTACTTTTCAGGTTCAATAACCATAAAAGGGCTCTCTGAATGCGGAAAGCTCTTTTGTTTTGAGAAGGTAAAAGGAGGGTTGGCCGAGTGGCTGAAGGCGCTCGCTTGGAAAGCGTGTATACCTTTGCGGGTATCGAGGGTTCGAATCCCTCACCCTCCGCCCAATAAATATTTTTTACGAAAATTGAATTAAAATCTATACATTTAACGCTGAGTGTGAATTTATGGAATTCATAGAACTAGCAATTACTTAAATGAAAAACTTTGTTATGACACGAAAATTATCGACTTTATTAGTAGTATTGGTTGCAAGTGCATTCGTCGGCGCAACGGAAATTCTGGCACAAGCAGATGAAGCTCCCACAATGTTTCAAGTACTAAAAGAGAAATTTATTGAGGGTGATTATCTGTTTATGAGCCCGATTTTGGTTTGTCTTATCGTAGGGTTGGCATTTGCCATCGAGCGTATTATAACCTTGAATATTGCTACCACCAATACAGACAAGCTTATAGCAAGTATTGACGAGAGATTGGCTGCCGGTGATATAGAAGGCGCTAAAGAAATATGTAAAAATACTTCAGGGCCTGCAGCGAGTGTATTGTATGAAGGTCTTAATAATGCTGACAAAGGACCGGAGGCAGTAGAGAGAGCTATTGTTTCTTATGGTAGCGTTCAGATGGGACTACTTGAAAAAGGACTTGTATGGATATCACTCTTTATTACGATTGCACCGATGCTTGGGTTCTTGGGAACGGTTGTCGGTATGATTGTAGCCTTTGACCAGATTGAGGCAGCGGGAGATATTTCTCCTTCCATTGTAGCCGGTGGTATTAAGGTGGCTTTATTGACAACGGTATTTGGTCTTATCGTGGCCATGATACTTCAGATATTCTATAATTATATTATTTCTAAAATTGATGGCATCGTCAACAGAATGGAAGATGTATCAATTGGGCTGATAGACAGTATGGCTCGTAATAATATATTTAAGTAATAAGCCATTTAATGGTCGTAAAATTAAAACGATATGTATAAGTTTTTAGCAAAAAGAGGATCTACAATTGCACTGGTCGCAAGCCTTGTAATAGTGGTGATATTCTATGCAATTATAGGAACCAAAGGTGGTTCGACAGACGGAATCCCAAAGGAGGAGTTTAAGAATATTACGACTTTTGATTTTGGGCTTTATGCAGCTATTGCAATGGTCTTTATAGGCCTGGCAATAGTAGTATTATTTAGTATATCTAACTTATTTACCAATTTTAAGAATTCACTTGGAACCTTACTTGGGTTAGGTGCAATATTAATATTGTTCTTCGTTATATATTCTATGGCAGAGCCTGCCGGGTCAGAAAGAATTTCATTTTTGATGCAAAAATTTGATGTCTCTGAAGGCCTGGGGAAAGCGATAAGTGGAGGAATCTGGACGACGATAATTATGGCAGTACTTGCACTTGTTTCTATAGTCGCAGCTGAAGTATGGAACGCTTTTAAATAATTATTAAATTGATAAGTAATGTTAAAAGATAAAGGAAGCGGTAGAAATCGGGTAAATACAGAAATCAATGCAGGATCCATGGCGGATATTGCATTCCTGCTTCTCATTTTCTTTCTTGTTACTACTACAATTGCTGAAGATGAGGGAATTCTCGTAAGATTGCCACAGTGGTCTGATGAACCTGTTGAGACTGCAAAACTCAAAGAAAGAAACGTATGTAATATCCTCGTGAATGCCAATGATCAACTTCTTGTAGATAGTGAAATCGCTAAGCTCTCAGACTTGAGGGAAAGGGTAAAGGATTTTATCATGAACCCCAATAATAGTGACAAATATGCGGAATCACCTGATAAGGCCGTTGTTTCCCTGCAGAATGACAACGGGACCAAGTACGTAACTTATTTGCAGGTGTATAATGAGATTCAAGCAGCATATAACGAGTTGAGAGATAATGAGGCACAAAAAAGACACAATAAATTATTTGAGTTCTTGACTGATGCCCAGAAAAGAGAAATTATTGAAATTATTCCATTAAAGTTGTCTGAAGCAGAGCCAACAGATTTTGGTGATACGGAAGAATAATAACTTATAATGTAGATAAATATGGCTAAATTTAGTAGAAATAAAGGAAAAGAATCACCGGTGATAGGCACATCGTCTTTACCGGACATTGTTTTTATGCTTTTGTTCTTCTTTATGGTTGTTACTCAGATGCGGGACTCTACCTTGATGGTAAGTGTGGAAGTGCCTAAAGCAACTGAATTGACAAAACTGGAGCAGAAATCACTGGTAAACTATATTTATGTCGGAAGACCAATCGCCAAGTATAGGGCGATACAGGGGTCAGCCCCGAGAATTCAATTGGGAGATAAATTTGCTACTGTAAACGATATCCCACTTTTCCTTGAGCAGCATAAAACTAACGTAGCAGAAGTAAGACACAAATTGATTACTACTTCACTCAGAGTGGACAAGGATGTTACAATGGGGATAGTAACAGATATCAAAACGGAACTGCGTAAACTCGGACAGCTGAAAGTAAACTATTCAGCTAAACCGCTAGGCGCAAAACATTTTTAAATAGAGTCGTTAAATCATAACAAAGTTTAAAACTACCTTCTGATTCAGAGGGTAGTTTTTTTATTTTAGGAAACTAGATAATTGAATACATACTGTGATTAGTGACGTCGGGATCTGTCTTAGGTTTGCTAAATACCTGGAACATAGTAAGTTTACTCAAGATAGGCTCCTATTCCCGGTGAATCAGGATAAAGAATCTGTCCCTTTTTTACTTTAAGTCCCTTTGCCGGCTCTACAGCCGTTAATTCCGCGCCATCGGCATCAATGTAATCCATTAGTGGCGCAAGCTGGCACAGCGCTCCTATTCCAATTGCAGTTTCTGTCATGCAGCCTCCCATTACTTTTAAGCCGACTTCTCTTGCGCGGTCAGCCATCCGCAGAAAATCAGTAATTCCGCCACACTTCATCAGCTTGATATTGATACCGTCAAACTTGTCTGCGCACTTGTCTACTTCGTTAAAGGTCTGACAACTTTCATCTGCAATCAGAGGAAAAGGACTCACATCCTTTACCGCGGTCATGTCGGATATGTGGCTTTCCGGAAGAGGTTGTTCAATAAATTCGGGCTTGATGATTTTTAAAAGTGGTAACGCTGCTTCAAATTGTTGAAGAGACCAGCCGCTGTTAATATCGAGTCGAATCGGCTTAGCGAGGTTTTGCCTGCTGAAAATCTCCAAAATCTGAGAATCCTGAATACTTCCCAGTTTTAACTTTATTGCAGGCCATTGATTTTTCCGAAATTCTTCCAGCATGATATCAGGCTCATCAATACCTATAGTGTAACTACTTTGAGGAGCTTTATGAATATCGAGATCGAGGTACTCGTGAACAGCCAAGCCCTGTTTCTGTGTATATAGATCCCATAGTGCACAGTCCAGTGCGGATTGCAATGGGTAGATGCCCGGGAATAATTCTTCCAGGTATGGTTTTATTTCCCTTGGGTCATCAATCGATAATTCCTGTATCTTATCTTGCTTACTGCGCAATTCTCTAAGGAAATTCTCTAGGTTCCAGCCGTAGTATGTAATCTCTGAGAGTTCGCCAAAGCCGGTAAGATTCTCAGACTGTAGTTCGAGTATTAGATTGCGGCGTACGGGAAAAACACCGTGCTGGATTCGGAATGGCTTTTTCAGCGGGAGCTCTATGATATGTGTATAAAGGCTGATTGCCATTGCGTTTAATTATATTAAAGTAATCTGGTATCGGGATGATGGTACCATTTGAAATGCAAATATAAGGGAAGACGGACATTTGCGTAAGCTAAAATATAAATTTACTCAAGTATCGTTACATTTCCTTTAGTCGTAACTGTATTGGGTTTATCGCAGATGAAATAATTGACATCCAAAGTCCAGATATATACTCCCGGATTCATCTTTTTCTCCTTGAAATAACCGTCCCAATTTTCGAGATGATTGAGCGACTTGAAAATTCTGTTGCCCCACCTGTCAAAGACCTGGAATTCATAGTTAAGGACTGTCATGTCCGGGTTGAAAAGAGGTCTGAACCCATCATTTACTCCGTCATCATTGGGAGTGAAAGCATTGGGAGTGTAGGCAGGAAATGAAGTACTGCTGAACTCGGATTTCTTAACGGTAATCTTGTCCGTAATTGTCTGACATTGATTCACGATGGTAAAAATAAAAGTTCCCGATCTGTCAAAAATGCGAACGTAATCCGAGGAGCCGTCATTCCAGGTTATAGTGGTCCCTT
Organism: uncultured Saprospiraceae bacterium; assembly: GCA_964423575.1. Classification (GTDB taxonomy): domain Bacteria; phylum Bacteroidota; class Bacteroidia; order Chitinophagales; family Saprospiraceae; genus CAYRFF01. Next base: position 5,433 of record CAYRFF010000029.1, on the reverse strand, counting down.
CGTCATCATAATAGGATAAATCAAAGGAGAAATTCTTGTCCGAACATAATAAGATAGTGGAATCTGGCACGTCAGGTTCCGGTTTTAAAGGAATGAAATAGACATCTATACTGTCCTGGTCGGTACATCCATCATCAGTAATTGCTGTGACAATATACTCCCCGGTGCTGCTGATCGTGAGATCCTGACCGGACTCTCCGGTGTTCCAGTCGTAAGAAATGATAGTGGCTTCACTGATATTTTCCACGCTGAGCATTATTTCTTCACCCTCGCATGCAATATTTTCGCCATGGAGAACTATCTGTGGAATCAGAGGGAAAACTATGTTAGCTGTATCGCTGAAAACACAGCCTTCGATATTGTAGCTGACTATATATATTCCATCTTCTGAGATGTTAATATTGGAGGTTGTGTCTCCCGTATTCCACACGATATTATCTGCCCGGCCATCAAGGATTAAGTTGAGTTCTCCTGCATCGCAGACAATTTCATCTTTTATGCGACTTATGGGATACAGATATTTGACAAAGAAGCTATCACGATAGATACAGTTTTCAAAGTTGGTTTCTACTATATAGAGACCTGATTCCTGAACATTTATTGAGCGTGTAATTTCCCCGGTGTTCCATAAAAATTCAGCTTCCGGATCCTGTAGTCTCGATTCCAAGGTGATAAGTGTATCTACACAGAGTATAATCGAATCGAGCATGCCCTCAGGTGGATCGGTAATGATGATTCTCAGGTAGGCCGTATCCGGTTCCAGGCAGATATTATGCGACTTTGCGACTAGCATGATATCGTAATCTCCCGATTCTGTGAATGTATATGTCGGCTCAAAGTCTGTACTTGTATTTCCATCGCCAAAATCCCATAGGTATTCATTGGTTCCTTTACTTGAGTTCTTCAGAGTAATGGTAAAGGGGTAACAGGCCATTGTGTCCGGAGAAACACTTGCTGTCGCAACAATTTCATCGAGCTCAAATGCCATTTTGAATACCCCAAGGTTACAGTTAGTGGACATCATATCGGGATATACCGCATCATCAGTAGTTGGAAAACTATTGGAGCCTCTGCAACCCGCGCAAACAGCCTGATATATAACTCCTTCTTTGCTGAAACGACTTGTGCCACCGTCCACATGCTCATGACCACCCGAAAAACCGGATTGCACACCTCCAAAAAAGCTTGCATATAAAAGTGCTGTTGCATCTTCCTCCAGAACCATAAAATAAAAATCGCTGCCATCGGTTGTCGGTTGTAAAGCATCCGGAGTTACAGGAAGTCCATGAGTTGTACTGGCAGAGTTATAGCCGCTATTGGTGTTTCCTCCCCAACCGGAAATATAGATTCTGTTGCAATTGTCAACTAAGAAAGCTGATGGAGAAAGATTGGCGATATTTCTTCCACTTCCTATGCGGGTAGCCATTAGTCTCTCTTTTAAATCGGGAGAGATTTTCTGAATAAACATTCCACCGCCATTGTTGGAATAAACACCAGAGCTTACGGGCATATTTCCTTCAGATTGCCCATAGACATAGACACTTCCATCTATTCCTATTTCTGTAAAATAGGCTTGATCATATCTGTTAGTCCCTATGTATGTTCCCCTCAGCAATTGACTTCCATCGGGAGAGATTTTCACCAGAAAGCCATCTGTGGCTCCGCCATAACTGGGTTGAATTACATCTGAGAAGTTGAATAAGCCGGGACTTATAGTTCCTCCCGCAACAAAGATATTGTCTTCTTGATCTATCTTAATTGAATATGCTGCGTCGTCGCCTTCACCTCCTAGATAGGATGACCATCGAAGCTCACTTACATTAGGATTTAAGCTAAACACCACTGCATCAAAGGCTCCTCCTTGGCTGGTTTGGAAACCGGATTTTACCGGGAAATCTTTTGAATTGGTGCAAGAAGCGACATAGATATTATCCTGGCTATCGACATATACTTCTCCCCTGAGCTGATCGCTATAGTTTTTTACAATACTAGTGCCATCGTACATTGCACCATCTTCTCCTGACCCACCTATAAAGGTGGAGCCGATTAATTCGGAACCGTCTTCGGAAAGTATGCTCACTATAATGTCGCTACCTCTTACCGGAATTCCATTGACACTCCGACTGCCTATTCCGCCATTATGAGACCTGCCGTAGGCATTATTAGATGTGGGGAAATTATTGGAAGATGAAGTTCCATATACAATCAATTCGCCCTTGCTATTCACAATCATACTGTGCGGAATGTCAGAGTATCTCCCGCCTAGATAAGTCGCATAAATCACACTGGTTCCATCTGCAGAGAACTTGGTAATTCCGATATCGGTAGGTGTTGTGGAGAAAGGACTGGATTGGCTGTTGAAAGTTTCATCATAAGCGCCAGTAGTGGTCGGGTAATATCTTCCGAATACGACTCCCGCTCCGTATAATTCGCCATTGGGTCCCGGAGTGGCAGTCATCCCCCAGTTGTCTGATTCTGAACCGGAATAGGAAGAAAATATCAGAGTTGGGTCAATTATGAGCTCGTAATTCTTATTATAGCCTTCCGGCAAATGATAGGTCAGAATATTGTTGTTCACCTGAAATTCGCAGGGAATTTTTATTTCCCGGCCATTAATAATCTGGTAAGCATACGGCCTTAGTTCCTTGACTTCAGCTACACTAGTGACGACATAAAGATTCCCTGAAACGATATTTAATTCATCAGCTCCCTCATATTCTATCTGAATTACGGAAGGATCTACTCCTGCTTCAAGGATAAATTCATACTTGAGATAACTATTACTATTATAGAATTTCAGGTCGATTCCATCGTAAATTCCATGGTATTCTATCGTTTTATAATCACGTACTTTAGAAGCCCATTTGCCCGAATCGTTTCCTTTGAAATAATTGCTGTATGACTGACTTGGCTCGCTTGCCGATACACCGTGTTCTATATTACTTCCCAAGAAATTCATACGAAAAGCATGGCTGCGAATAATCGGTGGATTCTGATAAGTATCAGTGAATTCGCTCGCTCTTGCACCTCCATGAAAGTAGTCGGCTCTTTTTTGAAGATCTTCAATGCTATGCAGAGCCCAGGTAAACCTTCCCCTCTCAGCGTAAATCTGTGCAGAACCCACATCGAGTTTATACAATATATGTGAATCCCATTGTCCTTTGTTTTCTCTGAAGGAAAGCATATCAGAGTCCTCGATATGGGTAATTGCAGGAACATTAGCTCTGCTCGGAGAAAATACTATAGCTACTGATAAAAGAAAAAAACTAAGCCTATGTAAATGTTTAAAAATCATACCTATCTCTAATATACGAACTTTCAAGCTAAAAGTAAATTGTCACAAATAATTTAGGACTTGGGTAACCCGTTGAATTGTTAGCGTTCGGATAAGTCTTAAAATATTTGTTCTACTTGCATTTTAAACAACGTAGATTATTGGGAAGTAGTTTTTGAAGAATGTTGCTTATAAATAGATATATCCTTAAACAAGAAAAGCACAATCTTGCGACTGTGCTTTTCCATCAAAATTCTATGAAGAATCTATATCACTATACGAGCAGCGTTTTACGCTTTACCTTCTTCACGCAAGAAGTTACGCAAGAAGTACTGTAAAATACCCTCGTTCTTATAATATTCTACTTCAACATCACTGTCGAGTCTGACGCTTGCCTTGAATTCTATCTTGCTTCCGTCATCTCTTGTAGCAGTAACATCAAGCAATTTACCCGGAGTTAATCCATCGGCAATTCCTTTGATATCATAGGTTTCTCTACCATCCAGGCCTAGTGAATAAGCGTCTTCTCCCTCTACAAACTGCAATGGTAATACACCCAGTTGAACGAGATTAGATCTGTGGATACGCTCGTATCCGGCAGTGATCACTGCTCTTACACCTAGTAGGATAGTTCCCTTAGCAGCCCAGTCTCTGGAAGATCCTGAACCGTACTGAGTTCCTCCGATAACTACAAGTGGTGTCTTGTCTTCTTGATATTTCATAGCAGCATCGTATACTGTCATTTCCTTGTTTTCAGGGAAGTAGATAGTGTATCCACCCTCTCTGTCTACAAGTTCGTTTTTGACACGTACGTTGGCAAATGTTCCTCTCATCATCACCTCGTGGTTTCCACGTCTTGATCCATAAGAGTTAAACATCTTAGGTTCTACGCCTCTCTCTATTAAATATTTGCCGGCAGGCGAATCAGCACTAAAGCTACCTGCAGGAGAAATGTGGTCTGTTGTAACTGAATTACCCAGTTTCATAAGAACCTTAGCTCCTGTGATATCCTGAATCGCATGTGCTTTCTCACTGATATCCTTAAAGAATGGAATCTCCTTAATGTAAGTAGAATCTTCTGCCCAATCATAAGAAGTACCTGTAGGTGCATCCAATGCTTGCCAGTGCTCGTCACCGTCAAAGATTACGTCATATTCCCTAGCGAAGTCTTCCGGCTTGGTAGACGCCTTGATTACATCCTGAATTTCTGAAATGCTTGGCCATATATCTTTCAGATAAACCGGCTTTCCATTAGGATCGTAATCCAGAGGTTCATTCATAAGGTCTATGTCCACGCGGCCTGCAATTGCATAAGCTACTACCAGCATCGGAGATGCAAGGAAGTTCATCTTAACCTTGTTGTGAATACGCGCCTGGAAGTTTCTGTTTCCGGAAAGAACGGAAGCAACAACCAAATCTCCCTGGTCTACTGCCTTATCAATATGATCAGGAAGCGGACCACTGTTTCCTATACAAGTAGTACATCCGTATCCCACGGTGTGGAAGTTAAGTGCTTCCAAAGATTCTTGTAAACCGGATCTCTCAAGGTAGTTAGTAACTACTTTGGAACCCGGAGCAAGACTTGTCTTAACCCATGGCTTAACATCAAGTCCTTTTTCTATAGCTTTTTTAGCAACCAATCCTGCTCCGATCATCACGGATGGGTTGGAAGTGTTGGTACATGAAGTGATAGCTGCAATCACAATAGAACCGTCACTCAGGGAATATTCTCTGTTGTCATGACGTATTTCCACAGTCTGTAGTTTATTTTCTACCAATGTGTCAGCTCTTTCACGTTGCGCATCGCTAGTACTGAATGAAGAACCGGAACCTCCTTCGGATAACCAGTCTTTACGAGCATCTAAAGGCACATAATCTCTTCCGTGAGCTTCTTTAAGTAATTTTCCAAATTGCTTCTTCAGATCTTTTACCAATATCTTTTCCTGAGGGAGCTTAGGACCGGCAACTGTCGGCTCTAGCTCATCCAGATTGATATCTATTATATCTGTATAATTGATTTTATCATCTTCTCTATGCCAGAACATGTTGTTCTTGGAATAAGTCTCAACGATATTCAACTGCTCTTGTGAGCGGTTGGTATTTGCTAAGTATTCAATTGTACGCTCATCCGTAGGGAAGAATGTTACTGTACAACCAAA
>CAYRFF010000028.1:37434-46459 GCA_964423575.1 uncultured Saprospiraceae bacterium | reverse complement strand
CCCTATTGAAGTCCTAAAGAAAAAATGTTTCGCACTTATGGGTTGAACACAGCATATATTAAAAATATTTTATATATTTGCTGTATGGCACATCCGGTTACAGAACGATTTAAAGAATGCCACCAGATTCTGAGAGAAACTGGGAGGATAAAAACCAATGCTGAATTTGCAGCAGCACTTTCCTATTCTCCACAAGGTATCAGTGAGATTTTAAATGGCAGACGTGATGTAACGATTGATCTACTCAGTAAAGCAGTAGATATATACCGTATAAATCCGGTTTATCTGACTCTTGGTAAAGGGCCAAAGTTCCTCAACGATAATAATCCCTCTGGATTGCAAGTGCTTACAATAATGGTTGATGAAGATAGCAGGGAGCGGATAGTTCATGTCCCGGTAACAGCCCAGGCGGGTTATGCGGATGGTCTGGCTGATCCTGAATATGTCAAAGAATTGCCGACATACAGTTTGCCGGATTATGATTTTTCTCAGGGAACTTATCGTTCATTTGATGTAGAGGGAAGCAGTATGTATCCGACCTTACATTCTACAGATCGGGTTATCTGCCAGTTTGTTGATCCTTCATACTGGACTCATCATATCAAGGAGAATCATGTTTACGTTGTTGTCACCCTTGATGGTGTGGTAGTTAAGCGGGTACAGAATAAAATCAGTCAGAACGGCTTGTTGATACTCACTTCCGATAATGACGCTTATGAACCCTATAGTGTTGATATCAGGAGGGTGAAAGAAGTGTGGAAGGTCTATAATGTCCTGAGGAAATTTGATCATTTTAAAGCTGCCCATCAGCATAACCAACAAGGAAATATCAAGGATTTTATCGGTAGTCGCTTCGATGAACTTTTACGTGTGGTCAAGTCAGGAAACGATGATAAGACGGTGGGTGATTACGCCTGATATTTCTTATTGAATATTCCCGGAGATTTTCTTTTCTATGTTTTATACTGCCTTTTGGCAAATATTTTCTTTCAAATTTAGTTTTCCTTCTTTTTGCTTATGGTATTTTCAATAATATTCTTTACATTGAGCATATAGAAAAAAGCCATTTATCTTAATCCTATAATCTTTAACAATAAAGGAATTAAATAGTCAACATGGAGAATCCACCGATAATCTGGCAGCCGACACAAGACGAAATTGAAAACTCCAATCTAAGGGGTTATATGAGATGGCTGGAGCAAAACAAGAACTTGTACTTTGACGATTATCAGGCATTATGGGAATGGTCGACCAAAGATGTGGAAAGCTTTTGGCTGAGCATCATTGAGTTTTTTAATATAGAATTCAATAAGCCCTGGAGGACAGTTTTGACGGGAGATAGAATGCCTCGCTACAGGTGGTTTGAAGGTGCAGAACTGAACTATGCTGAACAGATATTCAGAAAGAAAAATAATGAATTCCCCGCTTTGCTTGCCAAGCATGAAAATTCTGAATTACGAGAAATAAGTTGGCTCGAACTGGAAGAAAAGGTTGCTGCTGTTGCCGCTTATCTCAAATCTTGCGGGGTGGGAAAGGGAGATGCTGTTGTGGCATTTGCTGCAAATATTCCTGAGTTTACCATTGCTTTTCTCGCTACTGTTTCACTGGGAGCAATATGGTCTAGTTGTAGTCCCGACTTCGGGACAGATTCAATACTGGAGAGATTTGGGCAGATAAAGCCCAAGGTTTTTATCGCAGTCAATGCTTACCCTTATAATGGGAAAGTTTATGATAAGCGTGATGTGGTTGAGGAAGTGAGATCATCCTTGCCGGAATTGCAGGCGACAATAGGAATCGACTATATGGAGGGAATGGCATTTGCGGAAGCATCCGGAATAAATTCCTGGGATGAAGTAATAAATACTGAACATGATGGCTTAAAGTTTAAATCTGTTGAGTTCTCTCATCCTATATGGGTTTTATATTCATCTGGGACAACCGGCAATCCCAAAGCGATTACTCATTCTCATGGTGGAATGTTACTCGAACATACAAAATACCTAGCATTTCATAACGATATAAAGCAAGGAGAACGGTTCTTCTGGTATTCCACAACGGGATGGATGATGTGGAACTTTGTGCAAGCTTCCTTGCTGGTAGGAGCGACTGCTGTGCTTTACGATGGTTCAGCGGCATACCCCGATATGATGGCGATGTGGAAATTTGTCGAAGAAGCCGGAATAAATCATTTTGGAACGAGTGCGCCATTTATCATTGCTTGCATGCAACGCGGAATAAGCCCGGGGAAGGAATGTGATCTATCCGGTCTGAGATCTATAGGGTCAACCGGCTCGCCATTGCCACCTGAAGCTTTCTCCTATGTGAAAAACGAAATAAAAGATCATGTCTGGCTCTGCTCGATGAGTGGAGGTACGGATATGTGTACTGCATTTGTCGGTGGCTGTCCGATTATACCTGTGTATAAGGGAGAGATTCAGTGTAGGGCATTGGGTTGCGATCTCAATGCACTGGATGATTATGGCAATCAAATGATCGGTGAAGTAGGTGAGATGGTCATTGTGAAACCTATGCCTTGTATGCCAATATACATGTGGAACGACCCCAATTATACCATTTATGAAGACAGTTATTTTACCATGTACGAAGGTATGTGGAGGCATGGTGACTGGGTGGAAATTACCGAAAGAAATTCCCTGATTATATTGGGAAGGTCTGATGCGACCTTGAACCGACATGGAATCCGTATAGGTACTGCGGAAATATATCGCGTAATGAATGATATTGTTGCGATAGAAGATTCTCTGATTGTAAACCTTGAACAGGGGAATGGTGATCATTTTATGCCATTATTTGTTAAGTTGAAAGAGGGGCAGGAATTGACTGACGAATTGCAGGCTGAGATAAAAACGGCACTGCGTAAGGCATATTCGCCGCGTCATGTGCCGGATGTAATTATCGAAGTCCCCGATATACCATACACGATAAGTGGAAAGAAAATGGAAACGCCTGTTAAAAAAATACTCATGCGTCTTCCTTTAGATAAAGCGATAAATAAGGATGCAATGAAGAATCCTGATTCAGTGGACTTCTTTGTAAACTATTCAAAAACACTTTAACAATCTTATATGAAGGCTGAAATAAATCACATACTATTTCCTACGGATTATTCTGCTGTAGCGGATAATGCATTCAAATATTGTGTAGAACTTGCTAATAAGTTGGATGCCAGACTATCTGTTATGCATATATATTCTTTGCCTGTAATTCAGGATATTACTTTGCCTGAAAGCCTGCAGGGAATTTACGATGATATATACAAAGAAGAGTTTGAGAAGTTTCAGAATAGCATTCCCCGACTTGACGCAATCGCGGAAGAGATGGGAATTGAGAACCTGGAGATTGACTATGTACTGAAGGAAGGATATAATATTGCCGACACGATTATGGCTCAGCAGGAAGAACTTGGTGCAGATTTCATAATCATGGGTACTCAAGGAGCAACTCTTATCGAGAGGTTCTTTCTAGGCAACAATACTTCTAATATCATGGAATATTCTTCAGTTCCGGTCCTGGGAATTCCTCCGAATGCCGAATTGCGGGAAAAATTTGAGTCTATAGTAATGTGTACGGATTTTAGTGAGTTTGATAAGAAAATACTCACTATGCTGAAGAGTATATTCCCCGGTCTTGGTAAGAGAATAAAGAGTCTGCATGTCGATATGGATAACAGCAGAAAGAGCAATGAAGATAGATTGCTATGGGAAGAATTTGCGGAAGCAGAAAACATACAGAGCGATACGGTATTTGCCAGTAGTTTTATGCAGGGTATTCAGAAATATGACGATACCAAGGGAATTGATATACTCGTAATGCGTACGCATGAACGAGATGTGATTTTCAATGTGTTTAACCGCTACACTGCCAAGTCTGTCATATATTCCAAGACCGTTCCATTGCTGGCATTGCCTGAGAAGTACTGGAATAAAGAAGCTTAATTATCTGGTGACTAGAATAAATTTATAGTGAAGGCGATGATTACACACCTTCACTATTTTTCTATTGCTGTATCTTTTAAAAAAGTATTGAGAGAAAACAAAGCCATGAATGTATCTTCACTTAAAATCTAGCAGTCAAACCAATCAGTCCCTGAAAACCTACAGTAGGGGCGTTATACCAGCGCATAAACTTATTGTCAAAGATGTTATGCAATTGTACACTTACACCAAAGTACTTGCTGAAGAAATACTCACCACCTAGGTTGAAATCGTAACCAAAATTAGGTTCACTGCCTGCAAGTTCTGTATCTATATCAAATAGAATCTTATCTATCAGATACAACTCTGTCCAAAGACGTAACTGATCTTGCAATAGGAAATATTCCAGTTGTGCATTTAATTCAAACGTCGGTAATCCGCCAGGATGTAGTTCTTTCATATAAATGTACTTGGAAGTAGTAAGCATGAGATTCATATTCTCCATTATTCTGTATCCTGCGGACAACTGTAGGTTGATCCTGCTACCATCGAGAAAATCTACATCGTAAAAACCATAATTCTGTGGCCCCGGAGTATAAGGCTTATATGCAGCCATGAAATTAAAGGTCTGATATGCAACTGTTCCTCTATATGAGAAATTGCCAAACTGACCTTTCAATCCTGCGTAATATCTTCTGTCATTGGTATTGCCTATTGTATCCAGCCGTGCCTCCACGAAGGGATTATACCTTGCTAGGGAGCTATAAGTATTCTTAGTTAAACCGCCATCTGCTCCTACAAATCCTATAAATCTATTATCCGGAATATATATTTCAAATTCCGCGTCCGGGTAGAAATAGAACTCGTCACTGTTGGAATAAACTGACATACCTGCTTTTACTTTATAGGTAGAAGCGTGGTAAGTATATGACGGTTTCAGAAAGAAATTATTCAAGTTATGTTTTGTTGTATCTCTTAAATCGGTGAATTCTGTACCAAGAACTATTGTAAGCGGATGTGCATTATCAAACCACTTAGTTCCTGATAAATACAGATTATAGTCGTTTTGTCTCGTAGCGACATTATTAGCAAAGCGCTGATATTGGAAACGCGCATCGTAGTTGATACTGGATTTGTTGAGAGCAGAATTGGATATGCCGGCTTCCGTTCTGAACCAGTGATATCTACGTAGAGTCTCATCCTTGGTATAACTATATTGTTCATGATCGTAACCGTAGATATTGTTATCATTCATGCTGTAATCCATATTGGCGTGCAAACGCAATCCTCCTTTAAATTCCTGTGCGACGCTGACCCCGCCATTATTATACATATAGCGTTGATTTTCCAGCTTTTTATTGTTATTCACGGAATTATGCAGGGCATGAACACCGAGTTCAAAGCCGTTATTTCCGGCAAATGCATAATTTACTTGCCCCAAGATAGAATTGGGTAAGCCGTAAGCTGCCTTTGCATATCCGCGATAAGCAGCTGTTTCTTTACTACGCGGCATAGCCAGAGGACGCAGTGCCTCCGGCACGTAATTTACACTCAATGGTGATTGTGATACGGTATATCCGTATTTTTTCCTTGAAATAGTGTCAGCCTTAGGAAGGACCGGCGAATTGGGGACTATGGAAAATTGTCCCAGCCTTGCGTCAAATTTCTTGATTACTTCAACTTCATCTACCGGCAAATCATTCTGTGCCGTCAGCGGGAATGCTGCCAATAGAAAAAATGATAATGCTATAAATTGTATATGTTTCATAAGATTATTTTTCATCCATTTCCAATAGTCCATCATTGGACTTGTTCTTTTGCTTGTTCTCGATGATTTTAATTTCATTGAGTTTTTTCTGTGCTTCTTTCATGATTTCCGCATCGTCCTGATAATTCTCTACGATTGCCTCCAGAGCAGCCTTGGCGCTATACACATTATCCTGAATCAGCAATACATCAGATAACAATAAGAGAGACTTTGCTACCCAATATGGATAGGATGCACTTTCTTTATAAGCTTTTTCCGCCAGTTCACCGGCAAGATTATATTCTTGACGCTGATAATAAATCTGAGCTATGGAGTATCTTGCTTCTGCTGCGCGTTCATCTTCGCTGTACTGCGTTACCTGATTAAATGCATTCAGTGCTTTATCGTAATTACCTTGTGCCATCGTCGCTTTCCCCAGATAATATTGTGCCTTGGCAACATCATTATCAGCTGCGTATGGACTTATGGAAATTTGTGCAGCTTTTCTTACTACTGCCTCGTGGTTTCCACTGCGATAAGCAGCTTCAATGGCCCCGAGCAATGCTTCAAACTTTTTATCCTCGCTTCTAGCACTTGCTTCCAGTATCTCATAATATTTTAATGCTTTCGCAAAATCCTGTGTAGAATTATAAGCGATTTTAGCCGCCTTTTCTACAGAAGGAAGATAATATTCACCCGGCCCCTGGGTTACAACATATTCGTAATCATTCAGGGCATTTTTATATGATTGCTGTACAGCAAATGACTCTGCACGGAAATAATGCGCAGTCGTCTTGTAAATTCCATTAGGGTATTCTCTGATGTATTCCGTAAAGTTAGAAATTGCCTTTTCATAGTTGCCGCTTTCAAATGCCAGATTGGCTGAACTAAAGGTAAGAGAATCCTTGGTTCCGGTCTGTAACTTAGTGCCTCTCGCGCTTTCCAGATAGGAGACATATTCACCCGGATTCCCAATATCCTGCACGTAGATTTCCTTTATGGCGAGCAAAGCTTCATCCACAGTTTCCTTGTCAGGATTATTGGCGACAACTTGCTTGTAATATTTCAACGCTTCTTTAACGTCTCCTTGATTGTAGGATATTAAACCGAGAGCCAGCAGAGCTTCATTTACAAGGTCTGATTTCCCTTTGTAGTTATTGACAAGCTTCACAAGTGGGGGAGTCGCCTGATCAAATTGTCCCAATGCCTGATAAGTTTTTCCAAGTTCAAGTAAGGCATCATCTGCATAGGGAGCAAATGGATATTTATCACTTATCTGTGTCAGATAAAGAATTTTCTGGGCATCCATTTTTTGCAGTCCGGAAATAATCGCTTTTTGATATAATGCATATGATGGAGTGCTATATCCTGCATTCAATGCCGTATCATAAAGATTCAGCGCCTGACTGTATTTATTTTCCTTAAATGCACAATCTCCCTGACGTACGAGCGCATCCGAATATATGCGTTTCAGCGTATTGGAGCCCTGATCTGCTCTTCTGTCTTTCAGTAGAGTAACTGCCCTTTCAAATTGTCCTCCGGCCAAGGTGTAATTACTAGTCTTGAAGTAATTGTACCCTTGGAGATATCGGGCCATAGCTTCGTCGGAATTAGCAGGAATATATACGTTTTCACTTCTCGCTAGAGTAAAGTATTTATTCAATTCAGCAATACTTTCCTTATAACGTGATTCTGAATGATGGATATATGCGGTCCAGTATCTAGCCTGTAGTTCATCTTCCGAATTGATAGGATAGAGCTGCGACTTAGCAAAGTAATTCATAGCTTCTAATCGGTCATCGGCGTTGAGCTTGGTAAGACCGTAGTTCAGTGTGATATGTTGGTATGCTTTCTTGAGTTCCGGAGAAAGAGTTTCCATTTCTTCCATGATTCCTATAGCATGTGCGTAGTCCTTAGTCCCGTAAAAAACATCGGAAATGATTTTCTGACTTTCCCCGTAAAAGGAGGAAGAAGCAGGGATATTCTGAAGTGCATTTACTGCTTCTCGGTCGTATCTCATTTCGGCTGATATTTTTCCGTAATTAAACAGAGCTTCTTCAGCTATCTTATTATCATAATCATTGCGGTAAGCATTTGCGAAAGCTACCCTTGCATCGGCTTTATTGTCCAGATGGATATATGAAGTCGCCAGGTAGAAATTGGCATTCTGTCCGATAACGCCGTCTTCGATAGCAATCTGCCTGAAATGGCGCGCTGCTTTATCGTAATCACCATTGTAGAAGTAGGAATATGCAAGTTGATATATATCCTCGGAACGGTTGGAATGCAGAGCCTGACTTTCGAGCATAGGTAGCGCCTTCTTGTATTCACCCATCTTGAAATATGCTTGGCCGAGCAGGTATTTTATCTCACCGCGATACTGCAATTCATCTTGTTCAAGACTTGCTTCCGCAAATGGAATGAGCTCGTCGGTCTTATCCTGCAAAAAGTATATGTGACTGATATAATAGGGAGTCACAGCGCGGTATCTTCTGGAATTTTCAACGGTTTTAAAACCGGAAAGAGCTGCGTTGTAGTTCTTGGTAAAATACTCTGCCATTGCCAGGTAATAATTGGCAGGGTAGTAATAAACGCCTTCCTCGTTTTTAATCAGATTAAAATGTGGTTTTGCCGCCTGAAAATTCTTCTGTACAAGCTCACTATATCCCATCATAAAACGGATTTCCGTCCTTTCCTCCTTGGAAATGGCGTAAAGGTCGATTTCCTTGTAATAAGTGAGTGCCTTGTCATACTGTTTATTGTTGTAATAATACGAAGCAATCTCTCTGATAGCCTTATGCGCATAAGGGTCGGGTTTATAATTCCTGACGAATGATAACAGCAGTTGCTCTGCATTGGATTGACCGAGGCGTAGTGCGCTCTGGGCGATGAGAAATTCAGCTTCCATCCGCATTTGATCATATTCAGGAGTACTGAAGTTATCCGTGAGTTGCAGGAAAGTCGTTAGCTGATCCTGTGCGGCACCATAAGTTCCGAGGTTAAATAGGGTTTTCCCATCTTTGAAACTACGGAGATGGTCGGCAGCATAGGCTGATTCCTGTGCATAAATCGTCTGTGTGCTTGTAAACAAGATACAGACTGCAAGTATGATGTATTTTATTAAATTCATGGAAAGCTAGTTTATTATCATTGAATTTGAGTCCAATATATGCTAAACGTTGTTTATATGTATTAGAGTGTAAAGGTACAAATTTTTCTTGATATATTATGAATGATTATTATATGTTTAATGGTTGGCATCTATTTGGAGTCAAAGGCTTAGGAATTAGGTTATTGAGTAAAGCGACATCTTGATAATGTGTAGGGACACACGGTGGTTATT
>CAYRFF010000028.1:0-37334 GCA_964423575.1 uncultured Saprospiraceae bacterium | reverse complement strand
GAACGGAACGACATGTTGCTAATGTGTAGGGGCGCACGGTGGTTATTGAACGGAACGACATGTTGCTAATGTGTAGGGACACACGGTGGTTATTGAACGGAACGACATGTTGCTAATGTGTAGGGGCGCACGGTGGTTATTGAACGGAAGGACATGTTGCTAATGTGTAGGGACGCACGGCCGTGCGTCCCTACACATATCACCGGTATCTTAGCTGTCTAAATACGTGCATCCCTACACATATCACCGTTATCTTAGCTGTCTAAATACCGTGCGTCCCTTCACATACCATCATTATCCTAGCAGTCAAAATACTGCCGTCCCTACATATACGAATTATTCCTGTTCAACTTAGCTGTATTGTCGTACACATAACAATCCACATCTGTCCAAAACGTTTTAAAATTAGAAACGTTTTGGCATGAACACTGAAATATAGGCAATATTTACTGGTTTTTCGGAATCAAACCCCTTATAGATAAAGTAGAGTAACTTGAGCCGGTAGTTTCCCGAAATGAACCGTATTATTCATTCATTTCTATGAACACATTCCTATCAAAAGGTAGATGAAAGTCCTTTTAGTACCTGCACCTGTCGGTCATTGAGTTTATCGAAATGCAGGGTGCGGGTACGGAAGACTCGCTACCCTACAACTTTGTGTTAGAATTCCAAAGGAATTCAGGCGACTTTGTCGCAACACTTTTGCACACAAAAGTGAAACACAAACTATAGGTGGAAGTGGTAGTCTATAACCCTAAGCTAAAGCATAGGGTTACTAAAATCACTAAATTGGATTTTTATTGTTTTGGACAGGTGTGATAACAATCATGTAATTTTTAATTTCCTCTATTACAACAGAGTACCGCTTAAAAATGCTAATGCAACCATGAAATAAATTACGATTCCGGTAACGTCGACCAATGTAGCTACAAAGGGAGCAGAAGCCGTTGCCGGATCCAGACCTAATCTCTTTAAAATCATCGGTATAAAGGAGCCGGAAAGTGTTCCCCAAAGTACTACGCCTATCAGTGAAACTCCGATTGTGAGAGCAAGTAGAATCCAATACTCGCCATAGTCATACCAGCCCATTAATTGCCAGAAAGTGATTCGGAGAAAGCCAATTACACCTAGTATTGCTCCCAATAGTACACCGGAGGAAAATTCTTTCTTCATGACGTACCACCAGTCTTGTAGAGTGATTTCCTTCAGAGACATAGCACGTATAATTATTGTTGCAGCCTGGGATCCACTGTTTCCACCACTGGAAATAATTAGTGGGATAAATAAAGCGAGAACTATGGCTTTGGAGATTTCCTCGTCGAAATATCCCATAGCAGTCGCTGTAAACATCTCCCCGATAAAGAGAATTATAAGCCAGCCGGAACGTTTCTTTATAAGAGATAGAAAGGGAGTTTCCACATAAGGGAAATCCAGTTGTTCCATACCCCCGAACTTATGAAAGTCTTCAGAAGATTCTTCTTCTGCCACGTCCATAATATCGTCAAAGGTTACTATCCCCAGCATCTCTCCTTGTTCGCTGACCACCGGTAAAGCAACCAGGTCATAGTCCTTAAATACCTGGATTGCTGCTTCCTGATCTTCATGTGCGTTTAAAGAAATGAATTGATAATCAATTAAATCGTTGACAATTTCTTCGGGCTCTGCTAAAATGAGTTTTTTGATAGAAATATCATCGATTAACCTCATCTTCTCATCAACAACATAAATGATATTCAGCGTTTCTGAATCGGGACCATATTCGCGGATATGTTTAAAAGCTTCTTTTACGGTATACTCCGGGCGAATAGCAATAAACTCAGTAGTCATTAACCGACCTATACTGTCTTCAGGATAACTTAAGAGTTTAACGGCAATCTTTCTTTGTTCCGGTGAAAGCTGATCAATGAGTTGCTGAGCGACTTCAACGGGCAATTCCTTGAGAAAAGCTGTTCTATCGTCCGGCTCCAGGTCGTTTAATAACTTTGATACCCGATGTCTGGTACTGGGAGTAGCTGCATCCCTTAAACCATCGACTATTGCTTTCTGATCATTATATGACAGAAGCTTAAAGACGTCTTTGGCTTGGCTGCTATTCAGTAATCGGAAGAGGATTAATTTGTTGTCTCCTTCAATGTCATCCAGTAATCCGGCTAAAAGGACGGGATCAATTTTGTCCATTTCTACCTTCAGCGTTCTCCACTGTTCTTTGTTTATTAAACTTATGAGTCTTTCTTCTATATCGATTAGTTTATTCATAAATATTAATTCTTTAAACAGGTTAATATGAAACTACTCTGTAATCATTTAAAAATGACATTGACGCGTAATACGATCTGAAGCTTACGTTTTCCGTCCTTAAGCAACAAACAAAGAAACAATATATGTCTTTAGAAACCAATGTTATGGACATATTCCTATGAAATTGATGGATGAACGGGATAAAGTCGTAAGGATTTCTTATATTTACAACAATTATCTTCATCTAATCTTTCTGAATGACAAGTAAAATAATAGGGGTGGGGAACTATATCCCTTCGCAGACCATAACTAACCTGTTTTTTGACCAGCATCATTTCATGGATGAAATGGGTCAAACGCTTAAACAAGACAATGCTTATATTGCCTCTAAATTGAAGGAAATAACGGGAATAGAGGAAAGACGCTATGCAAGAAAAGATCAAAATACCTCAGATTTGGGACTGCTTGCTGCGGAAGCAGCAATCAAGGATGCTGATATTGATCCTGAAACCTTAGATTATATCATCTTTGCGCATAATTTTGGTGATGTGAGCTTTGGTACGGTACAGTCGGACATGGTGCCCAGCATTGCATCCAGAGTTAAAAATCGCCTTAAAATAAAGAATAATTCTTGTGTTGCTTATGATGTCATATTCGGGTGTCCCGGTTGGGTGGAAGGAATGATTCAGGCTAATGCTTATATAAAAGCGGGGATTGCTAAACGCTGTCTGATAATAGGTGCTGAAACTCTTTCACGCGTCTCTGATATTCACGATAGAGATAGTATGATTTACGCTGATGGCGCAGGTGCTGTTGTCCTTGAACTCAGTGATGGTGAGTCAGGAATTAAATCGCACTTGTCGGGCTCATATACTTATAAGGAAAATGATTATTTGTTCTTCGGCAAATCATATAATAATGAGTGTTCGCCTGATATTCAATACATAAAAATGAATGGAAGGAAAATTTATGAGTTCGCCCTTCTGAATGTGCCGGGTGCAATGAAAGAATGCCTGGATAAAAGTGGATATACAATTGATCAACTGGATAAGATTCTTATTCATCAGGCTAATGAAAAGATGGATGAAGCTATTGTAAAACGATTCTACAAATTATATAATACTCCTGTGCCCGAGAACATAATGCCAATGGTTATTCAGAAACTTGGCAATAGTAGTGTTGCTACAATTCCCTCTTTACTTGCAATGATTAAAAAAGGAGAGCTTCCTGAACATTCCGTCAAAAAGGGTGACGTTATATTATTTGCTTCTGTGGGAGCCGGAATGAATGTAAATGCGATTGTTTATAAGGTTTAAGATGTTGCTGTGGTAGTGATCTTGTCACGTATATCATGAAATGCTGTTTAAAATAATGTAGCATCATTATTTTATATAAGAACCATTAAAAATCATCCTCGTACAACAACTGCTTAAAATCATCCAGGGCCCGACGATCCTTCTTAGTAGGGCGGCCTGTACCTTGAGGACGGAATTCTGAAGTCTCCGCTTCATAATACCACTTCTTATATTTTTCGTATTCTGAAGCAGGGGTGAGATCAATATAACAATCTTTGGCGATAGAGTAACTACGACGGCTTTCTAGCAATGCAAGTACCTTTACTGTAAGAGTGTAAGCACCTTTCCGAAAAACAACAGTATCATCAACGCGGACATTGGTAGAAGCCTTGACAGGTTCACCGTTTATCTGTACTTTCCGGGATTTACAGGCAGTGCTAGCCTTGGTTCTGGATTTAAAAAGACGGACGTTCCAAAGCCACTTATCAATGCGTAATTCTTGAAGCTTCCCTGAATCCATATTAAATGTACATTTTGGAACGCTTGACAAGATATGATTGCAGAACTGGATAAACCCCTTTACTGATATCGGTCGGGATAAAGTCTATCTTGTATTGCAGACATTTTTCCTTTATTTCCGCTAAGAATTTCTCCATCTGCTCCTTGTATCTCTCTCTGAACTGCTGTGGAAGCAGCTTGAGTTGTTGACCGGTTTCAATGTCGACAAATTTATAAGGCTTGTTATCAAAGCCAAAGTCTATTTCCGTCTTATTATCCAACACGTGAAACAGAATAAGCTCATGTTTTTTGTGCTTCAAGTGATGGATAGCATCGAAGAGATCTTCCAGATCATCTCTATCCGGATTAAACATATCTGTAAAGAGAATTACCATACTTCTCTTATGAATGCGCTCTGCAATCAGGTGTAAAGATTCTGCTGTGGATGTTCTTTTCCCAGGATCTGATTCCTTGAGAATGTTTTCCAAGTGCGACAAGAGAAGACGATAATGGCGCAGACTAGTTTTAGCCTGAGAACCGATTCTTACTTCTGTGTCATAAATGTTGAGTCCAAATGCATCTCTTTGCTTGTAGAGCAGATTCATCAGAGAAGCGGCTGCAACGGCTGAAAACCTAATCTTGTTTATTGCAGTTTCCGAGTCCGGCCTGACTTCAGGGTAGTGCATGGAAGAGGAATTGTCGATGATAATCTGGCATCGCAGATTGGTCTCTTCCTCATATTTCTTAACAAAGAGTTTATCTGTTCTGGCAAATACTTTCCAGTCGATATTCTTGGTAGATTCCCCTTGGTTATACTGAGTATGTTCAGCAAATTCTACAGAGAAGCCATGATAGGGGCTTTTGTGCAAACCTATAATAAAACCTTCTACAACTTGTCGCGCAAGCAGTTCGAGATTTTCAATACGTCTTAAATCCTGTAAATCTAAGAAATCCATAAAGGCTTAAATATTAATGTGCTGTGTATATACTAGTGTTAACGCATAATATGTCTGACATATTCCTTCTTATAATAACAAAATCGGCTTGTTACAATGCATTGCCCTCCCCGGATTATTCCGATGAGAATTCATTATAACAAGCCGACTCATCCGCCTATGGCGGATAGGTTAATTCATGTGTGCCTGAATCTTTGACTCCAATTGTGATTTGGAAGTGACGCCCACATGCTTGTCAACAACCTCTCCGTTCTTCAATACGAGAATAGTAGGAATTGAACGAATTCCATATTTCATCGATACTTCAGGGTTGTGATCCACATTCAGTTTTCCGATTACAGCAGTTTCGCCATACTCGTTGTATAATTCTTCAATAATAGGACCAATCATTCTGCATGGTCCACACCATTCAGCCCAAAAGTCAACTACTACGACTTTGTCGGTATCAAGTGCTTTTTCTTTGAAATTGCTATCTGTGAATTCCAATGCCATCTTCTTTAATAGTTTAAGTGTTTAATTAATGCAATAATAACGTTCTAATATCAGATTAGTTTACAATAGTATAAAAACTTATGTGAATATGAATAATTTTTAAACGATTTACAAGTTGGGAATGTCGGACGCTCATAGCAAATGGATTATAAATTGGTTTTCCTTATTCCTGAGTCATTCGTCCACAATTGTGAGATTCACTAGCTCTTTCAATCTACATCGTGGCTATTTCTTTTCGATAAAATGCATAGCTGTAAATACTTACCATGGTATCTACGATAGCGGATGTGTTCATGAAATATCCGACTTAATATAAGTTTTAGTTTTGCGTAAGCGTTAAGAAGATTACCTTTGGCATTAATTGTGCAGTAGGTTAACTAAAGTAAGATATTTAGCTCATTACAAGCCTCAAAATCATTTCGGTTGAATAGGTGAGTTTAAAAAGATATAGTTCGACTATAGAATGAAATTATCCAGAGGAATAATGTTGGGGCTGATCGCCCTGATTATATATCTGTTTTTCCGCTTTTCTCCCGAGTCGGTAGAACAGTTATATGGCCAATTATTTTATCCTCTCTATCAATATGTACGTTATTATTTTACAAAATACATTCCCATACCACTTATATATATACTTGGTGTTTATCTCATTCTATGGCTGATTTATAAAATAATAATCACTCCATCCATAAGGAAATGGAAATGGCTGAATACTTTACGTATGACCTTCTCCATCGTGGGATTTATCATATTTTTCTTTTACGCGCTCTGGGGGTATAATTATCTAAGGCCTACGATTCCTCAGCGTCTTGAAATAAGTATGGAGAAACCGGATTCGGCATATATTACCAGAACATTTGAAATTGTAATTGACAGCCTTAATAGTCTGCGTTCTCAAATGGAGTTTTCTGAAGGAGAAGATGTATGTAATATTCCCGTATTGACAGAACCCGATTCTTCAGCGCTGGTCAAGTTAAGGCAATATCTGAGTTTCTTTGAATATCCCAATTCCTTCCCCCCCGTAATTCATAATCTGAAGCCGAAGGGGCTTTTACTTCGCTGGAATACTGCCGGTTTTTTTAACCCGTTTACTGGAGAAGGATATATTGATCCCGGCCTCCCCAATATTCAGAAACCATACGTTATTATACATGAGTTGTGTCATGCTTATGGAATAACTCAGGAAGGTGAAGCCAATTTTCTTGCTTATCTCGCCTGCAAAGAATCAGAGGATCCGGTGACGCGTTATTCTGCTTATCTTTCCATTTATTACTATATAGCCAGTCTGGCGCGTCAGATGGATAAAGATTATTATGCTGAAGTGTACGAGACTCTGGATGAAAACGTGAAACAGGATTTTAACCGCATTTCAGAATGTCATAAGGAGTTTCCGAGTTTTATGCCCAAGTTCCGTGATTTTCTCTATAATTCGTACTTGAATGTACAAGGTGTAGAAGGTGGAATAAAGAATTATTCACATATAATAATGCTGGATTATAACTGGGAATTATATCGTAAAGAGAACAGATTTATCAGGGGAATCCGATAGACTGTGTCATTTATAATTATTGTCTTCTTCTAGTCTTACGCAGGTCTCTTTCTTTTATAAGCTGCCGCAAATAGGCATTGAGTTTCTGCATGGCAAGCGGTAAATTCCAGCTTTCTTTTTCGCTGTCGTCGACATAGTGGGAAATCGCTCTTATATGAAGCGAAGAGATATCTTTCTTTGCCATTACGTAATGAAAAGCCGCGCCTTCCATAGAGATAATATCAGCCTTGGAATGCTCGAGCAGTGTCTGAATGCGCTCAGGCCTACCGGGAATCTGATGAATAGTTGCTGCGTGAACTTTTTGTAATTCGGATTTATATGGGTTATTGGAGAACCATTGCAATCCCGGTTCTGTATTCAGTCCCATGTCATCGAGGTTAAGGAATTGGCCTTTCAGCGTTTCAGCCCCTAGATCGGCAAAGCAATCTTCACTAACCTCAACGATTTCGCCTATTTCAATATCTTTGTTCAGAGCGCCACCTATTCCTGCAAGAATATAAAAATCAGATCTTCTGAAAATCACATGATGCAGTAAATAATAGGTCATTGCCGTAATCCCTGTCCCGGTTATGAGATATTCTACCTTGTGTTTATCAAGCTTGACCGAATTGGATTCCTGAAGACCATGTCTATCGATAAACGGTCTTATTTCTTCCATGGTAGCAGCCACAACGCATATATTCATGCTTAGTTAGATTTATATTCCATCTCAATAGAAGGGCTGAAGCCCAGAGGCGCTCTATATCTGGATGAAGTCATTAAATTTAATTTTCCAATTTCATATCGTATACCCATACCTACCTGAGAAGGGGAAAAGCCGCCACCTGCATATACGATAAATGAATCGCTCAGCTTTACACCGATCGCAGTACTGATACTCAGAGGATTGCGCCATGACTTTTTCAAGGCAGTTGTCCATTGAACGCTCTTACCGATTTCATATAAAACTTGAAAATTCAGAGAGGATTTAATCTGTTTGTAGTCGATATTACCTATTTCATAAGGATTGTGAATACTTGCTTCAAGATGCAGATAAGGGTATACAGCAGCACGGAACCCTATATCGATAGAACCGGTGAAATTGCTTTCATAATTATTAACCGCATAATGGTGCCCGTTCACAGTAAGACCGAGTCCCATATTTGCACCTAACTTGTGTGCATATCCGGCTGAGATACTCGTAAATCTTGTAGAGCTGTTCCCTAGTGTACTAATTGCCACAGCCATAGCGTCTTTTTGACTCAGTGCAAATGATCCGGCAAGAATTCCTGACCATACACCATCTTCACCAAAGAAATAATTTTTTGCGGAAGCTGAAATTCCTAGCTTAGCAGAATAAATGAGGTCAGCCGGGTTGGTGTATATGGCAAGAGGTGAGCCCATAGATACGGCAGCGCCTGCTTGAGCATCATAAATCGCGCCTTTAAAATCCTCATAAGGAGTCTGAGCAACGGATTGTGTAAAAGGATTTATAAGTAGTCCTAATAACAGTAAAATCGGGATGTAATAGCCGATGTGTTTCATATTGCTGGAAAAATATGTAAATTTTCGGAATTAATACAAAAAGCTATGGTAAAACTAAAAAGAAATCATGAACAGATAGGAGGAAAAGGAGGAATGGGTGGATATTTTGTCAAATTGATAATAACCTTTATCCTGATTATCGCTTTCCTGCTGTTTTTACTAAAGATGTTCTGATAAGCTGATTCTATAAACATTTACTTCTGAAGAAATGAAGATGGCAAGTAGAAATAAAAAATGCTTCACACGTAGATAACGTATGAAGCATTTTAAGAAGCTAGCGGAGGAGGAGGGATTCGAACCCCCGATACGCGTGAACGTATGCTGGTTTTCAAGACCAGTGCAATCAACCACTCTGCCACTCCTCCGGTTGAATAAAAGCACCACTGCTTTTCTGAATGAGCTGCAAATATATAAATCCAGTTTTGATTTATCAAACAGTTTACAAATATTTTTAATTAATTAAACTTGTGAGGCTAAGAATCGTTTAATACCAGACTTTACTAAAAATAATTTAAAACAATGAGAGTATTATTATTTGCAATCCTAAGTTCCGCCATTATTTTCACATCGTGTGCAAATGATGCCGGAAGCAAAACTGATTCTACCGGTACAACAACTGCCAGTGTGGAATCTAAAGTAATTGCCGAAAGCAACGGCATTAAACTGGCTTCATTTTCAGAATCACCTAATTATGACAATGCGAGGATCGACCAGGTTTCTTATGAAGGTGGTAAATTTTCTTATTTGATTCCTGAAGGCGAGTATAAGCTTGGCGAGCAGACTAGCGATGCCGGTCTAAAAATGTGTGCCAATAGTGGTGAAGGGCAGCACATTCACCTTATTATTGACGATGAACCCTATGGCGCATATTATACAGCGGAATTTAATAAAGATATAGAGGACGGAACGCATCACATTCTTACATTCCTCTCACGTTCTTATCACGAGAGTATTAAAACTCCCGAAGCACGTAGAGCTTTTGTAGTTGAAGTTGAAAGCAACAATTTCAAGGAAGTAGAACCTATCCGTGACCCAATGCTTTTTTATTCCAGACCTAAGGGCGCATATATAGGTGATGAAACCGAGAATGTCATGCTTGACTTTTATCCTTTGAATGCACCGATGGGCGAAGGAGGATATTCTGTGAAGGTGGATGTCAATGAAAGTGCTAGTTTTACTGTAGGTGATTGGAAGCCTTTCTTCTTACAAGGCCTGCCAATGGGTGAAAATAAGATCACTTTAACATTACTGGATTCCGATGGAAATGTAGTAGATGCCCCATTAAATCCGGTATCTCAGACCATCACTCTTAAGGCAGATCCTGCTAATAATTAAAAAAAGAATAAGAGATTTTATTTTATTGGGTGATATTGATAAAAATATTTATATTTGCCCCGGCGAAAGGCCCACGGATATTTTCCGTGTAAAAATTTCAAATGGTGGGTATAGCTCAGCTGGTTAGAGCGCTGGATTGTGGTTCCAGAGGTCGTCGGTTCGATCCCGATTATCCACCCTACTTTTTCTTTCCTATTTACTTCAATAAGTTTCACAATATATCCAATAGCTGCTTTCTGTCAGAAAGAAAACTGAAGCTTTATCAGTTTCTATATCGTGATAACATTCGAATAGACGTGAACTTTTATGTCTAAACTATTTTAATAAAGTGAAAGCGCAGGTTTACATTTGCGTAAGCTTAAATGACTTAATAATAGATAGCATCATGAGTAGTATTAAACAATCCCATTTTGATTTCCTGAAAGAACTTGCTTCCAATAATAATCGCGAGTGGTTTGCAGGAAATAAGGAACGCTATGATGATATAAGAGGCGAGGTAAAGGATTTCTTTGAAAGGATCTATGCTGAAGTGATGAAGTCAGATGATATTGAGAAATTTAAGATGTACAGGATTTATCGTGACCTAAGGTTCAGTAAGGATAAAACACCGTATAAAAGACACTTTGGGATGCATCTAGCAAGGAGAAAACCGCTTCTTCGCGGTGGCTATTACATCCGTATTGAGCCTGGGAATTCTATAGTTGCCGGTGGTTTCTGGAACCCTGAAAAGAACGATTTGCAACGCTTGAGGAAAGAATTTGATTTTGATATGGAACCGATGAATAAGATCATGAATGAAGGAGCATTTAAAAAATTCTTTGGAGAAATACGCGGTGAAGGACTTAAGACAGGTCCGAGAGGGTTTGATCTAGAGAGCCCGGCAATTGAGTTACTGAAGAAAAAACAATTTATTGCAAATCGCTCCTTTACTGATGCCGAAGTAATCTCGGAGAAGTTTTATGGGGAAGCTGTAAAAACTTTACAAGCACTACGCCCATGGTTTGACTATATGTCTGAGGTGTTAACTACCGATGAGAACGGGGTGAGTTTATATGAGTAGGATGATACAATAAGTCCTGGGGAAGCCGATTTATAAACCCTGTGACCTTAGTTTCTTCCCAAATTCCTCACTCTGCCTTAAAATACGTTTACTCAGGCTTTCTAAATAATCTAATTGATTACCTAATGTCCTAAAATTAATAAGATCGAAATCCGGGCGTTGCTCAAGGGCCTTTTCTTTTGCCCTCTGTGCTTCAAAAAAAGCAAGATCCTTTAATTCAGCCTTTGTCTTTTCCAGATTAATCGGAATAGTCTCTATAGTCCACTCCTTGGTAATATGTCGCTTGAGAATTATTTCCTCTGCGAGATTCATCGTAGACTCAATCCGTTCTATATTCCTTATCCATTCGCGCGCAAGCTCAGCATTATCGACTTCATAATCCATAAGTTGCGAACCCATGCCCGCAGTGTGCGACATGAAAGCATAATTCAGTGTAGTGAAATTATAAACTCGGGTAGGGAGGAATTGCGCCCTGTCCGGGTTGTCCAGCATACGTTGAAATGCACTTGATAAGTCTGAATTACTCGTAAGACTATCCTTCCTTGCGAGCTTATATTGTAACTTCGCATCTTCTTGACCTTGTAGAAAACCCTTGATGGACGCGATATATTTTCGATTGGCAGCAAGGACCTTGGTTAATTTATCTGCCATAGACGAAGACTCCCAGTCCGGCCACAATAAACGTAAGGCAATCATAGAAAGTCCGGCTCCGATTAATGTATCGAGTATGCGTTGCTCGACAACGGAAATAAAGTCGGGTAGGATAAAATAATTACTCAGTAAGGCGACAATCGTTGTGAAAACCACTGACGTTCTGTAATTCAGAACATTAAAGGTAAAAGAACCCCAAGCCGCGAAAATCAGGATAAATATTCCGATTGTATTGTTAAAAAAGGGAAGTGACACCAGACCAAAACCTATAAAAGCACCGACGATGGTTCCTATTACCCTTTGATTAGCCTTAGCTAGTGTAAGACTATAATTTGGTCGTAAAATGACTGCAATGGTCAGTAAAATCCAGTAACTCTTCTGATGTGGAAACAGTAATCCTATACCTATTCCTGCAGCAAATGTTATTGCCGTTCTCAGCGCGTGTTTAAAATGAATGGAACTCCAGGAAAGATTGGATATAAACGGCTTGATAGCATAAGTCTGGTGCTGCGTAAAGAGGTCTAGCCGCAATTTGTGAAAATTCTTAGCAGCGGGCTTTGATTCTCTATTATGGTACTCCTTGATCAACACGCATTTGTGATAGAGGCGCTTTAAATGCTGGTGAATATTAAAAAGTAGTTGCACGTCTGCGGCACTCACATTTTCCGGTAAATCTGCTTGAAGAAGATTCAACTTAGTATTCAGATTCTTTATTTTATTGTCGATATCATACTGCAGCTCATACCGCTCATTTACTGCGATACTTTCTCCCAATGCTTCGATTTCTTGTCCGGTTAAAGCAATTATTTCTGAGTAATATTGAAGAATGTCCGATTCTCTGAAAATCTCCTTTAATTTATCGTAGTCAAAATGCGCTGCATAAGCCAATTCAAACATATCCACAGATTCGCTGAAGATAATCGCCAGCGCGCGTTCATAGTGACCGGTTCCTTTCTGTACTTGTCTTCGTTTAAGCAGAAGCTCTCTGATATTTTCCTGCTCTTCGTTGATGAGGACTTGTTTTTTCATTAGCTTTTGCAAATGAAAATCGTTGTCCGCATTGATGTCGTACAAATTGGCGCGCTCACGGATATACTCGCCGATACCACTTATGGATTCGCCCAGAAATTGCGTTACAATCCTATAAGGACGCATCTGCATAAAGGTAAAAGAGACGAGGAAATAAAATGCAGCACCTATCGCTATCATCACCGGACTCATTAAAGCTGCTGTCATTGTCTTCCCTGCAAAGAGAGCAAATATCATCGCCAGCATTCCTGCAGCTCCTATAATAGAGGCTCTGCTACCATATAAAGCGATATAGGAAAGAAGGAATGATAATATAATCAGGATACCTGACTGTAGGTAGGGTAGAAAATATGTAATGGAAATAAGTCCGTGGCTTAATACTAGGATAAAAAATGCCACAATCATTCCATTTCTTCTGTGGGTATTGGTTCCGGGAATATCGCTAATCCCCATTACAAGTGCTCCCAGGCCTAGCATAAAGGCATAACGTGGCTGTCCCATAATCACACCGATTGTGACAGGGATGAGCATAGTAACCATCATACGTAAACCGTTCCAAAGCGCGATGTTCTGCAATGGTCTATGTAATTCTCTGTTATCTGAAAATCTCGGTAAACCCCAGGCCATTTTATTTAAATTCTACTCCGTTTAGCATGTTGATGAATCATTCATATAGCAATAAAACTATAATTTAATTGTTTAAATGTAGTCATAAAAAGGCAGAAGATAAACGGAATTAAATTCATTTTACACTTAGAGATAGATCCTATTCCTTTCTTCTGCATGCATCAATGGGATTTCCATATAGAATGTGGAACCAACATCTACTTCTGTTTCAAAGTATATTCTTCCGTTAAATCCTTCTATCATATTGGCACACATTGCAAGTCCAAGGCCTGTGCCGGAGGACTTTGAAGTGAAATTGGGTTCAAATATCTTATCGCGCATTTCATCCGGAATTCCGGATCCGTTATCCTGGATTGAAATCACTGCATTATCGTCCTGAATGTATAGTCGGATGATAATATGCCCGTTCTTTTCGTGTGGAATAGCTTGAATCGCATTTTTCAATAGATTGGTGATAATGCGGGAAACCTGGTCTTTATCTGCAAACACGATAACGTCATTAATAGGGACTTGCAACTCAATATCCATATCTGCGCGTTTGCGGAACAAATCGTGAACGTGCATGACGACTGTGTTGAGACTGAGTTTTATATTCTCCGGAGTCGGCATCTTGGCAAAGTCACCGAAACCAGTAGCAATCCGTGTCAAATTGTCAATTTGCTCAATAATTGTTTCTGCCACCTGATCTATCATTTTCATACCGCGTTCAGGATCATTGGCAATGGTAAATTGCAGATGTTGCAGACTCAAACGCATAGGAGTGAGTGGGTTTTTAATTTCATGGGCAACCTGTTTAGCCATTTCGCGCCAAGCGGTGTCCCTTTCCTGAGCTGCCAAAATTTCCGCGGATGACTCAAGTTTATCAATCATGAGATTGTAATTCTGTATCAAATCTCCGAGTTCATCAGGACTATTCCAGTCTAGTCTTTGGTTTTTCTTACCGAGTTTTAATTCCTTGAGTTTTTCTCCCAGTGTTTTCAGTGGATTGGTAATGGAATTGGATACAAATAATGAGATACCCAATGCAATTACACCAAGGAATATATACAATTTCAGGAGGGTATTCAGGAAGTTGTTGAATGGCCCTGTTATCGGGTTATATGACAGGTTATATCCAAGATATGCCTGCACTCTACCCTGATTACTGATGATCGGGCTTATATATTCATAATCCCCTGGACTGCTTAATGTATGTATTCTGTCCGGTTTTTGCTGTAAAGCCTTCCAATCCGAATGTGCCAGCCTATATTTTTCAGATTTACTTGCTGATACGAGAGTTTTACCATGTGTATCGTATAGATTGACCTTGGCTCTGTGCATTTCTGCTTTAGTCTGTACAGTCGTAATCACAGCTCTATTTCCACCTTGTCCTGAACCTAGCTGTGCTTCGATATCATCGATTATGATAGATAATTTGTTCTTTGCTTCGTATTCAATCTCCTGGTTGGCAGTATTCTTAAGATAGATATAGGAAAGAATGCAGACTGCAGTAAAAGAACCTATTGTAATCATCATGATATTAAACTGGATTCTGCGCCGCAAACTCGGTAGTTGTGTCATCCTGAATTTCCATTCGACGGGTAGAAATTCCCATCGCGTGTTGATTGCGGCCATGAGAATTGCGATGACTATCCAGATTACAAACATATATGCATACCAGGATATGGGCGTAATAAAGCTGTTTTTGATTCTGCTGCTGACAACAACTATATCGTTGCTGGCCCTGTAGATTGTTTCATATCGGTTATCCCTATCATAAGTTTCAATCATTTTGAGCTCAGTAACTTTATCGTAAGGATAAATGAGTGGGTAGTATTCTCCATAATAGTTCTGTCGTTTACCCTTAATATACACAGCATAGTCCAGAGTGACATTGGGCAGGAGTTTTGCTTCCTTATTTGCGGAAGCTGGAACAGTTTCAGAATAGGCGAGAGATAAAAGAATAGATTTCTGACTCGCGTTTACTTTATCTACATAGTACTTGTATAGGATGCTCGTGGAGCAGGCGCTTGCAACAGCAATCCAGATGAAAAGCCAGTTGAGATTGGCCTGTTCCTCTTCTATAAACAAATCCATGAGGAAAACGAATAGGATAACAATCAGGTAGAAAGGAAACGGGTGTAGATGTATATTAACCAAAGGATATAACGCGAGACTTGCCACACAGGCTGCCAGAAGAGCTAGCATTTTACCCGGTAAAGAGAAATTGATTGTGTTAATCGATTTCAATAGAAACCATGCGAGGTGGAAAACAGTAACAATAAATATGACACAGGCTATTAATGATATGATACTATCCACCGACCAGTCTCCGATTCTGGCGAGATTACTCCCGAGTCTCGAATTAAATATAATTGACTGACCTACATAGGCGACAAGCATACAGGAAGCGATGATAGCAAGGTAAGCAATGCCGTAAATGAGATATTTAGTCCATTTATGGTAAACATCCTTTATTTCAAATTTCAGTCTCTTGGTGATTATGAGGACAATAGCGTAAAATAATAGTATATTAATCCAAAGTACCCCTAGATTTAACTGGCCTATCTGCGTCTCGCCTGCCTGATTATACAGGTTCATGTCTATGCCTCTATAGAAAATGAGAGCGGTGATAAATCGTATTAACAGGAAAGCGAGTATAGAGTAGCTGACTCGTTTTTGATTGGAGTGGTCGTGAAATAACAGTTCAGTAAAGAAATAGGCGCCCAGAAACAGGCTTATTAAAGATAAGGTGTACAGGATAAATGCCAGCCAATGGTTAAACTCCGCTTGTGGCAATGATTTTATGTCAAGGAAGAATAGCGCTTCCCCGGATTTATCCATAAAGGCAAAATTACTGGGTTGCTTTTTGAAACTGAAATATTGTTCCGGATAATTGACCCCGAATGCTGTTGTCATTTCACCGGCTGGTGAACTGATAAAGTATAGAATTGAGCCTTTGTGCCGTGCAAGTTCTTTAATTATAAATGCCTGATTATCATTCCAGATTACATTTTTCTTTGAAGCTTTAAATAATTGGGGAGAGGGAATGTTGTTACCTGTCCAGTAGATTAAAGAATCCTTGTCGGAGTAGAGAAGAATTCCCTCTTTGCTTTGGTCAATCTTTTTGGAAAAACTACATTCTAATGGGGATTCTATGCATCGTTTTATCGCGCTGGAATCTTTCTGTAATCGTAGTACCGTGCTTTCCAGGTAGTCACTGTAATTGTTTTGCCATTCCTGATATCGCTTCTCAAGCGAATCGGTATTATTGCGCGGGGTTGAAATCACGATACTCCCCACAAAGATTACTATTCCAAGTAATAGAAATAGAATGGCTTTTTGACGCATAATGTTATATTGCAATATATACTACATCACAAAAATAGGGAATTATTTATTAAAAAACTTATTAATATATCATTTCCTTTTGGTTCAGGAACTTTTTTAAATGCTAATCGTTAAAAGTTATAGTCGTGGGATATTCTATCGCGTCCCGGTTATTCGGGATGAGGAAAGTCCGGACAACGCAGAGCACCGCGCCATCTAATACGTGGGTATTCCAAATGAGGAGTACAGAAAGTGTCACAGAAATATACCGCCTGCCACAGGCAGGTAAGGGTGAAAATGTGCGGTAAGAGCGCACACTTGAATACAGTAATGTATTCAGGCGATATACCTCGCGGGTTGAAATGCCATGTATATCTTGAATTACTCATGTGCTCGTGGGTTTGTACGTTTTCCGGGGGCGGGGGTCGTACACGCAAGAGGGGTAGGCAGATAGAGATCGTTTTTACGACCGAGATAAATGATAGAAGCCTTTTAGGTACAGAATCCGGCTTATTTCCCACGACTTCTTTTTTTAAACGTCTTTAGAATCATAACAATATATGAAAGCACTGGTATTCAGGGAACTGAAGAAGTTTCCCTTACCGGAGGATTTTAATCCCGGAGGAAATCAGTATAAAGAGAATACTGTAGAACTTGAAATTCTCGCCAGCGGAATGAATCGTAGAGATTACTATATCACCCAGGGCTTATATCCCGGGATAAAGAATAACACTATTCTGGGCTCTGATGGAATAGGTATACATAATGGTAACCGCGTGCTTATAAACCCCAATATTCAATGGGGGGACGATAAGCGTGTACAGAGTAACGCTTACGAAGTTCTGGGCATGCCTAAACACGGTACTTTTGCAGAGAGAATTACAGTTCCTGAACATAGACTGCATATAGCACCAGAACATCTTACAATACATGAAGCAGCTGCACTACCACTGGGAGGTATGACCGCGTGGCGCGCCGTTACAACTAAGGCACAAATTTCCGAGGGTGATACCGTTCTGATTTCAGGAGTAGGCGGAGGAGTTGCTCAACTGGCTTTACAGTTTGCTTGCGCAAAAGGCGCTAAGGTGTTTGTTACTAGCGGCAGCCAAGACAAAATTAATAAAGCAATTGAACTGGGAGCTGAGAGTGGTGTAAACTATAAGGACGAAGACTGGAGTAAACAATTAAAGGATATGGCGGGTGGATTCGATGCCATTATCGATAGTGCCGGAGGCCCAGGATTCAAAAACTTTATTCCTATTTCCAATCCTGGTGGACGAATAGTCTTTTACGGTGGTACACTAGGCAAAATCACGGAAATAAATCCACAGATTATTTTCTGGCGACAACTTTCGATTTTAGGAACTACAATGGCGACGGATCAGGAATTTAGCGAAATGCTTGACTTTGTTGTAGAACATAAAATAAGGCCGCTGGTAGCTGAGGTTTTTAGGATGGAAGAATCAGAAAGGGCTTTTGACTTATTGGGCAGTGGGTCGCCTTTCGGCAAATTGGTCTTTGATCATGGCAGGTGAACGAATAATTCTACTCTCGGATAATCACAGATATTGGGATGATAGATTGACGGAAATCTGTTCAGAAGCTGATCAGATATGGAATGCAGGAGATATTGGTTCCCTTGAAGTCCTTGAAATCATGGAAAGTATTGCACCTACGAGGGCAGTGTATGGAAATATAGATGATAGTATTCTCAGGAGGACTTTGCCGCTGGAACAGATTTTTACCGTTCAGGGCCTTAAAGTGTATATGATCCATATAGGAGGTTATCCTCAACGATATGCGGCGAGAATTAAGGCACGACTTGATGAAATTAAACCTGATTTATTTATAAGTGGGCATTCGCATATTTTAAAGGTGATGCCTGACAGAGAAAGAGGCTTACTTCACTTGAATCCGGGTGCTTGTGGTATGCAGGGTTTTCACCACATTAGAACACTTCTGCGTTTTACAATAGAAGATGGAAAGATTCTTAAACCGGAAGCAATAGAGCTCGGGTTGAGAGGACGGTAACTTACTATTATGTATTTTGTGGTGATCAATTATGCACAGGGAATCAATAGATTGCCACAGTGTAGTTAAAGTAAAATGTAGGCAATGTTTCTGGATTTCTTATGTGACCATTCTTTGTAAGCATTTCATATTTTCCGCTGTTAAAAACACTTATATATTAATTTAACGTAACTTTAACAGCGGATTAAGCTGCTAAGATTTTAATTTGTACCTGAAAAGCCTAAATTAGAGATATAATCTAATACAAGAATGAAGCGATATTTACTCATATTACTTTTAACTATTCCATTTCTTCTTCAGGAAATGCGGGCTCAGGACGATTCTTATGTACCTGACTCAGACGAATCCGAATCTCTTATTATGGATGCATATCTTCCTGATTATCAACTGGGATTCGCAGTTAACTTGTTATATCCCGGAGGCTTTTACAGAAGCTTTGTCGATAAAATGTCCGTAGGTTTTATGTTTGACTTTTATGCGAGACCTACGAGAAATAACAAACTGATGTTTGGATTTGAATATAAATTTTTGGAGTTTGATAAGTCAAAAATTGCTCCCAATATGGTTGTGGGAAACAGTAATAAAATTACCGTGAGGCCCCGTATAAATGACTTTATGGGAATGACTAAATACGAAATCTTTTCTTCTACTTATGTTATCCCTTACATCAAGGCAG
Organism: uncultured Saprospiraceae bacterium; assembly: GCA_964423575.1. Taxonomy (GTDB): domain Bacteria; phylum Bacteroidota; class Bacteroidia; order Chitinophagales; family Saprospiraceae; genus CAYRFF01. The sequence goes on along the minus strand of CAYRFF010000028.1, from coordinate 18,064 downwards.
GTGCAGGTCTGCGGTATTACAATAGTTTTATTTCTGAAACCAATCCCAGCTACTCTTCTGATTATTTAACTTATTCAGAAACAAAAAATGTAGGATTTCTGGGACAGATAGGAGCCGGAGTTTCCATCTCTGTTTATGCGCCGATTTTGATTGAACTAGGTGTGAACTACAATAAATCGTCCAGGATGAAATATGATTTCTTGCCCGCAGATAAAGTTACCGGAGTTCAAGGACATCCACTGGATTTCTACCAGATGAACAAGAGCACTATGGATTACTTGTTCTTCGATTTCAGAATCGTCTACGAATTTTACGATTAATCATTTGGAACTAAACCAAAGCTGTGATATAGAATCGGAACATCTGCGTCAAATAATGCGTTTATATTTGCGAAAGCTGAAGAAATAAAAGGTTTATGAGTCAAGAATTAGGAGACGACTTTGAGGTTAAGGTTCTGAATGTCGACCCCAAGCAAACTAAAGTACGGATTGACAAGTTCATCACGGACAGAATCAGTAATTTTTCACGTTCCAAGATTCAGAAGAGTCTTGAGAGTGGCGATATTACTGTCAATGATGAGATTGTAAAGAGTAACTATAAGGTAAGTCCGCTCGATGTAATTAAAATCAGGACGCCTAAGGTGATGGAGAAGAATGAATATCTTATTCCGGAAGAGATCCCACTTAATATAGTGTATGAAGACGAGCACATGATGATTGTGAATAAGCAGGCAGGCCTGGTAGTACATCCCGGACATGGAAACTGGACGGGAACTCTGGTTAACGGGCTGATTTATCACCTTCAAAAACAGGATCTGCCAATTTTACCGGGAAACTCGCTTGATAGGCCCGGAATAGTGCACAGATTGGATAAAGATACTTCAGGACTTATAGTTATTGCTAAGACTGAACTCGCGATGCAATCCTTGTACCATCAGTTTTTTAATCGCGAAGTTGAAAGAACCTATAAAGCGATTGTCTGGGGTGAACCCGAAGAATCAGAGGGGACAATTGATGTGTTTATCGGTCGTGATTTTAAAAACCGAATTAAAATGGCGACTTTCCCTGATGAAGACTTTGGGAAAAATGCAATAACGCATTATAGAGTCTTAAAAGGATTGTACTATGTAAGCTTACTCGAATGCAATCTGGAAACTGGAAGAACGCATCAGATCAGAATTCACCTAGCTTCAATTGGGCACCCTATATTCAATGATGAATTATATGGTGGTGACAGGATTCTTAAGGGAACGGTTTTTTCTAAGTATTCTCAGTTTGTCAAAAATACATTCGATCAGATTCCACGCCAGGCCTTACATGCAGCCTACCTTAAACTGCGCCATCCGGAAACTGATGAAGTGATGGAGTTTAGGGCGGAATTACCAGAGGATTTTCAGAAAACATTAGATCGCTGGGAACGTTATCTCAGTACTAGAAAAAATCACGAATAAATGCAGGAAGCAATTATCCGATCTCTTACTTTATGGGGAGAAAAACTTAAGGAAAGAGGTGATGCACTTGAGCTTGCGGTATTAAAGAGTAAGCGCGACAATAAATGGTTTGAAATTGATCAGCAATGGAAAGCAATCGATGCAATTGCAGATTATTATTTGAATGGTGATAAATTAAGGCAATGGCTGAATAAATACCCGACTCAAGATATAAAACCTAGGTATATAGGTCTGATATGCGCTGGTAACGTTCCGGCAGTAGGCTTTCACGATATTTTATCCGTATTGATTTCCGGACACCGTGCACTAGTGAAATTATCTTCCAAGGACGAACATCTGCTGCCTGCAATGCTGAGTATTTTAAAAGAAATAGATTCTGAACTTGCATCTCGAGTAGAGTTTGTGGGAAAGTTAAAGGGTTATGACGCGGTAATCGCTACAGGTTCCGACAATAGCGCTCGATATTTTTACGAATATTTCTCACACGTTCCTCATCTTATCAGGAAAAACCGGCAGGGAATCGCAGTTATTGATGAGAATATCAGTGACGATGAAATTATAAAACTGAAAGAAGATGTCTTCAGCTATTTTGGTCTTGGTTGTAGGAATGTCGCTATGATTATGCTTCCGCAAATGTTTCAAAAGGAACGCTTGTATGCCAATATCATTCCGAATAAATCCATGAGAGATAACGACAAGTACGAGAATAACTACAATTATAATCTTGCCATCTGCATGATGGAGCATATAGACTTTAAAACCAATGATGAACTTCTGTTTATCGAAAGCGATGAGATTCATTCCAGGATAGCGAGTATACACCTTAAAGAATATAAAGATATAAGCGAAGTGGAAGAGTTCATTCAAGGTCACAACGAGCAGATTCAATGTGTGGTTGCTAATAATACAGTACAATTGAATCGGTCCGTCCTTGCACCGGGTGATACTCAGAAACCCAATCCTTGGGATTATGCAGATGGGGTAGATACACTCGAATTTTTATATGGACTCGTATAAAAAAGGTTAGTCAAAAATAATATGTAATGACAAAAAGAGAAAGAGCACTTCAGATAGCCGAGATTCTGGATTCCTATTATCCAAAGGTTACAGTGCCGCTACATCATACAGATCCATATACCTTACTTGTAGCTGTATTACTGTCGGCACAATGTACCGATAAACGTGTGAATATGGTCACGCCATCCTTATTTGCGAAAGCTGATAATCCATACAGCATGGCACGTGTAGACGTAGAAGAAATAAAGGAAATAATCCGGCCTTGTGGACTCGCACCGCGTAAATCTCAGGCGATTTCTGAATTATCTAAAATCCTGATAAATGAGTATGGAGGAGAAGTTCCGGCTTCATTTGAAGCGTTGGAAAGCTTGCCCGGGGTAGGGCATAAAACAGCTTCTGTTGTTATGTCTCAGGCATTCGGTATACCCGCATTCCCGGTTGATACACATATCCACCGACTCGCATATCGCTGGAAATTATCTACTGGCAAAAATGTCGTTAAAACTGAAGAGGATTTAAAGAAGGCTTTCCCGATGGAAATGTGGAACAAAGTGCATATTCAGATAATTCTATTCGGTAGAGAATACTGTCCTGCACGCGGCCATGACCCCAGAAAATGTCCAATATGTAAAGACTATGGACGTGCTACTTTGTTTAAGTAATCACATTGTTTAAATGCTCAGACTATCAAGGTTAAGCAATATTTTATAGAAACCTATTATGCTATCCTTAGAATGGATAACCAAAGGCTATATTAGGCTGGAAATTCCCAAAGGAAAAGTTCTCAACTGTTTTGAAGTATGAGTTTTCGATTTTATATGGATTCTTAATCGGATAACCCAGATCCAGCCTGACTACGAGCAAGGAAAGGTCCAGTCGTAATCCGGCGCCAGAACCGATAGCAATATGTTCATAAGAATCCCAGTTAAGCCTTGTGTTTTCTTCAAAGTTATCATCTAGAATATTCCAGACGTTTCCGACATCCAGAAATACTGCTCCGTGGATATGCCAGAAAAGCTTAAATCTATATTCGGCATTGGCTTCAAACTTGAAATTACCTGTGAAATAGGGTGGGAACCTACTCGCAGCCTGTACCGGATTAAAGTGATCTCCCGGACCAATTCCACGCACCGGCCAAGCTCTTAAACTATAAGGCCCTCCCACATAAAATTGTCTGATGTATGGGACGTTTAGGGTGTCCAGGCTGATAGCAGCTCCTGTACTTACACGGAACGCTAGCTCTGTCTCATTGTTAAATCTCTTGGAATAGGTTGCGTTTAAGTCAACTCGCAGAAACTTGGAAAACTGATTGTCTCCCAATCTTATTTTGGATTTAAATCCCGCTAAGCTCCTTATTGCATCAATTCCCATAATTTCCAGTCCGGAAGTCTCTAGGTTTACATAAGCGCCCCAGCGCTCGCCTCGATAATTCTGGCCAGGAGTTGAATATGATAATCTTACCCGTTTAAAGAGAACTCCTGTAAGTAAACGTTTATCAAATGCTCGCAGGAAATACTGATTATCTTTAATTCTATCGTGAAACGAGTCGAAAATAGTCGGTAACCACCAGTCAAATCCTATGTGGTCAAGCTCAAAGTCATAAAATTCATTGATGCGCCATGTGTACCCAAAGGAAGCGGAAAAGGAATTGTATCTGTAATAATTACTCCTGTAACTATACAGATAATTCAGACTTGCCTTTGTCTTAGCTTGACGCAAATATCTCTTTATCAGATGGTTTTCTGATGCTGTCTCCGGAATTGAATTTTCAATCCAGTTATAAACAAAAGGGTACCGTATCATCCTTGGAAAGTGCAGACTATTTGAAAACCCAAAGTTGTATGTACTGTTTTCTGTTAGATTGGAAAGACTTAATTCAGTGGAACCCTCGATTGAAGTAGTAAAGGCTTCTCCACCTCCAAAAATATTCCTATCCGTCAGAGATAAATCCATTGATAAACCAAGTAACTGACTGGAGTTAGCAATTGTAGAATAGTAAAGACTCGGATCTATATTCCAGTCGTACTTATCTTCGTTTTTCAGGAAAAAACTATAATCGACGTAATGCTGTCCACCTACAGTATCAAAACTGATTTGCGCTGTCGGATATTTTAGAATTGCAAAATCACCTATTTCAGCAAGGGTCTCATCGTGGTTCTTTCGTGAATAATAGGCATTTGGCTTGAGTCGTAGATTCTGTTCGATGGCGGAAGGACGTACGATATAATTGTCACCAAAAAAGTGGGTTCCAGGGCTGTTTTTAAGTCCTATAAGGCTATCTCTGTAATCCTTTTCGTTCGTGCCCTCGGAATATATAAAGATGTTTCTGTTTCTATATCTTGGATATAAACCACCTCCCGGATTGCTGAGCACTTTTAAGCTGGCATTATTATATCCACCAGTAGTATCTACCGTGAATTTATCAATATATGACTGCGAGAAATTAGCGTAACCTTTATTGCGCAGAAGTGTGACTATTCTCTTTCTCTCTTCATTATAATTATTTATATCGATTGCCATTCCTTTTTTGATAACCATATTACGCCAGTCATCATTGATTATCTGCAATACGACAGAATCTTCAGAGACGATTTTAAACTCATCAAATAGATATAATTCTTCCGGGTGAATAAACCAGTCGACAACTGCTTCATGTTTAACTGTAAGTGTATCGATTTTATACTCTACATAGGCATCGTAATAACCATTATTCTTTAGATGCAGAGCGATACTAGTCGCGGTTTTATCCAAAACATCCCTATCTATAAAAGCAGGTTCTTCCGTGATATTTTTGTTGATAAACCTCCAATACCAATTGTCCTTTTGTACTTGATTATAGCGGAAATGAAACCAATGTCTGGGAATCCAAAGGAAACCACTGTTGGGCTTTATTTTAATGAGTTGTGGAATTTCAGAATCCAGTCTGGAAGCATTTAGCTTGTTTAACTCTTCCTCGTAGAAAATGGTATTCTTCTTTAGATATAAATCATCTTCTTTCAGATATTTCTTGGTATTGCAACCGCTGGTCAGAACAGAAAGAACTGTGCAGACTACCAGTAGTGAAAAGAATAGCTTTATTTTATCAGATGCAATACGAGTCACAGAAATATTAATTAACCGGAATTATATCCGGCTAAGTTAGTTTATTTAAAGAACATTAATAGTTCACTGATTATTATAATTGTTGAGCTTAAATGCATTGGGATGAATAGAGTCATGTTGTACATGCCTCTTTTTCTTTTCCTCATAAATATCATCGAGTTTTATGAGAATTCCCGTTTCTTCCACATCGCCAAAATCAGGGTTAATTGCTGTTCCAAATGTCTTCATCGTTTCTGATAACCCCATATAAACGTTAATGAGCGGTGGTATGCTTTCATTGAGTTTTGCCAGTAGCTGACGCAAATTACGATGCCCTTTTTTAAAGTTCTGACCTTTGAAATAACTGTCAACAATATCTTGTCTGTAGACAAATGGATATGGCTTAATCGGAGTGACAAGATTTTCTCTATCCGGAAAGTAATACGCCATAAAAGTCATAAGAATATCTCTCGCTTCGCGGTCGTAATGTGGATACATAGTTACTTTGCCAAAGAAGTATTTAATCTGCGGATATATACTTACCAATGCACCCAATCCGTCCCATAGATTTGATAGGGCAAACATCCCTTTTCTAGGTGAAACGGAAGGTTGATAATCGGGCTGAATCCAAGAACGCCCCAGTTCAATGGAATAGGGCAGATACTCCTTCTCAAATTTGTCAGAGAAGTTGAAATAATGAGCAGTAGACAACAGGACTTTTTTATCTTCAAGATCCGTAGCGAGGTTACAGTCGATAAATCTATAGCCACCAATTATTCTTTCATCTATGGGATTGTACACGATTAACTGTTGATAAGGGATTTCATGAGTATCCAGCTCATCCAGGTCTATAGCTTCGCCTGTACCACCGCCGGCAGCACGGAAGGATATTTCTCTTAGCCTACCGATTTCCTTCAAAACATTGGGAGAGTTAAAAGCATCTATAATATAGATTTCATTATCCAGATGATTAGTTTTTCTTACAAATCTGTCTTCGTTTAACTCTTTTTTCAATAAGTCTCTATCAATCGGCTGTATGACATCTAAATCTCTCTTTTCCATATTTTATTCACTCCAGACAAGTATTTATGCTTTTAATGCATAGGTTCTTTCTTTTATGATTTCTGCCCATTCATTATCCTTATGTTCACTTGTAAGATTTTCAGGCAGAATAACTTCTCCTATAGTAATGGGGACGTGAATTCCCCGCTGCTTGTACAATTCGTTCACAAGATAAAACATTTCTATATTAACTTTGATACCAAGGAACTTCCTTATTTTGGCAAGCCTGTAAAAGAAATTGGTCAATCGACCATCAATGTGGATTGGAACGATAGGCTTGTTATATTTTTTAGCTCTGGTTACAAAGGTTTTTTTCCACTCAAGATCCTTTACCTCACCTTTGATTTTTCTACTGACTAATCCTGCAGGAAATATGAAAATTGCATTGTCGGAATTAAAAGTTTCCTCAACTTGCCTGAGAGAATCAGAGCGGTTTCGTCCCACTTTGTTTATCCCGACAAACATATCTTTCAGATTATCCAGGTTGAGAAGAATATCATTGGCAAAGAATTTAAAGTCAGTTCGTACTCCTTTTAATGCACTGATGGTAGTAATTGCGTCCATTCCACCCAATGGATGATTGGCAGCAATTATGATGCCTCCGGTTGCGGGGAGGTTTTCGATTCCTTTTACTTCAAAACTTATCTTAAAATCCTCTACTGCTGCATCACAGAAGTCTACACCGTATTTATCCTTATTGGCGCTGATGAATTTATTTACATCATCTTCGTGGAGGATGCGCTTTATGTATCTCAGTAGAAAAGAGGGCATCCAGCGTAAAAGTTTTTCATTTTTACTTGCGATGACTTTTTCTATATCGATGAATTTCTCTGCCATTTAGTTTACTTCGTTTGCCTGAAAAAATTAACCGGCTATTTGCGAAAGCGATAATATAATAAAATGTTAAAACGAGCAAGCACGGTAAAACTTACTCGCTGCGCTGACCGACAAAATTGTCTTTCTTATCTTTAAATAAGATGTTGAAAGAGGTCATACTTCCATAAGCTCTGGTAATATACTGCTGCAAGGTAATCTTTTCGTCCTTGGGCAAGCTATCATTACTGTTTATCTTTTGCTCAATTACGCGGAGTCGATCCCTGACCATAATTATCTTATTAAAAAAGGTATCCAATGGCATTTCCTTACTCACGTATGAGTCATCTTCCGGTTTTAAAATCAGAGTTCCATTTCTGTACTTATCAGCAATAACGACTTCATCCTGGATTAAATCGTATGCTTTAAGAATTTTTAAAAGAGACTTCTCTGCCTCATTAAAAGTAACCTCCGCTTCTGTTTCAATTTTTTCGATAATTTCCCATTTATCGTAAGTTTTACCTACTTGCTTGATACCATAAAGCATGAAAGTAACATCATAAGCAGCTTTATGAACTCGTATAACAACACCGTCGCCAAAAGCCGGGTGCTTTACTCTGGAGCCTACACCTAAAATTTCGTTTTCCATAGTTTAATCTTCTTTTATCTATTCTTCTTTTTTATATAATCATTCCATTCCTTTGGTTTTGGGGGATGTAATTTATCCATACCTGCTGCTATTGAAACAGCAACAGCAGAATCACTAGTTATGTTGACGACAGATCTACACATATCCAATGGCCTGTCAACGGCAAATATCAATGCTATTCCCGCAGGATCAACCCCGACGGACTCCAGAACAATCACAAGCATCAATATCCCGGCACTTGGCACGGCTGCTGCACCTATTGAAGCCAGAGTCGCTGTTAATAAAATGCTAAGTTGTGCACCTAAGTTTAAATCGTATCCAAATACCTGGGCGATAAAAACTGCTGCTACTCCCTGATAGAGAGCTGTTCCATCCATATTTATCGTAGCACCTATAGGTAAAACGAATGAAGAGACTTCTTCGTCTACTCCGATATGTTCACTTACTCTTTCCATTGTTACCGGCAGAGTAGCAGCAGATGAACTTGTGGAAAATGCAACTAGTTGAGCCGGAGCGATTTTCTTTAAAAAACCCTTGAGTTTCCCTTTGGTAAATATCCTCACCATTGTCGGATAAACAACGAGAAGTAGAATCGTCAATCCAAGCAATACGGTCATGGCATAAATTCCTAGGGCTGTGAATATTTCAGCACTCGGACTGTTTACTATTAACGCTGCCATCAAGGCAAAGACTCCATAAGGTGCGGCAAGCATTATGATGTCAATCATTTTCATAATGATTTCGTTAACTCCGTTGAAGAAGTTTCTTACAGGAGCTGAGGTTTCTTCAGGAATTAAAATCAGTCCTATCCCAAAGAATATAATAAAGAAAATTACCTGCAACATGCTACCGTTATTGGACAAGGCAAGGAATATATTATCCGGAACTAAATCGACAAGTGGCTGCAATGGCCCACTCTCTGCTTCTTTCTTGGCTACATCGATTGTTGAACTGGTTTCACTTGAAAAGGCTGATGTTAATTCTGCCGTAGTCTCAGGGGAAATGAATGACCCGGGCTTAATGATATTGACAAGAAGTAGCCCGATTGTAATAGCAATAATTGTCGTAGCTATATAAAAAACAAGTGTCCGACCACCCATTTTTGAAAATTGGGATATGTCTTTCATGCCGGAAATTCCCATGAGTAAAGAGGTCACTATGAGTGGAACAGCGATTAATTTTAATAAATTAATGAATATTGTCCCAAATGGCTGAACCCAATCTACTACTAGTTCCTTACCTCCTGAAAACTGTAATGCAATGATGCCAAATAGGACTCCGGCTACCATTCCTATAATAATCTGCCAGTGCAGCGCGAGTTTTTTCATGCTTGATTTTTCTATGCGGGGTTTAAAATAGATAAAAAAGCAATACTATAATAATGTGAATTGAAAATTGTAAGATGTTTATGTTTCCTGGCCTTTTCCAATCAATAAAGTATGGAATAGACTTATAACCGGAAGAAAGAGGCAATCTAGTTAGGTGAAGTATATACCGCGTTGTACCGTCCACGAAAATATTACCAGTAATATCCAATTCTAATTTCAGCATTAAATAAGCGACTTGTTTCATTTGCTCTTTCTAGCTCAAGATCCAAATCGCTTAAATAATTCCAGAATTGATATGTCACTCCGGGACTCAACAGAATATGACGTGCTACAGGAATATCAATTCCCAGACCGAGTCCTAAAAATATCTTCTGAATTTCAAATGCCTCCAAGCCCTTGTATTCACTTAAATTTAGGTAATAAGTTGGAACAAAACTCAAATACAGATTTTTGAATATGTTTTCTTTCTTTTTCTTTAGTTCAGGGCAATCGCAATCAGAAGATATGAAGAAAGGATAGAAATTTATCGGAGCAGAAATGCCGATATTGCCGGGAATATGATTTTTCACCTTGTTAAGACCACTTAGGTAGGAAATTGCGGGCTGTATCGTTAAATAATCATTGAGAATTCTTATGCGGTAATCAATTCCAACAGATAGTAAATGGGGATGATCAATGAAAAGCGGATTATCGCTTTGCTCATTGTGATATGCTAACTTAAGGCCGGCCTGACTATATGAAGTGTTAAGTGCCAGAAGAAAAATAAAGCTGAGAAGGACTGTTCTGTAATTCATTGTACAAATTTACTGATAATGTTTCAATGGCCGCAATCTATATATGAAATTTGTTATATGACAGCTGTGGTTGAAAGAAAGTTTTAAAGCCCTTAGCGAAAGTTAATATTGTTACTGATTTGATTCAGATTGCTATAAAACCCTGTATTTTCATTGGAATTCTGCTACTTGATTACTATATTTAGGCTAGCTAATTAAGGAACAGAATAAAGATAAGTGTTTCTATGTACGATTTGATTAAAAAACTAAAGCTTCTGATATGTTTGAATCTGATAATCCTCGTCTAAAAAAAATCAATAACCCTATACTTATAGCCATTGGATTCTATCTGCTCGCAGTTATTTTAATAGGAATTGTTGCTGCATTAAATGCAATGGGTGCAATTGAGGTTATTCCTCATTATCCATGGCTGATTACAGCTATACTTACTTTGCTTTTTTCAGTATATGGAGTGGGGCTCTTGGTTTATAATCAAAACCTTGGGCGTTCCATCCAATTAACAACTTATTCCTTTGTAGGATTTGTTTTACTGGGTTCATTAACAGCCTGGTTTACATCAGGATTATCGATTAAGGAAGCAGGGGCGATCAGGCTTGTATATCTCTTATTGGTAATAGGTTATATCGCAATGCTCTTCTTATCAATAGGTTATAAGACAACCTTGAGATTCATCGAAGATCGAGATAATATGAAACTGGCTCGAGAAAGAGAAATGGATAAACATTCCGAAGAATAAGATTCAAGCATAGTTAATTATATTCATGTAAGAGAGACCGGTAGGGTTCCCGCATATTTTTGTCTTTCAGGTTTCTGATTTTGATTATCTGTATAGAGTGTTTTTAACATTGATATACTTTCAAAACCCCCTTTTCTTTTACAAATATTTATACTCAGATCACTAATATTCGTTTGACTGTACTCACTTTTTTAAGGCGCGATAAACCTTTGATTTAAACCCGGTTTAAGCCATTAAATGTTTCAGCTTACATCCTAGAAACAACTATGTCGTTGCTATAATGCAATCTGTGCTTTTGGATTAGTATAGGTACTTTGATGAAAACCTGTTTGTTTTCGGGTTAAATCTCTATATACACTAGATATTTATTCTTTCTGCCGTTTTCCAGGAAGAGATATTTGCCGTGAAGAAGATCCGTTTCACTTAGGACATAATTCATATCCTCAAGCTTATTTTTGTTCAGTGAAAGCGCATTGTTGCTCAAGGCGCGTCGCACTTCTCCGTTGGAATTCATAATTCCTGTCAACTCTGTGAATAGGTTTGTAATATTGGATTCTCCGTTGATAGAGCTTGATGGAATACTAAATGACGGCAGCTCCTGTTTAATGCTTTCCATAGTAGACGGATGCATAGACCTTAAACGTGCTTCATCGAGATTGCGACTGAAAAGCAATTCGGAAATTTCCTTAACAATCTCATAATCTTCTACACTATGGATGCGGCAGGTGATTTCCTCTGCAAGCATTTCCTTGAGTTCTCTGGGATTATCCTTAAACTCTTCAAATGCCGCCATTGTCTCTTCTTTTGATTTTAAGGTGAAGTACTTCCATAACTGCTCAACGCTGTCATCGGGAATGTTAATCCAGAACTGATAGAATTGATATGGAGACGTACGTTCAGGATCCAGCCATATATTCCCGGCTTCAGATTTACCGAACTTAGTTCCATCGCTCTTCACAAGAAGGGGAGTAGTTACTGCAAATGCTTTTCCATCTTCCGTATTTCTGCGTATAAACTCCGTGCCACTGGTAATATTTCCCCATTGATCAGAGCCACCCATCTGGACACGACAATCGTGTTCATTATAAAGCAGTAGGAAGTCATTTGCCTGGAGCAATTGATAGCTGAATTCGGTAAAGGAAAGACCGGTTTCAAGGCGTTGCTTAACCGATTCCTTACTCAGCATATAATTTACAGTAAGATTCTTCCCGACATCTCTTAAGAAATCGAGAATATTCATGTCTTTATAGAAATCGTAATTGTTTACGATGATAGCCGGATTATCCTCGGAGTTAAAATCGAGGAATTTCTCAAACTGCTTTTTCTGAAACTCTAGATTCTTATCGATATCCACACTTGATAAAAGCTGCCTTTCTTCCTTTTTGAAAGAAGGGTCTCCGATACGTCCCGTAGCGCCTCCCATTAAAACAATAGGTTTGTGACCAGCGCGCTGAAATAAGGTAAGTAATTGAATCTGTACAAAATTCCCTATCGTCAAGGAAGGAGCAGTAGGGTCAAATCCGATATAGCCCGTTCCCTTATTTTCCCTTAGATATTCTTCACAACCCGGCGTAATGTCCTGAATCATATCACGCCACTTTAGTTCTTCTATAAAATCCATTCTTACTTTTTTCGCAAAGGTAACAAAGAGGAGGCATAGTTTCAATACATTCCTGAATCTATGCGTATATTTGTCGCATGCGTACATCTGTACATATAGCCAGAACGATTTTAAAATCGGGAGAACGTTCATTTGTCAAGCTGATACTGCGTTTGGCGACAGCCACTATCGCTATCAGCCTTGCAATAATGATACTCACTATCTCCATTATTTCCGGATTCGAAAATGATATAAGTAAGAAAATATTCGATTTCTGGGGGCATATTACGGTTAAAGACATCAATAATCGAGGCTCTCTTGAAAATCTCCCCATGGATTCAATCGATATCTATACATCGCGCATAGATGAAATTACCGGCATTGAGTATATGGCAATGAATGCAAGAGGGGAGTTCACTGACAGGAAAACCAAAGGAGGTGTAAAGAGTACGCAGGAGTTCATACATCTTCCGGCAGTATTGCGTTCCAAAGACGAAATGGACGGAGTGCGTTTGAGAGGACTTTCGTCAAATGTCGAAAATGTACATTTCCTCAATGCTTATCTCACAGAAGGCGACTGGATAAGTCCCGATGCCGACGAAAATGAAATCATCCTTTCCAAAAGTACTGCCAGAAGGATTAAAGTAAATCCGGGAGAAAACTTAATCGCCCATATTATATACGATGGAAAACAGATTCCCAAGAGGTTTAGAATCAGTGGAATATATTCTACAGGACTGGAAGAATTTGATGCGCGTATTGCAGTAGTGGACATTGACTTTATACGGGATATTGTCGGTTGGGGTACAGACGAGGCCGGCGGGATTTCTGTATTGGTAGATAATATAAATGACATTGATGGGATTACTGATTACCTGAATTATGAGCTGCTGCCACAGAACCTCTACGCAGAAAGCATAAAGTCTGAAATGCGCCCATTATTCGAATGGCTGGGCTTGCAGGATGTAAATAAGGTTCTGATTTTGTCCTTGTTGACTATTGTCTGTATGATAAATATGACCACAGTCCTCATAATATTGATTCTTGAAAGAAGCCGAATGATTGGAATCTTGAAGTCTATAGGTTCTGATAATCGCCTTTTAAGAGAAGTCTTTCTGTATTATGCCGGTTATATTCTTTTACGTGCTTTAATCATAGGAAACGTCATCGGACTCGGAATAAGTGTGTTGCAATATTATACTCATCTGATACCATTGGATGAAGTCAATTATTACCTTTCTTATGTGCCGATAAAGTTTGAGTGGTCGCAATTTCTTCTTTTGAATATCGGTAGCTTTGTGCTTACTTTATTGTTTATGTTGCTTCCTACTGCATTGATTGCCCGTATTAAACCTGTGAAAGTGCTTAAGTTTGACTAGTCTTGGAATAGATCCCTCCATTTAACACTTCTTCACCATTCTTTTTATTGTTTTCCACCTAAAATGTGCATAAAGGCCCTTTGATATTAAGCGTTTTATGTAAGTTCTTCACAATATGTGGAAAACTTGATTTATGGAATATTGAATGTACTCTTACCTTGCGTTCAAGTTTTTAATGATTTTATTTGACCATCTGTTTTTATTCTCTATATGGCTCGATTTCGGCTCATCCGAGATCGGGCTTTTCTTATTTTAGGGAAACACTGAATCTCTCTTACATAGTCGAAACTTCGCAAAAGAAATTTAATTTTGCATATATTGTAAATCAGCACATGCTGTTTAATGACAGGAGTACACTTCTATCATTCTATATTGCCAGATTAAAATAGGCATGTAATAATAAATTTGTAAGGAAATAAGGCACGGGGGAATCTATGATAGGAGCTTTACTGGCGGGAATAGGATTAGGCTTGTCGTTATCTGTAGCGGCCGGGCCCGTTTTTATCCTATTGGTAGATACATCTCTGGAGAAAGGGAAGAAACTTGCCGGCGCACTGGGAGCAGGTGTATGGTTAAGTGATGCGATTTTTGCCTTTCTGACTTATATAGGTGTTAACTGGGTCAGTCAACTTGCTTATAGTCCACAATACAAGGATAAAATAAGTTTTATAGGAGCTCTGATTCTCTTCATCTTTGGCGTGGGAATTATTATGGATTCCGGTTCTAAGGGTAAAGTTCAGGGTCTGAGGAAAAGAGATGTATTGAAACTGTTTGCAAAAGGCTTCTTGCTTAATACTTTTAATCCCTTCACCATTGTTTTCTGGCTCGGTATCTCAGGCGGGATAGTCGTTCACCAGATTTCAACCGGAACCAATGCCTTTTTTATGTATGGAGGGCTTCTCGGGACTGTCGTTCTCACTGATGTCCTTAAAATCGTACTTGCCGAGAAAGTAGCTTTGTTATTAAAATCTCACATTATAGACAGAATCAGAAAAATTGCGGGAATTATCCTTATACTGTGTAGCTTTGCGCTTCTTTATAATTCTTTCTTCTGAAATTTCTCTTGGAAAGAATGAACGGATATTCAACAAATTATAGTTGTATTCTGTATTTGTATGTAGGAGGAGATCAATTTTGAATTATTAAACATCGTTTTTATGAATAGACTTTTTTATTTGATTCTATTTACCGTATTTTTTATTTCTACTGAAGCTTTCGCTCAAAAGGAAATCACCAATAGTAAAATATGGAATGAGTGGGAGTTCTATGCAAGTTCGCCGCGTGGATTCAATTTCTTCCCCAATTCCAACTATTATACTCGGATTGAAGACAATGCTATTAAAGTGTACAATATTGAAAAAGAACAAGCACTGGAAACACTCTATTCCGGGAATAATGACAATATCAATATCAGTAGCTTTGAAATCCTGGAGGACGATGATTTGATTATTCATACAGATGTAGAGTCTATCTACAGAAGAAGTAAAAGATCGACAGTCTATTATTATAGAGGAACCGAAAAGAAGCTTTATGAGATAGCTGAAGGAAAAAAAGTGATGTATCCGTCAGCTGATCCGGCGCAGGCCAGAGTAGCTTATATAATGGATAATGATATCTATGTGGAAGATATCGCAACCGGACAATTTGGGAAAATCACCAATGACGGCAAGAAGAATGAAATAATCAACGGATCGACGGATTGGGTTTATGAAGAAGAGTTCTACATCACCAAGGCTTATGAGTGGTCACCAAACGGCCGTTTTATAGCCTATCTTAGATTTGACGAAAGTCAAGTGCCGGAATATCAGCTTCAATATTATAAAAATGAGGATTACCCGGAAAACTATAGATATAAATATCCCAAGGTAGGAGAGAACAACTCCGTGGTCACCTTACACATTTACGATACGGAAAATAACCGTGTACGCAATGTCGAGCTGGACGATGCTTATTATATTCCTCGCCTGATGTGGAACCCGGATGGAGAATTGATTGTAACAACGACTAACAGGCATCAGAATAAACTGGTATTGAGAAGCGTAAACCCTGTGAAAGCACAGATAGATAAAGTGCTTGAGGAAAGTAGTGAGACATTTGTCGACGTTAACGATGTGTTCAGATACATCGATGATGGAAAGAAATTTATATGGCAGAGTGACAGGAGCGGCTGGACTCAATTGTACCTGTATACCAAGGACGGCCAATTACTTAAGACTCTTACACCTGATGTAACTGATGTAACTCGTTTTTACGGATTTGATAAAAAGAGGAATGAAATTGTTTTTCAGGTAGCCGATAATGCTATAAATCGCAAGGTACTCGCAGCGAATATAGATAACGGAAAAGTTCGGACCATAGAAGGACAGATAGGTAATAATTCAGGTCATTTCTCTCCGACTTTTGACTATTATAGTCATAGTTTCCAGACTGCCAATAATCCTGCTATTTTCAATCTCAAGAGTCATGATGGTAAAGTAATACGCACTCTGGAAGACAATGAAAGTCTACGTCGAAAAATGGCTGAATATGCAGTTTCCGATGTTGAATTTTTTAAAGTTGCTGCTGCAGACGGAGATAGCCTTCACGCCTGGATGATAAAACCGGCTGACTTTGATGCCGGTAAGGAATACCCTCTGTTTATGTATGTTTATGGCGGGCCCGGAGCTCAGACTGTTAACAACTCCTGGCTGGGAATGAATTATTGGTGGTTTCAATTATTGGCCAGCAAGGGGATTGTCGTAGTAAGTGTTGATAATCGCGGAAGTGGAGGAAGAGGAGCAGAGTTTAAAAAGCAGACTTATCTGGAACTCGGTAAAATGGAAACAGATGACCAGATTATCGCAGCGCAACAACTGGGAGAACTTGATTTTATCGATGCTTCACGGATAGGGGTATTCGGCTGGAGTTACGGTGGCTTTATGGCGGCTAACTGCCTCTTCCAGGGAAATGATGTATTCAGACTAGCAATTGCTGTAGCACCTGTTACGCACTGGCGCTGGTACGATACGATATATACAGAGCGTTATATGCGTACTATGGAAGAAAACAAATCAGGTTATGAAGATAATTCACCGATTAATCATGTAAAGGGCTTTGAGAAAGGGGATTTTCTTCTGATTCATGGAATGGTGGACGATAACGTACACTTCCAGCATGCTGTAGAACTAGCACGTGAATTAATTGTCAATGGCAAGCAATTTGATACGTATTATTACCCTGCATCTGATCATGGAATCTATGCTAGAGGAGCGAGGTTTCATCTATACACCAAGATGACTAACTTCTTAATAGAAAATTTTAATCTGGGAAGCTAAAAGAGAATGAGTAACAGAGAGTTCATACCTGAAATAGAAATAAAGAATCGGAAGGCATCCTATCAGTATTTCCTTGGCCAGCATTTTGAGGCAGGCCTGGTATTACGTGGCTCGGAGATTAAATCCATACGGAATGGTTCTGCGAGTCTCAGTGATGCTTTTTGTTTCTTTCAGAGGGGAGAGCTTTATGTGAAGAACATGCATATTGCCGAGTATAAATTTGGCTCTCCACACTCCAATCATGATCCGCTTAGGCAGAGAAAACTATTGCTTAAAAAGAACGAGATTAAAAGGATAGAAAAGGAAATCAAACAAAAAGGCTCAACTATTATTCCTATCAGACTATTCATAAATGAACATGGTCTTGCCAAGCTAGAAATCGCTATCGCCAAGGGTAAGAAATACCACGATAAGCGCGATTCCCTCAAGGAAAAGGACATGAAAAGAGATATCGACAGAGCTAAACAGAGCTTTGACCGCAATCAGTACTGATTACAGTTGAAAAATAACACCTGAAGAAAAGTAATAAATCCTCAGATTTGTTTCATTTCCAGAGAGAACCTACCAGATTTTTTCATTGCTACTGCAGTCAGGCGCTTTAATTACAAAACCGGATTCATAAGAGAGGACGGATAAATAAGGTAGGTTTATTATAACTACGTTATTTAAATGCAGCTTTAACACTATATTTGCAGGATTCAAATGTGAACTGCAACAGAGTTAAATAAAATATTCATTATTTCCTGCGGTGTGCTAAAGTTATTCTTTTTTCTGGGTCTTCCATTCAAGCTGTGTTCAACCCATAAGTGCGAAACATTTTTTCTTTAGGACTTCAATAGGG
>CAYRFF010000027.1:0-47112 GCA_964423575.1 uncultured Saprospiraceae bacterium | reverse complement strand
GGACAGCAAAAGAAGTATAAGCGCCTACCAGATGGATTATACAATGCGAGTGGAAGCCATGAACTGGGTAGTCGATATAAATTTGGTGGAAAGGAAGTGGTGAGTGGGGTTTATGACTTCGGTGCGCGGTATTATTATCCGGCTATAGGTCGATTTATGAGTGTGGATCCGCTAGCGGAGGATTATGCGGGCTTGAGTCCATATAATTATACGCTGAATAATCCGGTAAGATTTATTGACCCGGATGGGATGGCACCAGATAATATTGGAATCGATAAAGCTGGAAATGTAGTTTTTGATGATGGCATAAATGACGGTAATTTATATGTCGTAAATGATGGGGTAAAGGTAATTAAAGATTTGGCGCACCTGCTATTAAATTCAACTCAATTATCAAAGAACCATGTATGGGTAGGTAGTGAAGAGCAGCTAGTTGACTATATAAAATCCCAATGGAATCAGGCAGACAATGGACTTAAGTCATTAGTCCATGTCCTTAATATAAAAGTTGAGAATGGATTACAAAATAGATTTGCAGTAAATCTTTATTCTGGAAAGAAAGACGATTCAGGAGGTGTTAAAATCAATGTAAAACCTCTTAAGGAGCAAACACTTCTAATCGGTTATCAAAAGGGAAAAGAAAGTCATCATTTAAGCAACCCTTATAATACGAGAAATGCTCTAGAACATGAAAAAGAGCATATAAAGCAAAGTGTTAGGCATTATCATCAGAAGAAAGGATGGATAACAAATGATAGGGCGGCTCGAGAGTTGGAAGCAATAAAATCACAAAAAATGATGCCTTCTTGGAACAAAACTACACCGGAGTACAGAGAAGCTGTCAAATCATACGAAAACTTATGGCATGATTAAAAGTAAATCCTGGTTATTAATATTAATTATTCTTCCGCAATGCTATCCTAAAGTCGATGGCCATATTTTATGGAAAGCAGAGCTTAAAGCAAACGGGGACTCTTATGAATTGGTTAACAAGTTTAAATCGCATTCAGAATTTGATATGATTTTTGATTTAAAAGCTTTCTCTTATGAATGTTATTATGGCGAAAAAATTGACCTTAATAGAGAGATGCCAGTTATTGAAGATTTCAAATTTAATCAGATTGTTCTTGAGAATGAAGATGGGCAAAGACGACTTTATAGTAATATGTTCTTTGAAGAAGGTGAAGTTAAGAGTGTCGCAGATGTGAATTGTATGTTTGATTGGTATGTAGATATAAAGGTAACTAAGAAAACAGAAATTTTAAAAATAAGAATCCCATATTTAAGCGACTTAAAAGTAACAGAGAAGGATGATAAAATTAGGATGATTTATCTTTTTAAACCAACTAAGGAACAGAAAAGCAAAGGCTATTCTAACCTTATCTTAAAATCTGATTGGGTACATTTAAAGTAATTGAAAGCTTCTCCATAATTAGAACGACTTTATCTTTTGGAAATTCCTTATCTTGCTATTGAATAACTATAAATTCTGTGGAGTTTCTTTACAATGGACGACAAAAAAGTATAAGTGTTCAATAGATGGACTTTACGATGCCAGTAGAAGTCACGACCTAGGTAGTCGATATAAATTTGGTGGGAAGGAAGTGGTGAGTGGTGTTTATGACTTCGGTGCGCGGTATTATTATCCGGCTATCGGGCGGTTTATGGGTGTGGATCCACTGGCGGAGGATTATGCCGGTGTCTCGCCGTATGCTTATGTGTTGAATGATCCGTTAAAATTGATAGATCCGACGGGGATGAGTGTGGAGACGGTGAATAATGAGTACATTTTCAATGTGAGAACCGGAACGCATACTAAAATAAGTGATTATGGTGGTGATGCTTTTGATGAAATCCATGTAAAAGGTGCAGATTCACCACTTTATAAAGATTTTGAGAATGTGCCAGAGCCATTTGGTACATATAGCTACAGAGTTTTAATAAATGGACAAGATGATAGAGAATATATATAGAGTAATAATAGAGTTATCTGATTTAAATCTCCAAAGACAGTTATGGTTAAATGAAAATAATGATACAGGGCTAATTTCATCTTATAACGAATTAATGAGCTCTTTATTTGATGATTTTAACTTCGATGACTTTATTGACAATATAGCGCCTAAAATCGGCTTAACTCCCTCAGTCATTTTTGAATTAAATAATTTAAGGGATTTGTTGAATAACTATACTGAAAAAGAATTTGATGAAGAAATACTTGATGATCCTGAATGGTGGAATGTTGTTGAACAAGCTAAAATTACTATAAACTTGTGGGATAAAGGTTAATAGCTTAAATGCGAATTAATTAGGTCGAATGGTGAATTTCTGCCCTTGTTCACCCTTGAAGGGGAAGGAGCGTATAGGAAAAAAGCTGAGTAAGGTGTGAAGCCAACCACCCCGCCAAGCGAGCTTGGCACCCCTCCAGGGAGGGGAATTTAATTTCTGCTAGGAGCGACTAGGAGAGAATAAGCAAGAGCAGGGATCGGTAAGCCGTGGGTAAGCCTTGTGCGGGGAGCAGGATTGCCGAGCCCGGTGTAATAAAGAAGAGAAAATCCCTTATCTTGCAATAGTAATAACTATTAATCCTGTGGAATTCCTATATAATAGACGACAAAATTAATATAAGTGTAAGATAGCGGTCTTTACGATGCGAGCGGAAAACATGAACTAGGCAGCCGATATAAATTTGGTGGGAAGGAAGTGGTGAGTGGGGTTTTAAATATAAGTATTGATACGTATAACTGGCAAAGTGGAAGTATTTCAGGTCTTACTTACGGAATAGAAACCACTTCAAGCTTTATAGGGACTTTTGCACCTCCAGTTGTATCGATACCTTGGACGACTGGGTATGAAATTCTAGGGAGACAAGGCATTGCTAGATTACCCTGGTATAAAAATACGTTTAAGCCGTGGGCAAGAAGAAAACTAGGATTTGATTAAATATTTAGAAATTCTCTTTGTGTTGATGTATCAGTTATACATCAAGTGGGGCGATTTTGATGCTTATTACCATAGCGCAACTATTTTCGGATTAATTTTGGCAATTGTCTTTAATACAGTTTGTGCACTATTATATTATTATTATGGTTTAAGTATATTTATGTTTGAATTATTTCCAATTGGTGTAATTTCAGCTGGGATAATCGTTTTAACAATAATATATTTCCATCAAAGAAAAGACCACATAGAAGAACTCAACGATAATTCACTACAAGTGTATAATAATTATAAATATTTGATACCGGTTATTTTGATTATAAGTACAATCTTATTTTTGATTTTTACTCAGTTTGTCTATAAGTGGGGATTTGAAAAATGGAATATATATTAATAGATATGTAAATTTCCCAAAATTAACACAGATTAAAAGTATATTCAATTTTAAATTTCTTATCCATTACAAACAGAAGAAATAAAAAATCCACAGACAACATTATATCATCTGTGGATTGTATAATAAATTTATCTCTACAACCTGTGTCGTTACACAATACCCAGTTTCTCGTTTGGATATTCTTTCTGATAACTATATCGTACTATATCAAAGGATGTAACAATACCTACCAAATCACCGTGCTCATCCAGAATAGGTAAAGCATGGAACCAGTTCTTCAGGAATATCTGAGCAGCTGTGCCTATCTTAGCATGTACGTCCAGAGTCGCAAGTTTAGTTGACATAATATCTTTAACGCTGAATACTGAGTATTCATCAAAATGTTTATTCATCCACAACAAGTCTGAAGTGGTAATAAGTCCCACCAGTTTTTTACCTTCTGTAACCGGCAGGTGATGGATTCGATTAGTTTTAAAAATTTCCAAAACCTTGTCCATATTGTCATCTGGATGGACAGTAATTAGCTCGTGGCTCATTATATTAGAAATCGGATCATTCATATTATGTTATTTAAATTATCATTAGTAATTACAGCGGCCTTAATAAAGAACTGTTTTTGTCAATTATAAAACGTACCTAAAGGGTAAATATACAAAATATATTCTTAGCAATTTGTTCAAAACAAATTTTGTAATAAACTTTTTTTCACGATTTGCGGCATTGTCACTTTCAGTTTTGGATTCTCATCCATCGCCTTCTGAATTGTGTACATTGCCGGTTCATTTCTTGCCCAGCTTCTCCGCGCAATCCCGTTATTTACATCCCAATAGAGCATAGATCGTAGGTTATTCGCTGCCCGGTCAGAACCATCAATTACCAATCCAAATCCTCCATTGATTACTTCGCCCCAGCCTACGCCACCGCCATTATGGATTGAAACCCAGCTGGCTCCTCGGAAACTATCGCCGATTACATTATGTACAGCCATATCCGCGGTATAGCTAGAACCGTCATAAATATTGGAAGTTTCTCTGAAAGGAGAATCCGTTCCGGATACATCATGATGATCCCGACCCAGTACAACAGGACCTTGCAATGTTCCATGAGCTATAGCATCATTAAACGCTTTGGCTATCTTAATTCTGCCCTCAGCATCTGCATATAGAATACGCGCCATAGAACCTACCACCGGAATGTTTTTTTCTGCGTTTTCAATCCACAGCATATTATCTCTGATCTGCCCGGCAATCCTCTGATCACCATCGGCCTGTATTTCTTTCATCACCTCTAGTGCAATGCGATCAGTTTCCCGTAAATCTTCGATTGTTCCACTGGTGCAGACCCAGCGGAATGGCCCAAATCCATAATCAAAGCACATAGGTCCCATGATTTCCTCCACATAGGACTTATACCTGTAGCGATGCTCTTCCCTGGATTCCCAGATATCCGCATCCGCTTCCCCGGCTACTTTAAGGAAGGCGTTGCCATAATCCCAGAAGTACATTCCTCTTTCTGTAAGCGTGTTTATCGCTTTTACGTGTCTTCTGAGCGTTTTGTCAACTTCCTCCAGATATTTTTCTTTATCGGAGTAGAGTAGGTGCTTAGCTTCCGCAAATGTATATCCGGCAGGTACATAACCGAGGTCATGAATATTATGGCAGGAAGTCTGATCGGACCCAAGGTCAATGTTAATATTGTTCTCCGCAAAATATTCCCACAAGTCAACGATATTCCCTGCGTAGATGAGAGTCCTGTTATTGTCGCCTTTTCTAGACTTTTCCAGAGCTTCAGCAAGCTTTCCAAGATCTTCAAATACATATTCCTCTGAGATATACCCGTCTTTTATTCTTTGCTCAATTGCATCGGGATCCACTTCCGCAATAACTCCGGAAGCGCCTGTGATTTCTGATGCTAATGCCTGTGCGCCTGACATCCCACCTAGTCCTGAAGTAACGAATGTTACTCCCTTAAGATCTGCATCTCCGAGTTTATGTAATCTCCCGGCATTGAGCAGAGTAATCGTAGTCCCATGTACGATTCCCTGAGGCCCGATATACATAAAGGAGCCTGCGGTCATCTGTCCATATTGTGTGACTCCCAGTGCATTATATTTATTCCAGTCGTCGACCGAAGAGTAATTGGGTATCATCATTCCGTTCGTCACTACGACACGTGGAGCATCCTTGGAAGATGGAAATAAACCTAGAGGATGGCCACTGTATAAAACCAATGTCTGCTCATCAGTAATCTCAGTCAGATACTGCATCGTAAGCAGATACTGAGCCCAATTCTGGAAAACGGCACCGTTTCCTCCATAAGTGATGAGTTCTTCAGGATACTTTGCGACCTTGGGGTCGAGATTGTTCTGAATCATGAGCATTATTGCTGCTGCTTCATGGCATCTTACAGGATATTCCTCCACCGGTCTTGCTTTCATAGCATAGTCCGGCATAAATCGATACATGTAAATCCTTCCGTAGGTTTTGAGTTCCTCTGCAAATTCCGGTGCTAGCACTTCGTGCATTTCCTCGGGGAAATATCGCAGTGCATTTTCTACCGCGAGTTGCATCTCCTTGGCAGAAAGAAGGCCATCGATGACGCGTTTAGGTGCATGCGCCACACCTTCGGTAGGTTTTTTTGCCGCCGGTAAAACGCTTGGAATACCTTGTCTTATTTTTTCTTTAAAAGTCATATCCTTAAAATTATATTTCTTCAGAAGTCCTAATATAACGAAACTAAAGAATTCCGGTTGCGATTCTCAGATTTAAATCAGTCAGAAACTCATCAGCAAACAGGTAAATTCTTAATCATAACAGAATAGCAGATGCATTATTCCGCGTGCAAAAATAGGATTATTCTGTCTGTCCTACAAATATGAATACTGTGTCCTGATATTCCTGTTTTGTACTGGATTAGGTGGTAGGTGAATATGAATGGAAATAATTACAGCCGGAACTAATTTAGGGTGGGAAAGTGTTCTAATACAAATGTGCTTTGCCCGTACAAGAATCACATAGAAATGTCTATCAGAAATATTTATAATTGTTTTATCTTGTCACGGGAATAATTGATTTGCTCACTATAAGAGTTTAAACTATTAACTCTTTTAAAAAATAGAAACCTCAATGAAAATCACATCAGGATATATAAGCCTTTTTATGCTGTTTATTTCAATAACAGTTTTTACGTCATGTAATTCCAAAAACCTGAGTTCATCTAAAGCTGAGAATTATATAATATTTGAAGATGGGGGTGGGTTTACCGGATTCATTAATACCTGGGCTTTATATGAAGATGGGAGCATATTTAAAGTAGAAGAGAATGCGGATACACAGCTTTACCTTGGGAAGATAAATGTTAAGCAGGCCAAGCAGGTCTTCACTATTGTAAAAGACATGAAGGACTCCAATCTTGTACTCAATGAACCCGGAAATCTATATAAGACTATCAGCTACGTAATGAATGGTGAGAGAACGGTGTGGTCATTTGACCCTCTGCTTATGAAAGATCACAAACTGAACATTTTACATAACAACTTCAAACGGCTGTTAAAAACAGTTGCGGACACTAAATAAAATTAAACGATGAAAAAAATAATTTACATACTGTGCTTACTTATATCAGGTGTCAGCCTTTATGGACAGACATTTGCGGAAAAGGAAAAGTCAGAAGGAAGTATCGATTTTAACTCTATTAAACTGCAAGCTGATTTATCGGAATATGTTAATAAGATAGAGAGTAGGGAGGTCATTCACGATGGAAATTTTGAGAAGCTCAACTTTGACATCAAGTTAAATAACTTCCGCGGCATAAGCATTGATGCCGTTGATGAAGATAGAAATATCACCTTTATAAGTGGCGAAATAGCTGAGCTGCCTATGGCTATGACTGATGCGGATGCAGGTGAAAGGGTTCTTCAATATTTGCGAAAGCTGGAAGAAGAAAAAACTCTTGATTTAAACTATTACGGATTCTATCTGGAAAAACTGAAGCTGATAGAAGCAAATTCTTCTCAGAATGGGCGGGTGCATCTGAAATATCAACAGTATGTCGGTGAAGTTCCGGTATATGCTTCCGAACTTAGGGTGCACATGGACGGAAATAAGGTGTATGCAATTAATGGTTATACTTATGGTGAAATTGAGGCTCAGACAGCTAAGATTACTGCCGGAGCTGCATTACAGGCCGGATACGAAAATATTAATCGCTTGCCTGGACAGGTCAATCCTGCAATTGTAAAAGAAGATGTCGCGGAGTTGATGTATTATGCTATTGATAAGAAGGAGACACCTCGGCTTACTTACAAGCTGGAAATTCATCCCAGATATGATGAGGCGTGGATTATTTATGTGGACGCAGTTACGGGGGAAGTTATAGATAAACTGGATGTGATATGTAAACTGGTGCCTACAGCTGATGGGCCGGCAACTGCGGTAGCTACTGACCTGAATGGTAAGCAGCGGACGATTCATACTTATGGCGTCAGCAATAATTATGTGATGATAGATGCTTCCCGGCCTATGTTTAAGCATACCAGTGATGTGGTTAATGACCCTCAGGGAGCTATATGGACATTGGATGCGGGGAATACTTCACCGTCTAACAATGATTTTTCCTTGACACAGGTCGTAAGCAGCAATAATAAATGGGATAATCAACGGACAGCGGTTTCAGCACATTATAATGGAGCGGTGAGCTATGAATACTTCAAAAATACATTCAACCGCAATTCGATTGATGGTTCTGGCGGTACAATAATCTCTATTATCAATGTAAGCGAAGACGATGGAAGTGGTATGGAAAATGCCTTCTGGAATGGAAGAGCAATGTTCTACGGAAATGGAGGCACATATTTTAAGCCATTGGCAGGTGGACTTGATGTAGGTGGTCATGAGATGTCCCATGGAGTTATTCAGGCAACTGCCAATCTCGAATATAGAAACGAGAGTGGTGCATTGAATGAATCTTATGCAGATGTCTTCGGAGCTATGATTGACCGCGATAACTGGTTAATAGGGGAAGAAGTCGTCAAGCCTGCATTTGGAGCTCCGGCTCTGCGTAATATGTCCAATCCACATAATGGAGGGACTAATATGAATCATCCCGGTTATCAGCCTGCACATTATAACGAGCGCTATACAGGATCTTCGGATAATGGGGGAGTACATATAAACAGTGGAATTGTAAATTATGCCTATTATTTCTTTGCAGAAGCTGTAGGAAAGTCCAAGGCTGAACAGGTCTTTTACCATACCCTGATAAATTATCTTGGCACCCGCTCCAATTTTATGGATATGCGCGCTTCCGTGGAAAAGGCATGTCTGGATTTATACGGACAAGTTGAAAAGAATGCTGCTAGTCAAGCTTTCGCAAATGTCGGGATAGGAAGTGGTGGTTCATCCGGTGGAACAGATGGCGCAACTTATCAGGTAAATCCCGGGAGAGACTGGGTGTATGTTGTAAATAAGAATGCCAACCTTGAATTGTTTAATGGGAATGGAAGCTCTCTGGGAATAGTTAACCAAAATATAAGAGCACGTACCAAGCCAAGTGTTTCTGATGATGGTACTGTTGTAGTTTATATTACTGATCAAGGGCATATCTATTATCACATTTTGGAATTTGGAACTCAGGTAAGCCTGGTGGGAGATGGAATTCTTTTAAGCAATGAATATGGCGAATGGGGGAATGTTACAATCTCCAAGAATGGGAAATATGTAGCATTTGTAAGTAATTATGCTGATAAGCAGATGTTTGTTGCGGATTTAGTCAGTTTAGATATATATCAATACGAGCTTTATGTGCCTACGAGTGGTTCAGGAGTGAAAATAGGCACTGTTAAATATGCGGATGCTCTTGCGTTTCATCACGATAGCCAACACGTCTTTTACGATGCTTATAATGAACTGGATAAAACCACCGGAGGATCAATTTCCTACTGGAATATCGGAGTGATTAAGGTAATTGAAAACGGTCAAAAAGCAAATGGAGATATTCAGTTGATAATGGGTAGTTTGCCTGAGGGAATAAGCCTCGGAAATCCTGCTCTTACCAATAATACCGATGGTTACCTGGCTATAGATATTGTAGAAACCAATGGATTCTTTGAAGACTACAGCGTAGGGATTCTGCATATTTATGATAATTCGGGATATGCTATAGCTACTAATTCTATTCTGTCATTCCCCGGTTTTGACAGACTAGACAAGAAGTTGATACTCAGTACTACGTCCACCAGCAATAGTGAAATTATTATAACGGTTCCGGTCAATAAGGACTTTAACGGACTAGGAGGAGATCCGATCTATTTTGCCGATGGATACAGAGGAGTTTGGTTTGCTGACGGGAATAGGCATTTGGTGGGGACTGAGGTAGTGTATGAGGCTGAGGATATTTCAGTATATCCCAATCCGGTTGAAACTGTTTTCACTATAGAGTTAAAGACTCCGGCTACCAATGAAGTAAGAATATTGCTGTTTTCCGAAAGCGGACAGTTGATGAAGGAAGTCAATGTGCTTCCGGGACAAGATAAAGTGGAAGTCTCGACTGAAAATATGAGTGCAGGAATTTATCACCTGAATATAATAGATGGTGAAACATTGAAGACCAAGAAGCTCATAAAACACTAGATCTTATTTCCTTTGGATAGTGCAGAAATAAAAAAAGTCCCGGAAACTCCGGGACTTTTTAACATCCAATAAATTTTAAAACTAACTTCGCAAACTATAATAATTCTTTATTCTCAACTAGTTAGTTCTCTGTCGCTATTAACGACCTTTCTTAGCAGAACAGCAAGCTTTTTTCTCGCCGGATTCCTCTGAATCTCCTGCTTCAGCTTGAGCCATTTTGGCTACGCAGCATGCTTTTGGTTCCTCTCCTTTTGCTTCAGCTTGAGCTACCTTAGCAGCGCAGCAAGCTTTAACCTCACCTTCTTTTTCTGCTACTTCAGAAGTGATTTTGGCTTTATTATCGGTGGAAGCTTCCGCTTTTTTTGCAGAGCAGCAAGCTTTAACCTCTTTACCATCGGTATCCGGAACTGCTTTCATCTCCTGAGAGCTGATAATTTCCGTAGTTGCTTCTTTGCTAGTGTTTTTATCGACTTTTCCGATTTGCTGAGCCATGAGACCTAAACTCATAGTGCAAAGGAAGCAAAGGCTTAAAATAACTTTTTTCACAGGCTAAATATTTTAAATAAGTTAATGAAATCGTTTTACTGTTGTCAAAAATAGAATAATTGTGTAACATGTCCAAAGGATTCTGCTATAATTTATGTTAGCTGAAGATTATTCTTTCCTCGTAGTGGGATTTATGCGGCAGAAGAAGATTGTATTATTATAGTATCTGTAATTATTCAGCGTATGATCTACCTAAGACCGGTACCATAATTTCGAATTTGTATTATACTGCCTATAGTTTGCAAATAATTGACATTTGCGAAAGCTTAAAATAATTCTTGGTAACGGTGAATCAATGAATGACGAAGAAAAGGAGTCCGAGAATAATAAGGACTACTCCTGAAATAATTCCTGATGCGTGCTCAATTCTATGCCAATCCAGCTTTTTGATTCCCTGAAGCGATAAAAATACCCAAAGAACCATACCTGAGATTGAAAATATAAAATATATCAACGATATGTATAGTACAGAATCCCAGCCTATTGCGCCTGCTTGTAAATAAATTCCTTCAATTTCCAGACAAGGAGAAAAAAACATAGCGCCTGCAAGAGCCATAATGAGCTGCCTCTCAGATTTTTTACTAGATAGTCCGGCTTCACTGGGATTTAGGTGGAAGTGCTTATGGCGATAATGCTGGATGATAAACCATAGCCCTATTATAATAAGTATAGCGGGAGCTATAAAGTAAGTAAAATGCTCAAATGTCTCGGATATCTGTTGTCCTGCATAAGCTATCAATACACCTAATAAAATAGTGCTACCGGTGTGCGCCATGGCGGCAATCCCGGTAACTCTGAGGACTTTCCTGTCTGACCAGTTGCGATTCTTCCCGACGGTGACTATGGGGAGCCAATGATTGGGGAGAAGTCCGTGTAGAACGCTAATTATGAAACTACCTACTACGAGATTTAGCATAGAAGAAAATTGGTAAAGCAATGTAATATATATTTCATTTAATGGTTCAGAAATACATTGTTTTCTGTCAGAAACAGGTGAAAAGAATCTTGAGAAATACTTTTTAATTAATTTAAGCAGAAAAAGAAGCTGATATGCAATATTGACGCCGGAAAAAGCATTAAAGGTGAAACCATAATCCCTTAAATATTTATGTTTAATCCACTGATTTAAATAGTTCAATGCCAATGTTACTGGATTAAAAGCAATTTGTAATTAAAAGTAAATCAGATAACTTACCTTTACGGTATCAAAGAAGAAATAGAGAAGCTGGTATAAAAAATGAATCAAAGAGTAAACATAGAGAGACTATCACACTCGGTTATTTTAATAAGCTTGCTTGTGTATATTGCCGTTGTAGGGAAATTCTTCCTACAACCGCTTTTCTTTGCCGTACTGTTTATGTTTATCCTGAAGCCTCTGAGCGATAGATTTGAGCGACTTGTCAAGAACAGAGTTCTTTCCATCATACTTTCCTTCATTATTACGATTATTCCCATCGGCGGTATCGTATGGGTATTTTGGGTTCAGGCGATGAGTATATTCAGAAATCTTGATTCCCTGGGACACCGACTCAAGGTCACTTTGATGGATTTTGTTAATAATATGTCACATTATATACCGCTGCAAGTGACGGATATCAATGAGACAATAACCAATAATATTAATACGATTATCAACTCCTCGATTTCAATAGTGAGAACGGGCTTCAGTTCATCGACATATATTCTTGTTTCGCTTATCCTAGCATTGATTTACACATTTCTACTTCTGTATTACAGGAAGGCGATTAAAGAATTTGTAGTGATCCAAAGTCCTAAGTCCAAGCAATCCAGAGCACGGGAAACTCTGGGTGAAATTCAGGAGGTTATTATGAGATACTGTTACGGAATGATTCTGGTAATAGGAATTCTGGGAGTTATGAATAGTGTAGGTTTATACTTTGTAGGAATTGATTATCCTATTTTCTGGGGTTTGCTGGCAGCATGTTTAGCAATTATTCCATTTGTCGGAACTACTCTGGGCGGATTCCTGCCGTTTATCTATGCTATTGCAACTACTTCAACCCTTTGGCAGCCCGTAGCTGTAGTGATAATGTATACCGCAATACAGCAGATTGAAGCTAATATTATTACTCCAAATGTGATCGGCTCATCTATCCGCATCAACCCACTTGTAGCTATAATGTCCATGATTCTGGGAGGGGCATTGTGGGGCATATCCGGACTGATTCTTGCCTTGCCGATAACGGCGATTATTCGCCTGCTTATTGATAAGATAGCGCCATTGAAAACCTTGAGCGTACTTATGAGCAGTGGATTGGCGGACCATGAGGCTGACTTTAAGAAATATTATGATAAGGATAAATATCGAATCCCCTCTATGTTTAAGAGCTATATCTATGAAGAGATACAGGGTGAGGATGAAGAAGAAGAATAGGCTGAACCTTGTGAAATAATTAGTTTAGCTCCTCCAGTATTTGTTCCGCGTGTGCTTTCGTTTTGACTTTCTTGATAATCGCTAGAATAATTCCATTTTCATCAATAACAAAAGTGGTGCGGTGAAGTCCATCTCTGGTAACCCCAAATGTCTTTTTAGCGCCCCATACTCCGTAAGCATTAATCAGCTCTTTACTCTCATCTGTAATCAGGTGAAAGGGTAGCGAATACTTATCGATAAAGCTATTATGTCTCTTGGCAGAATCTACACTCACGCCCAGTAATTCAAAGCCTGCTTCACGCAGTATAGTATAATTGTCTCTCAGGTTGCAATTCTGTGCTGTGCAACCCGGTGTGTGATCCTTTGGGTAAAAGAACAGGATAAGTTTCTTCCCTTTGAAATCAGATAATTTAACTGTTTCACCGGTTTCAATGATTGATTCGAATTCAGGTGCCTTCATACCGACTTCCAGATGTGTAGGATGTGATGCCATTATAATTAATTTTCTTTGGTTATAGGATTGAAATATGAATTTGTAATCAATTGTTTTCCTGAAACAGGCACTTAAAAAACTGCTGTTATTAATATTTGAATTCTATGGTGTTTACACGAAGATTACCCATGGAGTCTTCAGCATAAATTTTCAATACATGCATCTGGCCGGATTTCTGCTCGGGGACAGGGACATAGAACCGACTTGTCATTGCTTCCTCTTCTCCCAGATGCCATTTGCCATCAAGTTCTGCCCACATCCTCAGTGGCTTTGCATTTCTTCCTGCCTGCACATTATCCTTGATCTCAAAGACAAAACGATACCCAGTAGGAGGATTAGGTGTCGAACGTATTGTGCGTATCACAGGTGGAACAGTATCCTGCTTAATAGTAAAAGTGCCCAATGACCTGGATTCTCCGATAATGCTGTCTGACCTTACCTCTGAACCTATATTGACAATTCTTTTGTCCTCGCACCGCGCTAGAAAAATTCCTTTTTTGGCGCTGATGTTTTCATTGAGTTTGTATTTGATACTTACCGCTTTATTGAGTGGTATATTCTCATTGAAAATATGGAGATAGGGGGCCAAAATACCTGTTGAATTGTCTCTGACTTCCGTCAAATACAGATTTTGATCACTGTATAGGCTTTCTTCCGGGAAGTATAAGCTATAATCATTCAGTTGAATCAGATTGGCAGACTCATGGAATAGACTGTAATTGAATGGCTGTTTCTCATAATCGGGCATTTCATCAGTGCCTGTGATATTTAGGGTGATCTCAGCGGCGTTGCCAATGAAATCGCTGACCTTAATTCTGTACTTTTCTGTTTTTCCGTTATCGATCTTGTAATATAACTGCTTCGGTTTTGATTGATAAATAGGTAAAATATTACCGGGTAGTTGACTTAACACATGATAGCGCTGATTCTTTTCTTTATATAGTGGGAAGTCGATATGCGCTTCCAGCTGATGCGTTATCTCATAAGGAATGGAATCCATTCGGATCAGCTGAAGAAAAGAGGTATCTTGCCAGACTTCGATACTATATACACCATTGCGGTTATGTGTTCCATTTTGACGGTCATGAGTTCTTAGCGAGAAAGAAAACTTCTGGAAATATGGTATTTTAATTTCATTTGCAGTAGTATAATTTCTGCCATTCCTCGTTAAGGGAACGGTTTGCCTTTTGCGTACAGCATAATTGTCATCTAACCACGTAATTTCCAGTCCGTCAATTACGGGAGGCTGGCCATCATGGAAGTTGAACGGAATATTAAACAGATGCGGATTGTAAGGAACATCATTGACAGCATTCCTCATTTCAAAATGCAGGTGCGGTCCATAAGAATGCCCTTTGTTACCCATCTCTGCAATCTTCTGACCCCGCTTAATTTTTAGTTGATTTTCATCAAATGTGAGATCTACCGCAAATGACTGATATAGATATTGAGAATCGAGAACGATTTGACTTAATTCAGGACTGAATTTATTGATATGCGCGTAAACGCTGCGAGTTCCATTGGGATGGTCTATATAAATTGCTTGCCCATACCCTCCGCCGGACACACGTAGTCTGCTGACCCAACCATCGGCAACCGCGTAAATCGGGTCTCCTATATTCCCATTACTCGATTTTATGTCCAGCCCAGCATGGAAATGTCTTCCCCGGAGTTCTCCGAAGGTCCCTGAAAGTTGGGTCGGAAAACGGATAGGGGAGCTATATTCTATTTCCGGAAATGGAATTTCCTGGCTATTGATACTTAGGATTGAGACTAATAAAAAAGTGTATAACAGACTATATTTTAAAAACATATTACAAATATCTCTAAAGTAAAGTTAAAAGAAAAATATTCCACGGCTGTCCGTTAAAAAATCCTCGATATCTGACTGTTATTAATAAAGATCTGATTTAGAATCTATTTATAGTTGAATAGGCCAGTTCTGGATGCTGTTATGAAAGAAGTCGAGTAACATTTGCGTATGTGTAATTCTTATGTGGTATGATAATATATGCCGGAAAGCTAATATAAAATATGTATAGATATAAGTGTCCTATTAATGGAAGTGAATTTGGGCAAGGCATAGAAGCTGGTCATTTACTGAATACATAAATTATTTTCATAATGTGGTGCAACTTTTTTTAAAAGTTCATTGTTTTCATGTAGCTTTGGCGCTTATTATAAGCTTAAAAAGCTTTGAATATTTTTAAATCGATACTTAACAACAATTAATTAAATCTGAAATCCTAACAACTTCAGACACTTAATATAATAATTGTATTGCGTTTAGCTGATAAATGTAAAAGTTTTGATGCAACGTAATTGCTTAATGTATTTAACAAAATCAAAACTATGAACCTATTTGATACAAAAAGTTATTTAAAGGGATTGGTAACTGCTACGTTTGTATTTTTGTCCCTGATGTCTTTTTGACTATATCTGCGCAAAATAACTGCGTAGCCGGATGCAATGGAAATACATACGTGTATTCCGACAATCCAGCCACAATAGAATACGATAATATCGTGGGCCTCTACCACTCTACAATTTTAAAAGAAGAAGATAATACTTTCTTGGTATGGGGTGCTTCTGCTGCTGCAAGTGGAGGAAATCAACTTAGTCCATTGGCAGTAACTCCAGCTAATGGATTTACATATTCCGGCGAAATACTGAAAGCTACCGGAGGTGCTGGAAACACTACAAATGCACAATTCACGATACTTACAACTGAAGGTTTATATTTCTGGGGTAAGGCAACGAGACTAGTAGCTAATAGTGTTTTGCAGACTTCAGGCAATTCATTTACTAAAGGTATAGCAATTGAAACTGCGGGAGTATCAGGAACCAATCAATATACTTTGCCGGCTGATGTTGAGCCAGGTGATGTGAAAATGCTTTTCGGGACTGATAAAACATTAGGACTTGTTACCTGCACAGGTGATGCATTCGTACTGACTCAAAGAAATTATTTATCAGGAAATGTTCAGACTGCGGATTCAGATAAGTGGTATCAAGTTATGATTGACAATACGACTCCTCTTAAGAATGTTGTTGCTATGCGTGGGACTCCTAGTGGGTTAATAGCTTTGACAACTGGTGGTGATGTTTACACCTGGGGAAATAATGTATATACAGGCGGAAGCGCAGCAAGTGCGAATATTGTTTATGCTACTCAGATGGATTTAACTGCTATTGATGGTTCAGTTAAAATGATAGGAATGACAGGGAAGAACTCTGCATATATTCTTACAACTGACGGTAAATTGTATTCTTTAGGTAATAATGAAGATAAACAGTTGGGCGATTTCACTAGCACAGAACGCACCGACTGGGTGAGAGCTCAGAAGAGTAGTAACGCCGGAGATTATTTTAATGATGTGTTATGGATTAGCCCCAATGAGCACTCCACTTTTGGAGGTAGCGGTGATTATGGTTATGCTGCAATTAATATTATTGACAGCAATTATAAATTGTGGGCATGGGGACGTAATAATGGTTATATGCTAGGCGGATCTAGTTCAAGTGCTAGTTACGATCCTATGTATATGCCGGGAACTGGTACTGGAGAGTACGATTTAAAAGAAACTGATAATTTACTTGCTGTTGAAACTGGAGGGCACACTAGTATGACAGTCAGACAATGCTCCGGAAAATATGGCTATGTAGGTCATAGAGTAAATGGTAGTATGGGAGATGGCACCAATGATTCAGGTAATGAGAGTAAATATAACTTTGAAGATACTGAATCAGTGCGTCTATGCGGAGCTCCTGGAGCTCCGATTGTAAGAGTCGAAGACAAGGAAGATTTTTATTGTGTTGGCGCAGAAGCTGAAATAACTGTAAGTCCTGAAGGAGGAACTGTAAATATTGATGGTCCTGCTACCTATAATAATGGAACTTTAACATTTACCGGGACAGGAACAGTTACTCTGACTTATGTCCACCCGGGTAATGAATGTGAAGAAGATCCGGAGGTGATTTTTGAAGTTATAGAACAGCCTGAACTGGAAACAGAAACATTGTTCATAGCTTGTGATGAAGCGGCATCTGTTAATTTGTTTGATGCACTGGGAGAAGGGGTTGATACTGATGGACTTACCTGGTACAAGTACGACTCAGATACAGAAAACTCAGTTGAAGTACAAAATCCTGAGGCTGTTACGGAAGAGGGGCAGTACTATGTGACGATTCAAGGAAAAGAGTGTTCAGAAGAGAGAAGTTTTGTTGCAGTAGTTCAAGAGGCTTGTGAAGAATGCGTTGAATTGCTGGCTGAACTAGAGATAGTTTGTGGAGCGACGACAGTTGATCTGACTGATGCTATTGTTGATGGAGATATTGACCCAGAGGATCTTAGCTGGTTCCTTGCTTCAGATGATTCTGCAGTTGCCGACCCTTCAGCAGTCGGAGTTGGAGTTTATTATGCTTTAATAGATGGTGCATTATGTTCTGAGCCATTTACCGTTGAGGTAGTAAAGGAAGAAGATTGTGGAGGAAATGCGGATAATTGTATTGTTGGTTGTAATGAAAACACCTTCTTGAATACGGGAGATCCGAATACCCTTGAATACGATAATATCGTTAACCTATTCCACTCCACTATTGTAAAAGAGGCTAATGGCACCTATAAAATATGGGGAGCTGCCGCTGCTGCTGATGGTGTGAACAACATTGCCGATGGTAAGACATGGTCTGGTATGCCTGCTGCTATAGGTAATAATGAAAAACCGATAACAATCACTGCTGAAAATGGCTATATCTACAATGGAGAAATCCTTAAAGCAACTGGTGGATCCGGCTGGAGTAGCATGGTGCAGTTTGCTATATTGACGACAGATGGTATTTATGTCTGGGGACTTCCGGGTGTTCTTATTCATTCGGATTTGAAATCAACAACCGGAATCGGAAAAATTAATCCATTTAACTCCAATTCATACGGTTTGCCGTTTGGAGTGAATCCTCAAGATGTAAAAATGTTTTCAGGGAATTTCTTAAGCCTTGGTATTGTAACTTGTACAGGAGAAGCTTATGTGCTTACAGGAAACGATTATATGGCCGGTAACGGTATCGAAGAATTAAGCGGAACTGAGCACATGCAGTGGCACAGAGTTAAAACTGATGCAGATACAGACTTGTATAATGTAGTAGCAATGCGCAGTACTACTAGAGGATTCTTTGCCTTGACTTCTGAGGGAGATATATATACTTGGGGTAAAAGGACTTATATTGCCAATGGAGTTTCATACAGCCATCGTGAATATGCAACTTTGATGACTAAGCCTGCAGGGGTTACTATTAAAATGATCGGAATTACTCAAGGGAACTCATACTTTATTCTAGGTACTGACGGTATGGTCTATGCACTTGGTAATAATAATGCCGGGGAGCTTGGAGTCGGAGATAAGACCAGACGATCTGTTTGGACACAGGTGCGTGAAAATGGTACCGGTAGTCCTTTAAGCAATATCGTATGGATTAGTCCTAATGAGCATTCCGGAAGAGGTAGTAATGTTGGAGCAGAAGGGTATGGAGTTGTAAGTGCTATGACTAGCGATGGAAAGATCTGGTCATGGGGGAATAACAGCTTCCACATGATTGGAGATGGAGACGGTGCCAAAGATCCGACATACATGGTTGGTGATCTTGATAATGATGATTATATTATTGCAATTGCAACAGGAGGGCATACTACTCTGGTCATTAAGGATTGCGAAAAGAACTTTGGTTACATAGGACACAGAGTTAAAGGTAGTATGGGGGATGGAACACATGATGATGGTCAAGAGTATGTGTTTAACTTTACAGAAACTGCGACAGCCAATATTTGTGCTGCAGTAGTTGATCCGGTAATTTATCATGACTACTTCTTGTTCTGTCCTGAAACAGAAGAAGATTTATTTGATCTTGAATTAGCCCTAGAGGGATCAAGCCTGAACATGAGCGATCTTGAATGGTGGACTACTCCTGATAAGCAAACCGGAACAGAGATTACCGCTCCATACGAAGTAGGTGCAGGCTCTTACTATGTATTTGCCAAGAATAGTAGCTGTGAAGATACTTATGTTGAAGTTGTTGTTGAACTTGATCCGGAATGTTCAGTATTGCCTATCAGACTATTAAGTTTTGATGCTGATAAAATGGATGAAGTATCTATATTGACATGGACAACCGTAATCGAGGAAAACAGTAGTGGTTTTGATGTAGAAGTTAGTATTGACGGACGTAACTGGAAGAATATTGGTTTTGTGTCAAGCCAGAGCGTCAGTGGTAACAGCATAAGAAGTTTGGAATATACCTTCACGGATAGAATGCCTTCAAGTGGCGTTAATTACTACCGATTGAAAATGGTTGATCTTGATGGATATTATGAGTATAGCCAGGTGAGAAGAGTTGCATTTGGTACTGCGAGTGGAGGTTTCGTAGTTTATCCAAACCCAACTTCAGGTAATGTAAGTATTATGGGCTTGAGCGGAAGTGAAACTGTGAAAGTTTATAATTCAATCGGCCTGCAAGTAACTGAGCATACTGCTACTGAAGGTACTAACAGTATTGATTTATCCAGCTTCGCCGGAGGAACATACCAGATAGTGATTATATCAACTGCAGGGGAAGTTCAGGTAGAGCAGATAGTTAAAGTTAAATAATACTTTAAGAAGATTTTCAAAAACAGGTTCTTTTCGAAAGGGAAGAGCCTGTTTTTGTTTTAAGCCCAATCGAAGGATTTAGTGGAGCTTATTATGAAATGAATCTAGGGAAGTTTGAAGTAGAAAGAAGGGGAATTTTTTTGTCGAAATCCGGTACTCTTAATGCTTACTTTGAAAACCAGTTATACTTCACAATACAATACATCGTCCGTAGTGCGTCTTTCCAGCCGATTTTTTTACCCTCATCAAAGGTTCTTCCATAATAGGAAATCCCAACTTCATAGACTGCTATATTCTTGATTTTTGCAAGCTTGGCAGTGACTTCCGGTTCAAATCCAAATCGCTTTTCTTTTAGGTTTAATCCTTTTATAATATCTGACTTGAATAATTTGTAGCAAGTCTCCATATCCGTGAGATTGAGATTGGAGAAGAAATTACTTAAGCGAGTCAAGACGCGATTGCCAAATGTGTGTCCAAAAAACATTGCTCGCCGCGGATTGCCACCTATATATCGTGAACCATAGACGACATCTGCAAAGCCTTCCAGAATAGGTTTTAATAATGCGTTATATTCCCTGGGATCGTACTCAAGATCTGCGTCTTGAATAATGATTAAATCACCGCTTGCTTCTTTAATTCCGCGGTGTAAAGCTGCACCTTTCCCCTGATTGAACTCTTGTTTATACAAGACCAGACCGGCATCCGGATTAGCTTCAATGTATTGATTAATTTTCTCAACAGAATCATCTGTCGAGTTGTCATCTATCAAGATTATCTCCATGGATATTTCACCGATGAGCTCTACTGCGATAACCTTTTCCAGGATTTTATGAATAGTGGCAGATTCATTATAGACAGGAATAATAACACTTAGTGTCTTAAACATGTTAAAATATTTATTAATAGAGGGCAATATAAAACATTCTTGCCTTTATTTGTTCTATATACCAAAATCAGTTAGCAGAAATATGGAGTTTTACGACTTGCCCATTAGTAAGGTTGAGCAGGATACAGAAAATAGTGTGTTGATAAACTTTGAACTGAAGAATGGGCTTAGGGAGAAGTTTGTTTATAAAGCCGGACAATATTTAACACTGGAAAAGGTAATTGATGGTAAGCCTGTAAGACGCAGTTATTCCATGTGCAGTGCGCCTCATGAGGATAAGCTTACTATC
Source organism: uncultured Saprospiraceae bacterium (assembly GCA_964423575.1). GTDB lineage: Bacteria > Bacteroidota > Bacteroidia > Chitinophagales > Saprospiraceae > CAYRFF01. The sequence goes on along the minus strand of CAYRFF010000027.1, from coordinate 25,896 downwards.
GCAGTTAAATGGATAGCCGGTGGTTTGTTTTCCGATGAAATGAAGGATTCTGAATTAGAGGGGGAGATCATCTCTGTAGGGACTCCTGATGGCCGATTCTACGTAGAACCGGATTCCTTTAGACAAAGAAAGCATTACTTTATTGCTGCAGGTAGTGGTATTACGCCTATCATGTCCATGATAAAAACAATTCTCAAAAAGGAACCACGAAGCGAAGTGTTTCTTCTTTATGGAAATCACGATAGTGATTCAACAATGTTAAAACCTCAAATTGAAAAACTTCTTGAGTCCTACCCGGAAAGATTTAATCTGGAATATCGTTTCTCGGTTATAAATTCGCCTGATGCTTATCATATTCCGGAAAATACAAAAGTATATCAAGGGAGAATTGATGGCGACACAATTGATTTATGGCTGGAGAGCAACGAATCTAATCGAGCTATCTCTGAATATTATGTCTGTGGCCCGGGTGAGATGATTCAAGGGACTCTGGGGCACCTTGAGTCGATAGGAATTAACGATTCTGCTATACACGTAGAATACTTTTCAGTATCTAAGCAACAATTGAGGAAAAAAGAAGTAATTCAGGCAGAAGATGGAGCATTTGCACCTACGGATCAGGCAGAAGTAACAGTACAATTGGATGGAGAAGAAATTTCCTTGGTTATAGGTCAGGAAGTTACTATATTAGAGGCAGTAGAGGAGGCTGGGTTTTATCCCCCTTTCTCTTGCCGCAGTGGCACTTGCTCTACTTGTATTGCTAAATGCGAATCGGGTGAAGTTGAAATGGATGTCGACCTGGGCCTTATGCCGGATGAAAAAGAAGATGGCTTTATCCTCACTTGTCAATCGCGTGTAGCAAGCAAGAAAATTAAGATAAACTATGATTTTTAATCTAAAATAAACTGAAACCACATGAAAAGTATAATGAAATTTTTCCCTGTTCTGTTCTTGATATTTGGCCTTTCGGCAAATGTTCATGCACAGGTGGAAACTACAGATGGAGATAAATCTATTGACAGTCCTAATGCTACATTCCTGTTTGATATTCAGGAGAAAACACAGAAAATGAGTGAGGGTGAGCAAACTGCTCTTTATATCTACGTAGAAAAAGCAGATAAAAGACAAGCACAAAAAGTCTGGAAAGACTTTATGGATCAATATAATAGCAAGACAAAAAAAGGTATGTTCTCCAGTGAATTCCGTACTGAAAAGGTCCATATTTATTCAGTAGGTGGAGTGGATCCGGTAAATGTTTATGCGACATTTGATGATGATAAAAATGGTGCTGAAGGCTATATTTGGTTTCAGTTATCTGATTCCGAATTCTTGAATTCAGGAAAATATAAAAGCGCATTTCACGAAGCAAAACGCATCGTAGATAATTTTGGCCTGGCGCTTCAACAAGAAGTAGTCCGGGATGAACTGGAAAAACAAGAGAAGGTACTTGCTGATTATGAATCTGAAATGAAGAAACTTCAGCGAGAAAATGAAAAGCTCAATGACACCATTGATAAAGCTGAAAAGACTATCGAAAAAGCACAGAAAGATCTTGAGTTGAATGCCAAAGATCAGGAATCTACCTTGTCTAAACTTAAAGACCAACAAAAACTTGTCGAAGAAGCGCGTGTGAAATATAACGCAGTTCTGAAACAGTAATTTTTGGCACATAAACAAATTCAAGCCTCTGAGATAGGGGGCTTGAATTCTTTTTCCCTCTTTCTTTCAACAATTTTAGTAACAGAAGTTCTTTGCTCAGATTTAAATTGGCCAGAAGAAATTCCAAGCATTATAGATTATTAATAAATATAATATGATCAGTTGAGGATAAAACAGGTCTAATAGCTGAGTTCAGCTATTTATAACTATATGATTGTTGAACTTGTAAGGGAATACGAAGCCTGAAAAATTCTTTTACAGAAAGCTTTTCTTCTGTTACGTCTTAATGTTTACTCACCATGATAATATGTTAGAAGTAAAACTTATATGTAACGCTGAAAAAATGTTGCGATTGCTGGGAACTCTTAACGACTTATCTACATTAAATTAACAGGTTATCCACAATGAGATTATGATTTATGCACAATATGAAAAAGTGTGCTAAATTGGAATATGGGAAAAGCTTATTATTTTTGTTTTTCGAGTATGATATTAAAGAAATCAATAAACTATCCTAAGACAGCTTAAAGTATATGAGTGAAACATCAAAGCCCATAAGTAAGACACAGAGGTTGAAGCCTCTTAAGATGCAGACTGCAGAGGCATTGGGGGGTAAAGTGATGCCCCAGACGATACCACTTGAAGAGGTGATATTGGGTGCACTGATGATAGACCGCGATGCCATGTCAGATATCATAAATATACTTACACCGGATAGTTTTTATCTCAATGCTCATCAGGATATATTTGAAGCTATGCAGATGCTGTATAATAACTCCCATCCCGTGGATTTATTAACAGTAAGAGATCAATTGAGTAAAAATGATAAACTCGATGAAATAGGAGGCGTTGTTTACCTAGTGGATTTAACTAATAAGGTTGCGTCTGCTGCTAATATCGAGTACCATGCTCGGATAGTTGCCCAAAAGCATATTCAACGGGAATTAATCAGAGTATCTACTTCGACAATTAACAAGGCATTTGACGAGACCAAAGATGTATTTGAACTTTTGGATGAGGCTGAGCAGGGATTGTTTGATGTGACGCAGAATAACTTAACAAAGAGTTATGCAGCCCTGAAGGATCTTGTCGTAAAAGCCAAGCAAGACCTTGAAGAACTCAGTAAAAAGGACATTGATGTTACGGGAATCCATTCCGGTTTCACAGATCTTGATAGATTGACCAACGGCTGGCAGAAATCAGATTTGATTATTATCGCAGCACGTCCGGGTATGGGTAAGACAGCATTTACCCTGAACCTCGCCTTGAACGCTGCTAAGAATTATGGAAATAAAATTGCCTTCTTCTCACTGGAGATGTCTTCCATACAGCTTGCACATAGAATGATTGCCATGGAGTCGGAGGTAGGATCGCATAAATTGCGTTCCGGACAACTTACGGATGATGAATGGAGACGTATTAACGATACCGTAGAACGTCTTAACGAGGTGAGTATTTTTATCGATGACACACCGGGATTGCCGATATTTGAATTGAGAGCAAAGGCGCGACGACTTGTGATGCAACAGAAGATAGAGATGGTTATAGTTGATTATCTCCAGTTGATGTCTAGTGGGGTAGATAAATCCTCCGGAAACAGACAGGAGGAAATTTCTAAGATAAGCCGTTCTCTAAAGTCGCTTGCCAAAGAACTCGATATTCCGGTTATTGCTCTATCGCAGTTATCTCGTGCAGTTGAACAGAGAGGAGGTGATAAGAGGCCGATGCTTTCTGACCTGAGAGAGTCCGGAGCGATTGAGCAAGATGCTGACCTTGTAATGTTTCTGTACAGACCCGATTATTACGGAGTTGAAGATGACCCAATGCAGAAAAATTTGACGGAAGTCATCGTTGAAAAACACCGTCATGGAAAGACGGATACAATAGATCTTAAATTTATACCAGACTTCGTTAAGTTTGATAATATGGATTCTCAGTCATTCTCTTCTCTCACTGATAGCGATTTCTATCCACAGGGCGAGCAGGATAATATTATTACACTCACTTCTCGCATAAATAATGATGAGGATTCACCATTTTAAATGAAAAAAACTAATAAAGGCCGACATAAATCCAAGCTGGAATGGGAAAGTCACCCGGAAGGGATGAGGCTCAATAAATTTATTGCGCATAGCGGAATATGCTCTCGCAGGAAGGCTGCCGAACTTGTTAAGGAAGGTAAGGTGAAAGTGAATGGGAAAGTGGAAACTGCCCCGGCACGACTGATAAAGGAAAATGATAAGGTTCAGGTAGAGGGGAAAGTAATTAAGCTGGAAAGAGACTATGTTTATTTCCTGATGAATAAGCCGCGCAATACCATTACTACGGTTGACGACCCTAAGGGGCGTAAAACTGTGATGGAGATCGTTGAAAAAAAGATTAAACAACGTATTTTTCCCGTAGGCAGACTGGATAGAGATACTACCGGCCTTTTACTTTTGACTAACGATGGCAGTCTTACTCATAAATTGACGCACCCCTCCTGTGAAGTCTCTAAAACTTATGAGATTACACTCGATAAAGCAATGACTGAAAAAGATCTGGATACCATCAGGCGCGGTATTGAACTTGAAGATGGGTTTATTCAGGTGGATGCAGCTCATTTTCTTCCGGATAAGGGAGAAGATGTTGTGCAATTTACTTTGCATAGTGGCAGAAACAGAATAGTAAGGCGTATATGTGAGCACATGGGATATCAGGTTGTTAAGCTCGACAGAACTCTGTTTGCCGGAATGAATAAAAAGGGACTGAAGCGAGGCTGGTATCGTCCACTTACTCATGATGAGATACGTCGCCTGAAGCACTTTAATAAGTTGTAAGTTTCACTGAATATTCAGACTTACTTAATGATTCTTCTAAGATTAGATTTAATAATTGTGTTTAGCCTGCAGTATAAGTCCATTAGAGTCATCATTTGAGGAAACTCTGTGCTAATGCGATATAATTGTCGGTTTATTCATAAAAACCTACCAGTATTCTGAATTGCATTTTGCGGGAACGCTGAGTTACTTCCCATAACCAGACGCGCAGATCAACGTTCATCCGTTGGTGATCATATAAATCTTTAATTTCATCTCCACTCGAGAATAATTGAATCTGGTCCCGACTCGTCCTGGGTAAATCAATTGTATAGGCTATATCGTAGTATTCATTATCCACGCCAGCAGGATATATGAAACATTCTAGTTTTCTTATGTCTTTGAGTCCCCCGTCATACTCAAGATTATTCAGTTCAGCGGTTATAATCGACGCAGAACGCACCTTGTTCATAGTGCTTTTGTCCAGTACTCCATTGATGTCTACGGGTTGATTGTTGAACTGATACATGTGACTCAGTTGCGGAATTAAACCCCCGGCCATTTCAAAATTATATAAATATTCTACGCGGAATAGTTCTTTGGCAGAAGAGTCCTTTCTACAACCCGAAGAGAGGAAACTGACTGAAAGTATGAGAATTAAACCCAGTATGTTTAATGGAAAAGCTTTAAGGCTAGGCGTTCCTGTCATATAAGTTCTATGCTTCTTGTAATTCAATGGATTAAAATTGGAATTCTTTTTGTATGTTTAATAACGATATACTTTTTAATAACGTATGTAGAAAGAATTATGTTCCATGGGTAGTCAAGATGTAAGTCGCATGATGGATAAGCGACAAATGAGAAAATTTGTAGAAGCTTTATTAAAAGATATGGATGCTCTGGCAGCGATGCTGGAGGATGGCATGTTTGAAGATGATGTTGTTCGCATAGGTGCAGAACAGGAAGTCTGTCTGATAGATAAGAACACTTATAAACCCAGTGCCATTAATATGGAACTCATCGAATCCCTGGGAAGTCCTCACTGGCTTGAAACTGAACTCGCCAAGTTCAATGTGGAATTTAATCTGATGCCCAGAGTTTTTACAGGAACTTGTCTCAGTGATATGGAAGAGGAGGATACAATATATTTTCGCAAGCTTACTGAAGCTGCCGCAAAAATGGGAGCAATTCCGGTACTTACGGGCATATTACCTACTCTGCGGAAATATTATCTGTCATACGACTACTTGACTCCCAAGAAGAGGTACAAAGCTTTGATGGATGCTCTGAATGATCAGTTAATGGGGCATGCGTATGAGTTGAAACTCTCAGGAATAGACGAGTTGATTCTAAAGCATGATTCTCCTATGCTGGAAGCATGTAATACTAGTTTTCAGGTGCATTTGCAGGTCAATCCAAGTAATTTTGCACGGATGTATAATATATCACAATTGCTTAGTGGGCCGGTTTTGGCAATATCGGCCAATTCGCCTCTGGTATTTGGAAGAAGATTGTGGCATGAGAGCAGGATTGCACTTTTCCAGCAATCATTGGATACTAGAGCTTCACACGAACACATGCGTGAGCGAAGTCCACGGGTAAACTTCGGAAATGGTTGGGTTGATAATTCAATTCTTGAGATTTATAGGGAAGATATTGCGCGATTTAGAATTTTACTCAGCGCTGATGTTGAAGAAGATTCTAAGAAATTACTGGAAGAAGGCATTGTCCCTTCTTTAAAAGCTCTTCAGGTTCATAACTCGACCGTATATAGATGGAATCGGGGATGTTATGGTATCAGTGACACCGGGAAACCACATCTGCGAATAGAAAATCGCGTTTTACCTTCTGGTCCTACAATTACGGATGAGTTTGCCAATGCAGCTCTCTGGCTCGGAGCAATGGTTGCCTATGAGAAAGAGATTGATGATGTGCGCGATGAAATGGAGTTCGCAGCCGTAAGTGGGAACTTTGGGAAAGCAGCTAGACACGGGCTTGAGACCAAGATGAAGTGGTTGAATGGCAAGAGATATCCGACCAATGATTTATTGCTGGAGGAAATTATTCCAATGGCAAGACAAGGGCTTGAAGATTATAATATAGATCCTACCGATATTGATAATTACCTTGGAATTATTGAAGAGAGGGTGAAGAAATTCAGAAATGGAACTACCTGGATGTTAGATTCATTTTCACAATTAATAAAATCAGTGCCGAGGGATGAAGCAGATGCTATACTTACTTCTTCGATTGTTAAAAATCAACAAGCTGCGATTCCGGTCCACGAGTGGGAGCTTTCTTCCATATCGGATTTGGAAAGATATCAGGCATCTATTATGAAGGTAGAGGAATTTATGGAAACGGACCTTTTATCTGCCAGAAAGGAGGATGTTGTCGAGCTGATTTCGGAAATGATGGAGTGGAATATGATAAGATATTTGCCTGTTGAAAATAAGGCAGGTGAGTTGATAGGCCTTGTTACCGGGCGATTATTGCTGCGACATTATATCAAGATGCATAAGAGTAGAAGTAAGCGTTCTTATTATGTTAAGGATATAATGATTGAAGAGCCTATTACTATAGGTCCGCATGATACGATTATGGATGCGATGTTGCTGATGAGGGAAAAGAAGATTGGTTGTCTCCCGGTTGTCAAGGGTAAAGAACTTGTCGGAATCATTACTGAAAAGGATTTTATGCAAGTTTCCGGCAGGCTTATAGAGAGACTGGATCTTGAATACCGGGAAAAATTAAAAGAAAACGAATAAAGGTTTCTGAGCTTTTGGGTATTCTGTAAGATTTAAATATAAGAAGTATAAGTTATTTAATACTTGCTCGGTCGCAATTTACCCTTCGATATTAATGCATTCTGTGAGATACCACTTGTTTTTCTTTTTGACGAAAGTCCGGGAAAAGAATAAATTGCCGTTCCTGGCTTTAATCTCTTCATAGTATTTACTTTCTGTACGTTTGACGGAAGTCTCATAAATGTTTTTGTCAACTGTAGATATTTCTGCGCGATGAGGAATCCAGTTGTCCGTAGACCATTCCTTCTGTCCGTTAAGATCCTCATGGTAACCTTCAATAGGGAAGTCTATGCGACTAAGTTGAAAATCCGAGTCAGAATTAAACATCTTATAAAAGTAATCAAACTGTTCAACCTCCGGAGCTTTTTTGAATATTGAACAAGAAGATATACTGACGATTAAGAGCGCAAGGAATAAAAGCTGTAGTCTAGAATGAAAAATTGTTATATATTTTTGGTTCATAGTCTAAAGGTGAAAATTTAAATGAATTTATTCAACTATTCAGGTTCAATATTGTATTATTATTACTAAGGATGAGGTCCCAAACAATCGGTATAGTCTATACTTTGTTTAAATCGTAAATCATCGTTGGTGAAGATAAAATTTTCAAGAGAACTTAATTACAGGATTTAAATAAAATAAATAAATGAGCGAGGTAAAGTCAACATTAAAAGGAGGAGAATTCCTTATAATTGATCAGGATCCCGGTTCTGTATATGTCCCGGAAGAGGCAACAGAAGAGCAGTTGCTTATGCGCGATTCGGTTAAAGAGTTTATTGATGGAGAAGTGAGAGCCAAAGGCGATAAGCTTGAACATCAAGAGGAATTGCTTATGCAGGCGGCCGAACTTGGATTGCTTGGAGTCGGAATTCCCGAAGAATACGGAGGGATGGATATGGATATGAATTCGCAGACTATGCTGTTGGATTGTTTTGGTGGCGCGGGAGGCTCATTTAATACTTCCTATGCTGCACATACGGGAATAGGTACGTTGCCGATTTTGTACTTTGGTACAGAGGAACAGAAAAAACATTATCTGCCAAAGTTGACTTCCGGTGAATGGAAAGCAGCCTATTGTCTGACCGAGCCGGGTTCAGGCTCTGATGCGCTTGCAGCAAAAACCAAAGCTACGCTTGATGCCTCAGGGAAAAATTATATCCTTGAAGGACAAAAGATGTGGATTTCCAACGCTGGATTTGCTGATATTTTCATTGTATTTGCTCAGGTTGATGGGGATAAGTTTACTGGCTTTATAGTCGATGCTCATTCCCCTAATATTCGCTTGGGTACAGAAGAAGATAAAATGGGGATCAAAGGTTCCTCTACACGTCAGGTGTTCTTTGAAGAAACTCTGGTGCCGGTTGAGAATGTCCTGGGAGATATTGGGAAAGGGCATTTGATAGCTTTTAACGTCTTGAATATTGGTAGATTTAAGCTCGGGATCCTTACTAGTGGGGGATCAAAGAAAACCATTGATATTGCAGTTAAATATGCCAAGGAAAGAGAGCAATTTAATGTTCCGATCGCTTCGTTTGGTGCTATAAAATACAAATTGGCAGAAATGACCCTGCGTACATTTATAACAGATAGCGCGATTTTTAGATTATCTGACATGCTGGGTGATGCTACAACTGAACTTGAAGAATCGGGAATGGATGCAGGACTAGCATTGCGAGAATCTGCTAAAGAATATGCTATCGAATGTGCTATTCTGAAAGTTGCCGGATCTGAAGCATTGGACTATGCAGCAGATGAATTGGTGCAAATTCATGGAGGATATGGGTTCTCTGAAGAATATCCTGCAGCACAGATTTATAGAGATAGTAGAATTAATAGAATCTACGAAGGGACCAACGAGATTAACAGAATGTTGATTGTCGATATGCTCCTGAAAAAGGCTCTGAAAGGTGAGCTGGATATTGTCGGGCCGGCATGGGAAGTGCAAAAGGAATTGACGAAAATGCCTTCCTTTAAAACTAGTAGCGGGGCTAAATATGAAGATGAGATAGAGGCATTGAAAAACTTTAAGAAAATTGCGCTTATGGTTGCAGGGGCTGCAGCTAAGTATCAAATGGATGGGAAGCTGAATCTTGCCGAAGAGCAGGAAGTCCTTATGAATGCTGCAGATATTATTATTGAAATATTTACTAGAGAATCATTGTTGCTGCGCATCCAGAAACTTGAAAGTCTTGGAAAGCTCGTAGATGGCGTGCCTTATGAGAGTTTCCTCAAATTGGCTTTCCGCGATGGTGAAGACAGAATCGTAAAGTATGCAACTGATGCCTTGACTTCATTTGCTACCGGAGACGAGCAAAAGATAATGGTTATGGGACTTAAGAGGTTCGCCAAGTACCCTTTACAGAACGTTAAGGAAGAACGCCGTAAGATTGCGGATTATGTTATAGAGAATGACGGTTATAAGCTGTAGTTATCATCTTATTTTTCTTTAGAATTTTTTACAATAGAGCTTGGTTCTTGTAACCAGGCTCTATTTTTATTTTGAGGTTTAAGTTTTGTAATGGAATAGCTTTCTCACAAAGCTATCATTTAAAGCGCATACCTTCCTCCATCTAACTTACCAAGGAACTTATCCTATTCTCAGATGTTTTGAGCCTATTTGTGCCCGTACATTCTTTGTATTATTAGACCTTCAGAAATCAATGAAGTAGATTTTAATTATATTATGATGTCATTTACTATGAAAGTACTAATTTGAAAAGGCATCATACCTTGAATTTAGACTTAACTATAGAACCATTAATGAACATAGTTACTATAATATATTCCGATAGGATTTTAAGTTAAGCAATTATATAGTTCTTGCCCAATAAAATCGTTGTGATGGTGGCGTGGTTACAATAGAATATGAGACAAGTGATGCTTGTGGTCAGACAGCAAGTTGTACTTCCAGCTTTAGTGTTGAAGCTGCACCTGAGTTGACAGTAACTTGTCCTGCATCTGTTTCTTATGAGTCTTGTACTACTCAGGCTGAAATTGATGCAGCTTTTGCAAGCTGGATTGCTGAGTTTGGCTTCAATGGCGGTTGTGAAACTACTGCGACAGATTTAAGTGATTATTTAGCTCCGGATCGTTGTGAAGGTGGTGTTATTACGATAGAATATGTAGCAACCGACGCCTGTGGTCAGGAAGTAAGTTGTACTGCTAGCTTTAGCGTTGAAGGAAATCCTGAACTGGAAGTATATTGCCCTGCGCCTGTAGCAATGGAGTCATGCTATTCTCAAGCAGAGATTGATTTAGCTTTCGCAAATTGGCTGGCAGGATTTGGATATACAGGTGGTTGTGAAACCTCTGGTAGTGATTTAAGTGATTATGTAGCTCCGGACCGTTGTGAAGGTGGAGTAGTTACGATAGAATTTATGGTCGGTGAGTTCTGTGGACAGGAGACAAGTTGCGTTTCAACCTTTACAGTTGAAGCAGCACCTGAATTAACAGTTACTTGCCCTGCGCCTCTATCCTTTGATTCATGTACGCCACAAGCGGAAATTGATTTAGCTTTCGCAAACTGGCTTGCTGGATTCGGTTATAGCGGCGGTTGTGAAGCGGTAGCGACTGATCTAAGTGCTTATACAATTCCGGATCGTTGCGAGGATATAGAAATAGTGATTGAATATGTAGTGACTGATGCCTGCGGACAGGAAGCAGTTTGTGTATCTACATTTAGTATAGAAGGAGTTTCAGAAATATCTGTTACTTGCCCTGCACCGGTATCCTTTGGTACTTGTAGCGACCAGTCTGAAATTGACGCTGCCTTTGCGGATTGGATTGCAGGCTTTAGCTACACCGGTGGTTGTGAAACATCAGTAACTGATTTAAGTACTTTTGTAGCTCCTAACCGTTGTGATGGTGGTGTAGTTGTAATTGAATATATGGTGACTGACGCTTGTGGTCAGGAAGTTGTTTGTATCTCTACGTTCAGCGTAGATGCGACACCTGAATTGACTGTAAGTTGTCCTGCTAATATGGTTATCCAATCATGTAATACTCAGGAATATATTGATGCAGAATTTGCCAGCTGGATATCTAGCTTTAGCTTCAGCGGAGGCTGTGAAGCAACTGCTTCTAATTTAAGTGGTTATACAGCTCCTCTGCGTTGTTCTGGAGGTATTGTTACCGTGGAATACGAGGCTACTGACAATTGCGGTCAGATCGTATCTTGTGTATCTACATTTACTGTTCATGGAGTACCTACGCTGCTGATCGTTTGCCCTGATGATATTACACTTGATGCGTGTAATACACAAGCTGAAATTGAAACAGCTTTCGCAAATTGGCTAGCGAGCTTCGGACACGTAGGTGGTTGTGATGTTGAAGAAAGTGACTTGAGCGGATATACTGCGCCTTTGTTCTGTACCGGAGGGACTGTAACTGTATTCTTCGAAGTATCAGGAGCATGTGATATGTATGGTAGCTGTTCAGCGAGCTTCACTGTGGAAGAAACCCCTGTAATTGAATTGGCTTGTCCTCCGGATTTACACATCCAGTGCGGAATCAGCGATGCACCTGCTTATACAAGCTGGGCACAATTTGTGGCAGCGGGCGGAAGTGCATTAAATACTTGTGGTGTTGTAGAATCAACATTCACTCTTGTATCTGAAGTGTCAGACGGAAATTACTGTCCTGAGATAGTTACGCGAGTGTACTCTGTAGAGGACGTGTGTGGAAATATTGCCTATTGCGAGCAGGTTATAACTGTGAACGATACGCAGGCACCTATATTGACAAGAGTTAATCCACTATTGGAAGATATTCCAAATGGCGGAACACTTGAATTACAGTGCTACAGCTGGGATGCAGAGTGGGAAGTTCCTCATTTTGTATTGGAAGATGTTGTAGCAACAGATAACTGTGGCATAGTTAGCTTTGATTTCTTTGTTGAAATAGAAGACGCTGCAGATTGCAAGGAAGATGGTTATTATCGCCAGATACACTATCTGTGGATAGCCGTAGATGGTTGTGGTAATGTTTCTGAATATGGATTTAAAATGCAGATCGTGGATAATATTCCACCTGAATTCCTCGGAGTACCTGAAGACATAACTTTAAGTTGTGGTGAGGTAATCAGAGAAATTGATGTGCGCATTTGCGACAGCGAACCGGGAGAAGGAGTAATTCACGTAATAGATGAATGTGAATGTGCAACTGTAGAGATTGAACTGGATACCTTGCCTGGCATTTGCGAAAGCAATTATACCATTATCAGAAGATGGATTGCAACAGACTTGTGTGGTAATACCAGCGTTGCTGAGCAGAGAATTACTTACGTAGATGATGAAGCACCTACTTTCTTAGTTCTACATCCTGAATTATCTAACGTTGAGAATGGAGGTATTGTGAAATTCTCCTGTGATGAAGGCGGAATGCCGCAGTGGCTATATGATCTTAACTCTGAGATAGTGATGGTAGTAGATAATTGTTCAGATATGACTGAGGCTGAAATTGAGTTCAGCAGTGAGGAAATAGATAGAAATCCTCAATGCAGTCCGGAGCGCCCTTACTTCATTCGTCAGAAATTGCAGTGGATTGCCACTGATGATAGTGGTAATGTCGGTGAGTTTGTAATCTATGTTGATATAATTGATGATACTCCGCCTGTTATTGAAGGTGCAAGAGAATACGTGTGTGGAGCTATTCCGGATGTCTGGGAAGGTATAACCGTATACGATGACTGTAGTGGTAGCGTGAGAAAATCATCACGTGAGTATCAGAGTCTTGATCCTTGTACAGGTGAGAGAATATGGGTGCGAGAATTGTCTGCAACGGATGCTTGTGGAAACAGGACTGTATTTAAGCAGTACTTGCTTCCTGATATCTTCGAAGGACCAAAGATTCAATTGAAAAAGAATACCTTTAACTTTGGTGATACGCTTCAGATTACTTGCGGTAGCGGACTTCCTAACTTGTCAATTAATGATGTCCTGATTGAGAGCGCTAGTTGTGATGCTCTGACTAAGAAATCATTTGAATATGTTGAGATTGATGATAATGTATGTCTGGAAAGTGGTTTTGCAAGAATGTACAGAGGTATCTGGACTGCTGAAGACCGTTGTGGAAACATTACTCAGGCTGAGATCTTTGTAGGAATGTATGATAACACTCCACCGCGATTCAAGCAGTTCCCGGTTTCAATTGAGTTGACTTGTGAGGATGAATTGCCTGAATTGATTGCGATAGATGATTGCGATGAGGATGTAACTTATACTGAAGATTGGACGATCATCCGTTACGATTGCTACAATGATGCAGAATACATGAGGAAAGTGACTGCAACAGATGCTTGTGGAAATGCAGCAGTAGTTTATCAGCGTGTAATTTATGTTCCGGATAACAGCATTAAGTTCCATAATGTACCTGAAGATATGTGCGGAGCATATAGCACGGATGATGTGTTTGCAATTGATATCTGCAAGAATGATACTCTTGAGGTAACTTTTGTAGACAGGCTTATTAAAGAGTGTGGAGAAACTCAGAAAATAATGAGAACCTGGTATGCTGAGAATGAGTGTGGTATGGTTGATAGCGTAAGTCGTATCCAGGTGTTGAATCCAACTGCTCCGACATTTGTAGCTGTTAATCCTATGCTTGAAAATGTTGCATCAGGTACTGTGTTTGAAATGACTTGTACTGATTTCTACGACCGCGGTGAGTTTAAACCTGGCGATATGTTGGCGTTTGACGATTGTGGTGATACACTTGAAGTTCACTTTAGTGACTTCCGTGAAGAATTCGAATGTAGAAGAGATCATCCGATCACGCGTATTGTATATACCTGGGAAACTATGGATATCTGTGAAACTAAAGTCGTTTACGAGATTACGGTTGAATTAACGGATACAGAGGCCCCGACATTAGTAGGTGTCCCTGCGGATATAACCTTAATTTGTCAGGATTTACCGCCGGTGCCGGATGTTTACGCTTATGATGATCGCGGTGAAGCAACATTGAGCTTCGAAAGCTGGCAGGATGGAAGTGGAGATGAATACGATATTTATCGCCGTTGGACAGCAACTGATAGATGTGGAAACTCGACTTCTGAAGTTCAGAAAATCCACATGGTGAATGAAACTGACTTTGAATGTGAGATCTACGGACCTGCTAATGCAAATTGTAACAGCAAGGAGGTTTATCTCTACGGTATTATTCGCAATGGTCATGGACCGTTTAAATACGAATGGGAGGTTATCAGTGGATTGTGTAGAATCCTCGATGGCCAGGGTTCAACAAGGGTTCATATCTTTACGGGCTTCAGTGAAAGTGTAATTAAACTGACTGTTACCGATAGACATGGTTGTGTAACTGAATGTTACTTTACGATTGAATGTGAGTTTGTCGCCTTGAAGAATGGTGATGATATCGATATTGATGTTCGTGGAGTTGAATCTCTTGATATGGCAGTAGCACCTAATCCTGCTAATGATTTGATACAGTTATCTGTTAATCAAGACATGAGTAATGTGAGGGTTGACTTTGTAAATATGCTTGGTCAGGTATCAAGTACTTTTGAAGTTGAGCAGCTGCATCACGGTGGTTGGCATTCATTGAATGTCTCTGGTTTACAGCCGGGTACATATATGATGCTCGTATACAGTGAGGCTAACGTAGTATATCGTGAACGAATAGAGATAGTCAAGTAAGTTCTTTTATTAACCTCAGTGTTAAAGTCCTCCATCTGTTGCGGTAAACGGGTGGGGGATTTGTTTATTGGACTGCTTGAATGGATGGATTGTCGTAGATTACCTTTTAGTTTACACAAATGAACTTCCTGCGATAGCTTGCAGAGGCATCCATAATAGTTATGAACGCGTCAGAATCTATAAGTTGCTTTATTGGGGAATGGGGGCCTGATTGATTAGCTAAGATTATTACGCACAGAGAAACTTAAAGGAGAAGGTCGTTAAATAAATTATAGTCAGAAAGATCTTTGGTTCCAGACCGTTACTGTCAATTTGATTTTTTTCTTTTAAAATGCTCATTGGAAAGCCTGGAAGCTGTTATCATTCTAGGCATCGCTATCATAAGGGTAATTATAAATGATAATTGCCATATAATGCTATAGTTGTAATACAAGGCCAATTCTATAATGATAAAAGCAACAACTATTATGATTGTGAGAATACGCAATTGCTTTTTCCTTTCAGCAACTAGTTCATCGTCTGTGAAACTAAGAATTTGTGCCTTAGACATGATAGATAATAACTTCTTAAGCATAAATTACCATTTTAAATTTGGATCTATATCTATAGAGCCGGAAGGGTTATTGTGTTTGGTTTTTAGCCGATAAACTTGTTTTGCTAAGATTATATCAGCTAATGCATTAACCGGATCTTCAGCTTCAAGACAGACTAAAATATCTTTTTCTGATATATCCATACGGTATAAGTAACTAAATAAAATATTCTTGTCCTGTTCTAATAATGTCTGAACGCGCTCAACAATTATTTCTCTTACTAATATTTTATCCGGATCTGTCAGATGCATTGCTACTTAAATATATTAATCTGAAGTTTAGTTGTTGAAGATAGAAAATATTGTCTCAATAAAGGCTTAAAATATTCTTGTTTTAAATATTCAGATAGTGCTCGACTCGTAGATGAGAGCCTCTTCCTGTAGTAACGTCATTTTAGCAAACAGATAAGATAAGTCATATATAAGAAAATAGCCATATAAAATGTCGCTTATTATGCTTTATATATGATGATTGTTTCATATGTAATAAGCCTGTAGGTTTTTCTCTATGTGATAATGTAAAGTGCTGTAAAGCAAAGTCCAAAATTAATAACAATAAATAGAAGAATTTATTGATAGGTTTTTAAATGTAGCTTATAGGCTCATTTGTAACTGAATTCCGCTATGTTTTATACATCATTTAAAATATATTATATAATTTCTTGAAGAACAGTATACAATGAATAAATAATTAACGTGAATAATGGTTAAGCTGCGATGATAAGTTGATTATTCTTGTCCATATCTTTCGATATTTTAATAGATGGCTTCTTTTCAAATGTCTGATAAGCGATCAGAGCTGCAATTAGGTTATTTAAGAACCCCTGTAAGGAACGGTGTCTGGTATGTTGTATAGAGCAGATGTTTTTTAATGCATCATTTACAGATTCAATGACCGCTCTTTTCCTGAGTAAAATTTTATCAGTATCTGAGAGATTCATCTGCTTCATATTTTTCCTTCTTTTGTAAATCAATTCTACGCCATCATTCCACTGGTATTCTGCTAATTTCTGAGAGATATATCCGCGATCTCCAAAGAGCTTCCCAAAGACTTTTTCCGTCATAACAGAAAGGATTTCCTGATCCCGATCATCTACATTAGCCCTTGATAAAGAGAAGTTTAGTAAGGAGCCTTGGTCGTTGATAATCAAATGTAATTTGAATCCGTAAAACCATCCCATAGTTCCATTTGATTTTGCAGCTAGACCTTTAAACACCTTGTGTTGTTTCTCCCTTTTGATATGACACGCCGTTAATGGAGTAGAGTCTAGATAACTGATTCCGGTACAGGAGCCCAAGCCTCTTTCTCTCAGGTAAATGAGTAAAGGAATAAAAAGGGTGTGTTGCGTCTGATTAAAGCGTTCATAGCTAACTAAATTTGGAAATAGATCTATCCACCGTTCACGGACCAGATTATTATAATAATGTTTGAAGTTTTTGTAGGAACTCAGATGAAAACAGACATAGATCGTCATTCTCTCGGATAAGGACAGTTGAGATTTTCTATTTCTTCTTTTCTTGGAACCTTCTAAAAGTTGAGTTTTTAAAGCAAATTCATCTAAATCTTTAACGAAATCATCAATATCTACGAAAATTTGAATAACTTTGTCTGAATCCATAGGAGAGTATTTTAATTATTGTTAATTGATAATCAAATGTTAATATATTAAATATTCTCCTATTTTTATGTTGTTCACCTTATTTTCTTATCCATTATTCACGTTATTTAGGATTCAACAAGATAGCAGAATGATAATAATCGTGTTATCTTTGATAGTGTGAGCTTCTTACTTTATATGAATGTAAACTTTTTACCTTTAGGTGATATTTCAAATAGAGAGAATAAACCCGGGGTTATGGATGCTATGGAATAGGACCGATAATTACATCCAAACATGCAAAATCCATTAAAACTCTGTTAATAAAAGTTAATTCCTCTCTGAATCTAAAATAAATTAGCCCGAGTTGACTTTATTTACTATAGTGACTTTATAATGCAACGATTAACAAATATGAAAACTATACTTCTTACTTTGGGTATTGTCGGTGTCTTAACTTTCACACTGTGGAATTTTGACAGCGAACCAAAAATTTCTGTGGAAACTAGCTCAGATAAAGAAATGGTAATGTTTAATGCCATGAAACAATATCTGGATAAATTCCACTACAGCCCTAAACCACTGGACGATAATTTGTCGGAAGACATATATACCCTTTATCTGGAAAGAATTGATGGTAATAAGAGATTTCTTATTGCAGAAGATGTGAAGATTCTGGATGAATATAAGCATAAAATCGATGACGAAATAAAGAATAATAGCCTTGTTTTCTTTGATGCTTCTGTTGAGGTTATCAATAAAGCCATCGAGCGTGCTAAATCAATCTACGATGAAGTTATTGAGGAGGAATTTGATTTTGATATCAAGGAACAGACGGAACTCAACCCTGAGAAGATTGAATTTGCAAGAGATAAGGAAGAGTTGACGGATTACTGGAGAAAAATGTTGAAGACTGATATTCTTGCAAGAGTTTCCGGCAGCATTGAAAAGCAGGAAGAGGAAGGTTATGATGGGGAAGTGTCCAGCCTGGAAGAAATCATTGAGAATTCGATTGAAAAAACCAAGGAGACTTTTGATAAGTGGTGGAACAATATGGATAAGGTGAGACGTACAGACTGGCTTTCTACTTATTTTAACTCGATAGCAGGAGCATGGGATCCACATACGACTTTCCTTATGCCTAAGGATAAGGAAGACTTTGATATGCGCTTATCCAAGAGACTGGAAGGGATAGGAGCTCAGCTGACGATGGATGGGAATTATACCAAGATTGTGAACCTCGTCCCCGGCGGCCCGGCATGGAAACAGGATAAACTGAAAGCTGATGATCTAATACTTAAGGTTGAGCAGGAAGATGGTGAGGCAGTAGATGTTGTAGGAATGCACATCGATGACGTTGTTTCAATGATAAGAGGAGAGAAAGGAACTGTTGTAATACTGCACGTTAAGCATATTGATGGTTCTCTTGAAGAAATTGCAATAGAAAGGGATGTCATCGTCTTTGAAGAAGGATATGCCAAATCTCTTATTCTGGAGGATTCAATGCATCAGCAGAAAATCGGTTATATCAATTTACCTAGCTTTTATACGGACTTTAATAACGCAGATGCACGTAGTAGCTCCACTGACGTGAGGATGGAACTGGAAAAACTAAATAAAACAGGGGTAGATGGTGTTATTCTCGATCTTCGTGACAATGGAGGAGGCTCTCTAAGAGATGTCGTGGAAATGGCAGGCCTTTTCCTGGAAAGCGGACCGATTGTACAGGTGAAATCCAGAACCGGAAAACCTTATGTTTATGAAGATACTGACAAGTCAGTAGTTTATGATGGTCCATTGATTGTTCTTGTAAATCATTTTAGCGCATCTGCCTCAGAAATTATGGCTGCAGCAATGCAGGATTACGGTCGAGGTGTAATAGTCGGTGCCGCTTCGACGTTCGGTAAAGGCACTGTTCAGAGAATATATGACCTGGACAGAACAGTAAGAGGACATAACGAATTAAAACCCCTTGGGTCGGTGAAAATTACGACACAGAAATATTATAGAGTTGATGGAGGTACGGTTCAACTGAAAGGAGTAATACCTGATATTATTCTTCCTGATAAGTATAACAGAATTGATGTAGGAGAGAAGGATTATAAGTACGTGATGGACTGGACTGAAATTGAACCTACTAAATTCAGCCAGGAGATTTATACATATAATATTCCGGCCTTGCGTGAAAACAGCCAAGAAAGAGTGGAAGGTAGTGAAATCTTTAAGAAGCTTGACGAAGAGTCGGTTTATATAAAGGAGAGGAAGAATTCAACCTTGATTTCCCTCAACCTCGATGAATACAGAGCTGACAAGAAAGTTCAGGACGAAAAAGCTAAGAAATTCAGTAATAAAGATTTTTCAGTTACAGGACTTACCATTGAGAATCTACCCATGGACCTACAGGAAATTCAGGCGGATTCAACCAAGATGGCGAGAAATGATGCTCTGCTTAAGAATATCGGCAAGGATCTCATATTGTCAGAGGCACTGAATATTATGCATGATATTCTGCAGGGAGATGGCGGGAAAGTATTGAATGATTAATATCCAGCTTATGCAAATGTTTTTCTTTTCCCTGAATAGAAATTTGTTAAACCGGAGATTGATAGAGAAAAGTAAGAGAGAAAGTAAAGAATGAATTTTTTGACGATTGAGAACGTTAGTAAATCCTACGGGGATAATATTCTCTTTGAAAATATCAACCTCCATATCAATAAAGGCGACAAAGTTGCCCTTATCGCTCGTAATGGGGCCGGTAAAAGCAGTCTCCTTAAAATTCTTATAGGTGAGGAGCAACCTGAGGGCGTTAACGCTTCTGTAAGTTTTCATCCTGATATCAGAATCGGATTCCTGGATCAGGATCCCGATTTCGAGCCCGAAGACACGATTTTTGAGACAGTGATGAAAGTCGATAAAAAGGAAGTAAGGTTACTCCGCGAATATCAAAATGCTCTAGCTCAGAAAAGAGATGATGAAGACTTCCAGAAACTCCTCATCAAGATGGATGAATGGAATATATGGAGTGTTGAATCTGACATCCATGAAATCCTTGCAAAGCTCAATCTACAGGAAAGCGATAAAAAGGTGAAAGAATTATCCGGAGGACAGAAAAAGAGACTGGCACTCGCGCGTATTCTCATACTGCAACCGGACTTTTTTATTCTCGACGAGCCGACTAACCATCTGGACCTCTCAATGATTGAATGGTTGCAGGATTTCTTGTCAAAGCCCGATATAACACTGTTGCTTATTACACACGACAGATACTTCCTGGAGCATATATGCGATGTGATATTTGAGCTGGATAATAAAGAGTTGTATAAATACCTCGGCAACTATTCTGAATATCTCGAGAAGAAAAGCTTACGCGAAGCCAATGAGAAAACTCGTTTCGATAAAAACAAAAGGTTATTTGCAAAGGAAAGAGAATGGGTTAGCAGGATGCCTAAGGCACGTGGAACCAAAAGCAAGGCAAGAGTCCAAAGCTTTCAGGAGCTGAAGAAAGAACTATATTCTTTTAAGGATGATGATGAACTATCTTTACAATGGCAGCCTACGCGCCTTGGATCCAAGATAATTGAACTCCAGTACATAAATAAGACTTTGGGGAACACCATAATTGCCAAAGACTTTAATTATAAATTCAAGAAAGGAGACCGCGTCGGAATCATCGGTCCCAATGGAGCAGGGAAAACTAGCCTATTGAACCTTATCACCGGGGAACTTGCTTCTGATGGAGGAAAGGTCGTGCACGGGATGACTACGCAGATAGGACATTACAAGCAAGGAATAAGTCACATGAACCCGGATAAAACGGTTCTTGATACGGTGAGGGAAGTCGCAGAAGTTATTCATCTGCAGAAAGGAAGAAAATTGACGGCTAAGCAGCTCTGTGAACACTTTCTTTTCTTTGATGCCAAGCATCGTGTTAAGGTAGAAAAGCTCAGTGGAGGAGAGAAAAGAAGGCTATATCTGCTTACTATACTAATGCAGAATCCCAATGTCCTTATTCTGGATGAGCCTACTAATGATCTGGACATCATGACCTTAAATGTACTGGAAGAATTTCTTATTAACTTTCCGGGAGTGTTGATAATCGTTTCTCACGACAGATATTTCATGGATAAAATTGTCGACCATTTATTTGTCCTTGAAGGAAATGGTTATATAAGGAATTATCCGGGAAATTATACACAATATCGAGAGGCGAAAACCAAAGGACAATTACAGGCACCACCTTCATATATAAAAGTAGACGCTGAACCTGAAACTAAAGCTGCGCAACCGGAAAAAGCTGAAGCTAAACAGACAATTTCCTACGAAGAAAGAAAAGTAATCAATCGCCTTGAAAGCAAATTGATGAAACTGGAGAGTAAAAAGGAGGAGATAATGAAAGAGTTTGAGAATTCAGCTGATTACACACCTGAAGAACTTATGGACTTACAGATAAAACTCAATGAATTGAATGAGGAAATTGAAATTGTAGAGCTCGAGTGGATGGAGAAAGTTTCTGAATTTGATTGAGTTCTTTCTTCTCTATCCCTGAACCTGTATGACGCTGCTTGGCTTTTCTATCCACAAAGAATTACTGCACAATCATTTGTCGAAAGACTATAAAGAAATTACTAGTTTCGGAAGATAATTGCACGATTATCAATTGCAACCATTTATGATTTTGTAATTAAATAAGACAAACTTGTCCTGTATTATCGTTACAATGAAAGGACAAATAAGCTTTGTGAAACGCATCTTTTTGCTGTAGTTTAGCAGCGTTAAAATAAAATCGTCAATTAAAATATCAAAGATGAAGAAAATTACACTTGTCTTTTTAAGTTTCATTTTGCTGACAAGCATAACATATTCACAGGAAAATAATTTCCATAATCTTAGGCAGCTGACCGATGGAGGCAATAATGCTGAGGCATATTTTAGCCCGGACGGGAAAAGTCTTACACTGCAGATAGCCAATCCGGATCAAGGCGTAGATTGTGATCGGATATATACGCTAGACCTGTCAATTGAAAATCCGACATTTGAAGATTATCATCCTATTTCCACCGGTACGGGAAGAACAACCTGTTCATTCTTTATGCCGGATGGCAAACATATTCTGTATTCCTCAACGCATGATAAAATGGATGCTTGCCCGACAGCACCCAGAATGACAGATGGTAAATATCTATGGTCGATATACCAGGAATATGATATTTATATGGCTGACTTGGAAGGAAATATTGTTAAGCGACTGACCGATGACAACGGCTATGATGCCGAGGCGGTATTGTCGCCGGATGGAACGATGATTGCCTTTACCAGTATGCGCAGTGGCGATATGGATATATGGATTATGGATGTCGATGGCTCCAATAAAAGACAGATTACGCACACCTATGGATATGATGGTGGAGCTTTCTTTTCCCATGACAGTAAGAAACTTGTCTTCAGAGCCTTCCATCCTGAAACGGAAGAAGAAAAAGCAGAATATCAGTATTATCTCGACAGAAACCTGGTTGCACCATCGCGTATGGAATTATTTACTGTAAACGTCGATGGAACAGATATGAAGCAGATTACCAATCTCGGTAAAGCTAACTGGGCCCCGTATTTTCACCCGTCCAATGAAAAGATCATTTTCTCATCCAATCATCACATGACGGAACCGGGACATGATTTCCAGATATTCATTATAGATATCGATGGCAAGAATTTACAGCAGGTTACCTATGAAAGTTACTTCAATTCTTTCCCGATGTTTTCTCCGGACGGAACTCAGCTTGTATTCTCAAGTAACAGGAATCCGGATATCCCGAGACAAACGGATGTGTTTATTGCTGATTGGGTAGAGCCGGATCCGGCTGAATATACCAATGTTGATAACCTAAAAGAACATATTGAATATCTGGCTTCTGACGAATTGGAAGGAAGGCTTGTGGGAACTGACAACGAAAGAAAAGCAGCTGATTATATCATCGAAAAACTAGAAGAGTATAAGCTGAAACCATATAATAATGGTGAGTACCTTCAATACTTTGAATTTAATGTAAGGCCTGATCGACATGATTCCACCTATCAGGTTAAGACACACGGAAATAATGTTATTGCAGTTCTTGATAATAAAGCCGAGAAAACAATAGTCCTGGGAGCTCATTATGATCACTTGGGCAGAAATGAGTATAAGCAATCTACCAAGGCAAATTCCGATGGTGAAATTCATAATGGAGCTGACGATAATGCTTCTGGTGTAGCTGCTTTACTGGAACTTACGAGAATATTCTCCCAGAATGATGCAGTAGAAAATGTAAATTACATTTTTGCTTTCTTTTCCGGAGAGGAAGAAGGTCTTATGGGATCCAAGCACATGGCAGAATCTTTGAAAGATAGCGGCTATGATGTGATAGCTATGATCAACCTTGATATGGTAGGTCGTCTGAATGAGAAAAAGGATTTAATAATCAGTGGAACCGGAACCAGTCCGGTATTTTCTGATATACTACAAAGGAATAAACCCGCAGGATTTCATATTACAGAAGAACTTTCAGGAGTGGGGCCGTCAGATCATACTTCTTTCTATCTGAAAGACATTCCAGTATTATTCTTCACGACAGGGAATCACGTGGATTATCATAAGCCGTCTGATACAGCTGAAAAAATCAATTACTACGGTATGAATTTCATTGTACACTATGTTTTCAGAGTATCTAATGAATTATCACAGCTTGAAAGCATTCCCTTCACCAAAACCAAGGCAAATGCCGGTAGAAAAGCTGCTAAGTATAAAGTAACCATGGGAGTAATGCCCAATTACAGCGACAGTGGCGATGGATTGCAGATTGATGGTGTGATGGATGGCGGAACGGCAGATAAGGCAGGAGTGGAAGAAGGAGATGTGCTTATCCGTATAGGAGATTGCAAGGTGAAGGACATATATGGCTATATGGAATGCCTGGGAGAATTGAGTGCCGGAGATGAGGTTGAAGGTGAGTTTATCCGGGATGGGGAAAAGATAACGCTGATGTTGAAATTCTAGGGGTAACAGTGTCGGTATAGCTGATGTAGTGGGATTTAATAAAATAAATCCCTTATATTTGATACCCTCTGATAAACTTATCTGTTTACTTTCTTAAAATCTGATTATGAAAAAACTAAATCTTTTAATCATTCTGGCCTTTGTATTTGTGGGTTTACAGGCCCAGGAAGCAGATCCGGCCATTATCGATGCAATCATTGACGAGACATACAATAATTCTCACCTGAAGATAAATGCGCATGAGCTTCTCGATGATATCGGCCCGAGACTTGTGGGAACACCCCAGATGCAGCAAGCGCATGACTGGGCTGTTGAAAAATATAAGAGCTGGGGAATCCATGCAGAAAACCACGAATGGGGAAAATGGAGAGCATGGGAAAGAGGCATTACGCATATTGACATGCTCGAGCCGCGTGTGCAGACACTCGCAGGTACTCAACTTGCCTGGAGCGCTGCAACTCCTGCGGGTGGAATTACTGCGGAAGTAGTCATAATTCCTATGGTTAAGGATTCCTTTGAATTTCAAGATTGGTTAAAAACCATCGAAGGGAAATTTGTAATGATTGCAATGAAAGAACCTACGGGAAGACCTGAGCACGATTGGAAAGAATGGGCAACGGAAGGATCTCATGAAAGAATTAAGCAGGAAAGACAGGACAGAAGATCTGATTGGGCAGATAATCTGAGAAGAGCAGGAGTAAACAGGTGGTCTCTGGCATCGGTATTGGAAGATGCGGGTGCAGCAGGTATTGTGGATTCATACTGGTCAAGTGCTTTTGGTACCAATAAGATATTTGGAGCGAGAAGCAAGACGATTCCCACTGTGGATATTCATCTGGAAGACTATACCATGTTATTCAGAATGTGTGAGCACGGCGACAAACCGGTGTTAAGAATAGTAGCAGAATCTAAGGATTTAGGGGAAGCACCGGCCTTTAATACTATTGCAAGAATCGAAGGCACTGAAAAGCCGGATGAGTATGTGATGTTGTCCGCGCATTTTGACTCCTGGGATGGAGGAACAGGAGCAACAGATAATGGAACCGGGACTCTGTTGATGATGGAAGTAATGCGGATATTAAAGAAAGTTTATCCTAATCCTAAGAGAACAATCCTCGTGGGGCATTGGGGCAGTGAAGAACAGGGCTTGAATGGCTCAGCTTCCTTTGTAGAAGATTTTCCTGAAATCGTTGAAAATATTCATGTTCTGTTTAATCAGGACAACGGAACGGGCAGGATAGAGAGGATTGACGGATCCGGATTCCTTCATTCTTATGACTATCTGGGTCGCTATCTCAGAGCTGTTCCCGATACTGTTACTGAAATTAAAACTAATTTCCCGGGCTCGCCGGCTATGGGAGGGACTGATCACGCATCATTTGTACGAGCTGGAGTTCCGGCATTTAATCTTACAGCCCTTAGCTGGAGCTACTGGAATTATACCTGGCATACCAATCGTGACACTTATGATAAAATTGTCTGGGAAGACCTTAGAAATAACGTAATTCTTACAGCTGTCCTTGCCTATATGGCCAGTGAAGATCCTGTGAAAGCTTCTCGCGAGCAACGCGTTGTACCGCCTAATCGCAGGACCGGAGAGCCGGGTAAATGGCCTGAGCCACGTTCACCACAGAGAGCCGGAGGCTTGAATTGATAAGCATATCAGCCACAATAATTTATGTGCGCTAGCTTGAAAAAAGTTTTTTGTATGTGTAGGGACGCACGGCATTTCGACTACAGCTGATGCGCTTAAATGTGTAGGG
>CAYRFF010000026.1:0-47256 GCA_964423575.1 uncultured Saprospiraceae bacterium | reverse complement strand
TGAAAATATCGTTCCCTGGGAAGGAATGCCCGCTGTAGCAGGCGGCAGAATAAACGGATATATAAACTCTACTTATGTCCATGGCTATCCTATACAACACAATGAAAACTACGATGTATTTAAGGTTCTCGTTCCCTTCTGGCAATTGGAACTCTATTATCAACTTGCCGGAGCCTGCAAAGACGCACCACAATTGACATTTGATTATCCGGGAGACTATGACGGCGTTGATTACGCCCGCTGGTACGGAACGGTTGCAGAGGTTTCCAGAAATACGGATTCTCGCGGAATGAGTAACGGAGAGCTCATGTTGAATTTTGTTAAAAACACCTGTAACGCTGTGCAGGAAGATCTCACAGACTTCTTTCTCAATAGCGGCTTCCTGCGCCCGTTAGACGTAATTATCGATGATTACGGCCAGGGACAGCTCAGAGTGACTGAGGAAATGATCGAGGAGACTATCACTTATATAAAAAGCAAAAATTATGATAAACCGGTCTCACCTGTCATCAATTATCTCTCGGCTCACACTGTCGATATCTTTAGAAACAAGCTGACACTCCAAGGTGAAAATGGCAAAGGCGTAAACCAATCTGGGCAATCGCTTATTATTTCCCGGGAAGAATGGCCCCATGCTGTTGCTTTTGAAACCTTTGATAATGAAGACAAATTGATGCACGTTGCCATCGCACTCACGGGAGCACCAGGTGGGAATACTACACAGGTTTATTATCCCGCTGACGCAAATGAAGTATATGCTGTCGGTTATGATGGTGAACGAAGGCTCGTGTATCCGGAAAGTACAAGCAGCAAAAACATTTCCAGCCTAAAAAATGAAGTAACACTTTACCCAAATCCCGTTTCTTCGTCCGATAAAATACAGTTAAAAACTACACTTATCAATGGCAGTTACCAGGCTACCCTATACACAGTGGAAGGAAAATCCTACCTTGACCTTGACGCCTCGCTAAACCGTATTGAAGCAGAGATAAATCGCTTACTTCCTGAACTCAGAGCAGGCACATATTTCTTGAATCTGAAACAAAGTACCGGAGAAATGCAGACGATTAAATTTGTATTGGTGGACTAGTCGTTGAAAGAAGGGGGATTGCTAAGCTCGATAGAGATTCCACCTGCGGCGGACAAGTGGTAAGCCCTTAAACTTAGCCTTAACCTCAACCTCAATCTATTTCTTCTAACTCATTGATAAAGAGAAGGTTATTCTTAAATCTAATAAAAATCATGAATATTGCGGGTTAAAATGGTACTTTTGTCAAATCATAATAATGAATAGTCAGCTGTATCAAACACAGATGAGCAAATGGCAAGTAAAGACAAGCAGAAAATACACTGGAATCTAAAAGATATCCTGTCATACTTTATCAGTAAAAAGTTCTTTATCAATCTGGGATTTATTTTCCTGCTATTGATAATACTGAGCTTTGTCGTGCAACAAGGTCTGAGAATTTTTACGCATCACGGAGACAAGCTCCGCATGCCGGACTATATCAATTCTCCCCTGAGTACCGCCAGACAAGATGCCAAGGATCGCACGTTTAAAATCGTGGTAAATGACTCCATATTTATTGTAGGAAAGCCCGGAAATATAATTCTCAACCAGAACCCCAAGCCGGATTCCTATGTAAAGAAGAATCGTACAATCTATGTTACGGTTACCAAGAATCTACCGGAAACGGTAACCGTCGGAGAATTACCTCGACTATACGGAGAAAACTTTGATATAAAATCACAGGAATTAATGATTGGTTATCAGATTGAGACTGAAATAGTAGGCAGTTCCTATGATCCGGGACCTGAAGGCCATATTCTCGCCGTGGTAAACAAAGGAGACACGATTATTTCATCTAAGTACGTAAAAGATAAAGTCGTTCTTGAAAAAGGCCAGACATTACAATTTATTCTATCCAGCCGTTCCGGCGGCATGGTGCATATACCTAAATTGCGTTGCAGATCCTATAGCGAAGCTAGATTTCTACTGGAGTCATACAGCCTTGAAATTATGCCGCTAGACGGCTCGGAAACAGGACCAGATATCAATACCGCCTACGTCAATTATCAGCAACCTATGTACGACCCTGAAGGTAAAATCCGTATGGGTGACACAATATTTGTCCGGCTCACAACTGAATATCCAGAGAATTGTGACGATGATGATATGGAATAAATTTCAGCACTTATACGTTAATATGTAAATTCTCATTTAAGAATCAAGATATTATATGAATCTACGTCGATTAATATTATTAGCAATTATTTTATTTCCGCTTTCGCAAATGACGCAAGCGCAGCCCATAGCAGTTCCCCTTAACCAGAACCCTGCATTGAGCACTTTCAGTGATTTTCAGGCCGATGCAATTCCTGTATTCGAAGTCTTTCTGCCTATTCTAAGCAACCAGATGTGGTGTCCACATGAAAACCTGGGTTTACTGAGTACGGACTCACTTACTCTCAGCCGGATTGATTGTGGCGATTCGGAGATTGAAGTGACATTAAAAGACTCCTGCATCATATTTTCAACGACAGAAATAAACTACAGATACAGAGATACACTGTGTTTCACATACAATATTGACGATGAACAAGAAGAACAGCATTTTAAGCTTGATATTGTCGTAAGTCCTCCTCATCCATTACCGTTTATTGACGACTTCAGTGATTCAGCTCCGTACCCGGATGAAATTAAATGGCAGGACAAAGATGTATTTATTAACAATTCTCTCGCACTGGATCCTCCTTCACTTGGAGTAGCGACCTTTGATGGAATAAACAGATACGGAAGACCTTATGATTCAGGATATGGCAGGTCAGACTTCCTCACAAGTACTTTTATTGACCTGGAAGGCCAGTTTAATGCACATATCCGCTTCTGGTATCAGGCTCGAGGCTTGGGTTTTGACACTTATCCGCGTATAGTTGACTCACTTGTTCTCGAGTTCAAAACACCCACAGGACAATGGAATCGAGTATGGTCAGTACAGGGACCGGGACGTGAGGAAACAGAAGAGTTTCAATCTGTATCCATTCCGATTCCCGCATTTTATGCAAGCGATCATTTTCAGTTCCGCTTTGTAAATTATTCTGACAACAATGGAATGCTGAGTTTCTGGCACCTGGACTATATCCTTGTCACGGCACAGAAACTAGAACGCGATGGAATTCAGGATGTCGCATTTACACGACCTGCTGAATCAATTCTTTATCCATACCGCGCGATGCCTTATAAACAGTTTAAAGGAAATGAAGACAAATATATCCGCACTGAAATCGATGTCGAGCTTTATAACCACTTTAACTCCACACAACTTGCTAACCCAAGCCGCTACATCGTCAGAGCAATAAATGGAAATCAGAGAACAGAACTCCTCAATGAAACTCTCCTGGAAGTACCACCTACAGTTGATGAAAATCAAAGGAACCTGAATCCGGGACAACACCGTTTCCGCAACAGGATTAAACTAAGATCTTCTGATCTCATTCCGGGCTTAAAGGACCTGAATTACGATGCAGAAGATGACCTGCAACTCATTTCAGAAATGCTCTTTGAAAATGCAGGAGAACCCACACAGCTTAACAGTAATAATCAGACGAGTTATATCGCTGAACTCAGTGACCACATCGCTTATGATGATGGTACGGCTGAAGTAGGGATTTATATCCCTTCGGGAACTTATTTCCCGACTGTAGTTCAGAAATATACATTGGAAACAGAAGACACATTAAAAGCAGTGCGGTTCCACTTCCCGCTCATCCGCCCCAATATGACTAATCAGCGTTACAACATTGTCATATATCAAGGTGAACTGAACGAAGATAGCAGACCGATTTACGAGGAGATTATAGAAAGAGCAATATTCCCCTCTTCCTATCAAGACAGTTTAGGAGGTTTTACAACCTTTGCATTTAAAGAACATGGAGAACACATAGGACTGGCAATACCTGCAGGCGACTTTTATGTAGGCTGGCAACAGATTTCCGCCAATACAGAATTTGGTGTATACGTTGGTTTCGACAGGAACTCCCCCGATGTCTCATTGAACGGGAACATCTTGTACTCCAATGACGGAACAACCTGGCATCCATATACTTCCCTACCCGGCGCATTGATGATACGTCCGGTATTTGGCCGTGGACAGCCTATATCCACTGCAATCACAACTGCTCCGGCACTTGAAAACCTGAAAATCTACCCTAATCCTGCTTCGGATTACATTATTGTAAAACCTAAAAACGGAAAAGATTACCGTGGAGAAATCTCCATATTTGGTATAAGCGGGCAAGAAATATACAGAGCAAAGTACAGTGAGAGAATTGACTTGTCAGGACTGCCTTCCGGCAAATATCATATACACCTGACTGACGACAAAGGAGTCATTACACACGGTGGGAGTTTTATCCATCTGTAGTGAATGCGGTACATCTTATTTTAACACTCACACTTAATCCGGTCGATTAGGTGCATTATTGTTTTATTATAACTTTATCCACATGAGCAACATATTCAAACAATACGATAAATATCTGCAGTTTTTCAGATTCATTCTCAAATACTGGAATGCAGGAATCATTGTAGATGGATCTGAAGAAATCGACAATTCCGATCCGAAAGAAAACTGGACCCACAGTCCGGAAGAACTCGTAGAAGACCTGAAAAATATGGGCCCCACTTATATAAAGCTGGGACAATTGCTCTCTACAAGACCGGATATGTTACCGGAACCATACTTAAACGCACTTGCCGAATTACAAGACGAAGTCGATGGAATCCCTTATGAAGAAGTAGAAGAAATATTCAGAGAAGAAATCGGAGTCAGAATATCCAAGGCATTTCAGTCCTTCGAAAAAGAACCGCTGGCAAGTGCTTCTATCGGACAGGTTCACGTGGCAATTCTACATTCAGGAGAAAAAGTAGCTGTCAAGATTCAGAAACCGGGGATTTATAAGAAAGTCACCGAAGAACTGGATATTCTGCTCAACCTCGCGCAGAAAGCAGAGAAATACTCCAAAGAATCCAGGAAGTTCTCTCTGTACGACACAATTGAGGAAATTCAATACATATTTCTACAGGAATTAAACTACCTAAAAGAAGCGCAAAATCTCAAAATACTTAAAGAGAATATCAAGGAGTTTAAGCATCTGAAAGTACCCGGAGTAGTCAGCGATTTCTGCAGTCAGAAAGTACTGACCATGGAATTTATAGAAGGCTGGAAAGTGACATCTCTTTCTCCTTTTCAACTGCAGAGTATGAACAAAGAGCTGTTGATAGATGAATTTGTGAAAGCTTATCTGAAACAGATAATTGTCGATGGTTTTGCTCATGCAGACCCACATCCCGGCAATATTCACGTAACCAAAGACGGAAAACTGGCTTTAATGGATCTCGGTATGGTGGCACGTTTTAGCGAGGCTTCCAAGGACGGTATCCTTAAACTGATGATTGGCCTGGGAAATAATGACGCTCAGCAAGTGATAAAAACTCTTCTTAAAATAAGTGATTACGACAGAGATGAAGCCAATCTGGACGCCTTTAAGCGGGAAGTAAGGCGGAAAATCCAAGAAAATCGGCATAGCACAGCATCGGATTTAAAAACAGGGCAATCGATTCTGGAAATGAATAAAGTAGCTGCTCTCAACGGTGTAAAACTCCCTATAGAATTTGTTTCTCTGGGGAAGATTCTGTTGAATATGGATCAGATTATTGCATTTCTATCACCGGAACACGACTTACAAAAAACGATTCGTGATTATGTGAAACACCTTATGAAAGACCACTTTGTCGATGAGGTAAAGGCAGGGAACTTCTTTCAACACATGCTGGAGAGTAAAGAATTAGTAGAGAACCTTCCATATCGCCTAAATAAGATGACAGAAGATCTGGCTGACGGTAAATTCCGTATTGAAATGAAGCTCAGCGATGAGAATCGCTTTATTCAGGCTCTCCAGAAAGTCGCCAATCGCATAACGGTAGGACTTGTCGTTACAGCATTAATCCTGGGGGCAGCTCTGTTAATGAGAATCCCTACGACCTGGACACTTTGGGGCTATCCGGCATTTGCTATTCTTTTATTTGTGCTGGCTGCAATAACAGGCTTTTACCTGGTTTATGAAATTATGTTCAGGGACGAAAATAGGTAATGAAAGAAAGCCGATGATTAGGCATGAAGGACTTATAGATTACTATCTGTTATCTGAGTCACAACTTCGATATCAGCTCCCGCCCAATCATAATCTTTTAATTCATAGACATACACCCATTGAACCTGCTCGTGCTTCAGGAGCTTCATTTAATAAGAAGACTCAGCTAGCTTATTTCTTATCAAAGTAGTAATTGACACCAAGAAACATATCTCCTGTAGATCCAAATTTACCAATCCAAGTGTTTTTTGAGATTCCATAGAACGCCTTAATGTCAAATTCAAGATAAATATTGTCTTTAATTTTAAATTCAAACCCGAGAGACAAGCCTCCGGTTAAATAGATTTTATTTTCATTTATTAAACTTCCTTCCTTTACAAAGCCGCCATAAATTATATTAGGCTCAATATAAACATACTTGAAAGGGTAATACCTTAAATAAACTTCAGCATTCCAAGGCTTCCTGAAATCATAGCCGGGCTGTGCAAAATAATAGCTGAAATAATTTATTCCAACCCCTGCTGCAAATCTATTGAAAATAAATCTGTGACCTCTTAGTCTCAAATTATAGTGAAACCATGTTATATCTGTTGGTTTTCCAAAGTCACTTAAATCTATTATTCCAAAAAAGCTAAAAGACGTGCCTGCTACATATTGTCCCTTTAAAAGTACGGAGTCTCTTTGGCAAGACACAGAAGACGTAGTGAATACAGTAAATCCAATAGATAATATCAGTATGCTTAGGTACTTAGTATTTGAAGTAAGGAACTTGGGGAGTAGTACTCCCCAAGTTAAATTTAAATGCCTCAACTCTTTTATATATCCCATCATGATTGTGCTCTGTCATCAAAATAAAACGGAGGATTATTTAAATTGTTCCAGGTGCCGGGTAAGCCCAAGAGCCATATTTTCTTTCCTCTCCACCATGTTTTATCGCATAATACAGCCCCGCCTAGTATGATTAAATAAGAGCTCGCTTTTTTGTTGTATTTTCCGTATGTCACTCCTTTGATTCCCCACATCTTACCCTTCATGTCATAGTCCTCGAATAACCATCCTCCAAATGGTAATTTCTCAATGACTTCATCTTCGCCACCGGGCATGTTTTAAAGGTTTGTAGGTAGTTTATAGAGTCTAATACTTCACGCATCCTGAATCTATCAGAATCACTATAAGTCCAGAGATGCAGAGCTTGGTCGTTATCAAAAACGTAGTTGTCGCCATTGTACCCAATGATTACATTCATTGTTTCTGTTTCTGTAATTTGATTTCCCATTTTTGCAACTCCATTATGTATGTAAGTTGTTGTTGGGTTTAAAACGTTGTCAGAAGATCTCAGTTCAATTCCATCATTGGAAATCTGTTCGCTTTCTAGATTATTCTTGTTACAAGAAGTTAAAAATGTAATAGCCAATAAACTAATGAACGTTAGTAGTTGAATTTTTCTCAGTTTCATAATGTATATGTTTTAGATTAATAAAAATTGAAGATCACAGGCAAAATAGGGGGGGGGTAGATTATTGTAATAATTTCACTTTATTAACAAATTATTAACAATGATTAGGCGTCGATTCTATCAATTTATATCCACTTATGGTATTTTATATTGTTATCTATAGTTGAACAGCACATTATATGGGTAAGAAATTTAATCTTTAACACACTAGAAACTTACTACAGGGTTTAAAAAACAAACTAACTTACTAAACACTACGCACCACCCATCAATTGCTCTACTACTGCCACATCTGCTTCAGCCCAGTCGTAAGCTTGCAATTCTTCAAGCTTCACCCATTGAATCTGCGCATGCTCAAGAAGCTTTATTTCTCCATCTGTATAATTGCAGATAAAAGGATGTAAACGTATGGTAAAGTCAGGATAATGATAAATAACCGGATTAAGAGCCCGGACTATCTCGATTTTGATGGATAATTCTTCATCGATTTCCCTGATAAGACTATCCTCCGCACTTTCACCAGCCTTAATTTTCCCACCCGGAAATTCCCACTTCAATGGCATTCGCATCTCACTGCCTCGTTGGGCAATAAGAATCTTATTCTCATTTAGGATAATCGCACAGCTTACGTCTATCATTCTGCAGTAAGATATAAAATATTTATCTCAGCATACTGACGCGCCACAATCCGCGTAATTCACCCATGCGATAGCCGGTCGCAAGATCATTGGGATATTTCAGATTAATTTCATCGAGAGTTTCAGCAGCAATATCACCGTCCTTACTTCCATGACAGAAAAGACAAGTGGACATTCCGATAGGAATCGGCTTGTAGTAGAAGACTGTATCTCCTTCCTGTATCAGGAAATCCTTTCCCTCATACTCGCCTGCAGAAGTAGATGTAAGCATCTGATTCCATGCATCCTTTTCCTTCTTTTCAGCAATAGCATTAAAAGGATTTCTATACTTATCGCTGTATCTACGGATACTTGCTTTGTGTATGTCCGAAATAGAATCCGTCAAGGGAATTGCGTTTAGATTACAATAATCAACAGCACCTACGGGACCGCCTTCCTTCATTGCATTGGCGACATTGGCAAGTAGCACCTGCTGAGCATGCATACTGATACTATCTCCGATTGCCATGAATTTATCGTGTTCGGATTCAGTCAGCCCTTCAGGCACAGAATCACAGGAAACAAACCCTATAGCAAACAAAACAATCAGGAAACCTATCTTTTTCATACATACTTTATTTAGGAAGTTATAGACTTATAAACCGACAAAACGCAGTCAGGTAGTGCAAAGATGTGATTTTCTTTTGTAATTAACTGTTACTTATGTTGCAATAACCGTAGAACTTCATGTGCAACTGCCCAGGAATTATGATAAAAGGACAGAATAATAATAACCCATAAGTCGAAGACTATATCGGCAAGAATAAGAATTTGTCAAGTAAAAAGCTCATTAGAATATAACCAATTTTCTCCAGAAAGATTTTAACTGTCTATCAAGGTCCTCTGCCTTTTCATTATATAAATGATCTTTATCAGCAAGGATAAGATTGTGCAGGGATTTAAATTCCTCTGAAGTTCCCTCTGTATCGAGTAAGAACATCAGATAGTCGTACTCGGCAATTTCTTCAGCTACCTGTAACCCGGCATTATTAAAAAACGATAAAGAACTGCTGTATAGTTCCTTTGCCTCTTTTTTATTGCCGAGCTTATGATTTGATTTAGCCTGAAGAATAAGGGCCTCTCCATAAAACTTATCACCGCTTTCCATTTTACCGGCTTCCTGAATTACACTTTCATAATCTCCTCTCTCATAAAGATTATAAATACTATAGTACAATTCTTCCTGGCTGGGAACATCTCTGGTAGGGCTTAAAATAAATTCTGACGAGTTCCTCTCTGCCAGAGAGCCATCAGAGTATATAATATTAACAGAAAGAAATCCTACTAGTAGAAGTAATGAAGCTGCAACAGATAGTACTCTACGCAGCTTAAGGACTCTCCCGCTTCGAGGCTGTTGCAGTTCGGATTCCCAAGTATCCATATTTTCTTTGAGCTCTGTAGCGATACCGTATTCAAGTCCGTTCATAAGTGCTTTAAAGTACTTATACTCTTCTTGAACTTCCGTATCGGATACGAGTTCCTGGCGGAATTCTGCAGCTTCTTTCTCCCCTAATCTTCCGAAATAATAATCTTCAAATTTTTCCATTAAGTTTTCCATCACTTAGCTTTCATCAATTATAAAGTTCTCTTAAATGAGTATTCGTCATGAGTAAGTCGGTCAATTTTTTCATACAACGATGTTTTTGCTTTCTCACAGCATTGTATGATGAATAGCCCAGTTCTTCAGCAACTTCTGTCAACGGGACTGATTCCTTCCATAGTTTCAGTAGTTCGTAACATTTATCTCCTGATTTTTTCAACATCAGGTTTACTTCTCTTGCAATCTCTTCGGAAATCATGCTGTCTTCCGGATTGCTGTAATCGACAGTGTCAAGATCTTCATTACTGTCAGTATAGGTTATTCGGTCTTGCTTTCTCATTCGGTTAAGCCATAGGTATTTTCCTAAACTGATGATATATGTAGATTCCTTAGAGTCAAAGTCAAATCTATTTTCGCGGACATTTCTGTCAAATAAAATGATTGCTTCTTGAAACACATCCAGGGAGTCATTTTTATTTCCTCCCATTTTCAAAACTATACCATCAATTGCATTCTTTATCATGGAATTGTTGTACAGCTCTTTTATTGCCTGGTTGCGGCTCAAGCCTCCTGCGAGAATCGATTCACATATCCTAGTCATTTTAACTTGCTTACTCATCTATATGTGTCTTATAAAAAATAAATGTGCCTTAATTTAGCGATTATTTTTAAAATATTATTCCCAACCGTAATCCAACGTACTCTGCTGCTAGTCCATGAGACTTTAAAACCACTCCGATTGAGGTTCCCGGAAGCCAGCCGGATTGCTCTGTGATATAGTATCTCACATAGAGTTTATTATAAATACTGTATGTTAAAATATTGCTTCTTAAATAGTACCCAATCTGCGTCCCTAATCCTACTCGACCAAATAAAGTTTCTGCGCCTGCCGCAATCCCTAGTCTCATAGCAGACTTTCTGGCAGCCTTGCGATTATACTCATTCTGCACATTAAGAAGGAACTCTACTTCCCTCTGGTTCATCTCCCACATAAAGGCCGTCGTAAAATATGACAACCTTGCAAATCTCAACCTTAACATCAACTCATGTGAAAATAAAAGGTATTTTGACTCCCAGGGATCTCCTTTTTTGTGATAAGCGACTAAAGAGTTTGCCTCTAGCCTAAGGCGCGCATGTTCCCGGCCTCCTCGAGGAGATTTATCCTTTATAAATGATGAATTCATAAAGTAATTTCTGTATGCTATCCCGTAGTGAAAAGTATTAAGGCCACGATTGGGTTTATTAATAGAACCATTAGAGCTATGCCAGAATGAAGCTCCCAATTCAAAGCCCTGACTCTCATTCACATTATAAATAAACTTCATCCCAAAGTGTGTAAGATTATTCACGGACGTGCTGATGGCAGTATTTCCCGGATTTTCCATTGGATCGTAAATCCTGTGGAAAAAAGCTAGCCCTGTACCTATATTAAACTCAGTTGAAAAACGCTGTATCCTAATCAATGGAATCTTCACAATAGCTATTGCCCCTATACTATTTCCCAATGCCTCATAGGCAGAATATCGCGTATAGTTCAACTCAAGTGAAATTCTAGGATAACCATAAAATGAAGCCCAGTATGTAGAATCATCAAGTCTGGTTTCATATTGTAATCTGACCATCGTGTTTAAGCCTTTGTCATTAAAGCCAAAGTCCTCACTATGCATCAGTATTTTACCACTTTCAAGCCCTACATTAATCCCACTACTGCCGGGCTTCTGTCCGTACATACAGCCGGCTATCAAAAAAAGTCCGATGATATAAATTATTCTCACATATACTGCTTTCCCTTTAAAAACTCTTTGGTTTTTCTAATATCTGTATACATTATCCGATCTACTTCCAGAGTAGGCACAATTTGTCTGTATTCCTCAAGTATAGCCGCGATTTTTGAAGGCTTTTTATCTGATTTAACAAAGTCAATTGCCTGTGCATTTACCATAAACTCTATACTCAGGATTTCTTCGATATTATCGAGAATCTTCCACAATTTAGTTGCAGCATTGGCAGCCATACTCACGTGATCCTCCTGTCCAAGGCTGGAAGTAATAGAATCCACCGATGCTGGACTGCACAACTGCTTGTTTTGCGACACGATAGCCGCCGCAGTATATTGTGGAATCATCATTCCTGAATTCAGTCCGGCCTGTGGGCTTAGATAAGGCGGTAAACCACGCTCGCCCGTAGTAAGCTGGAAAATCCGCCGTTCTGCAATATTCCCCACCTCACTCATGGCTATCGCCAGCTGATCAAGTACCAGCGCCACCGGCTGCGCATGAAAGTTCCCTCCTGATATAATTGCATCCTCTTCCGGTATAATCGTAGGATTGTCGGTCACCGCATTTATTTCACGCTCAAGTATTTCCTGAACATAAGCCAGCGCATCCAGACTAGCGCCCAACACTTGCGGCACACATCTGAACGCATACGGATCCTGAACGTCTTTACCATCTCGCTCATCTATATCCGATCCGGATAGCCAGTCTAGAATAGTTTCTGCTACGGTTATTTGTCCTTTTTGCTTCCGCAAATGATGCAATGGTGCAAAATATGGCGCTGTCCTGCAATTAAATGCATAAATTGAGGCTGCCGCATTCAACTGTGCCAGTTCCATCATTTTCTCAGCGCGTAAAGCACTCAGTGCCCCAAAGGCTGTTGAGAATTGTGTCCCGTTTAATAGAGCCAGACCCTCCTTGGCAGCTAAATCAATAGCTTTCAGACCCGCTTTTTCAAGTGCTGAAGCTCCATCCAGAACTTCACCGTTTAAATCGGCCTCACCCTCGCCCATTAAAAGCAATGACATGTGTGCAAGTGGCGCTAAATCTCCACTTGCGCCCAGTGAACCCAATTCATAAATAAGCGGTACAAGTCCGGCGTTATATATATCAATCATCTGCTGAACAAGCTCATTCCTTACACCGGAATACCCAAGACTCAGGTTCTGAATTTTCAAAAATAAAATGCATCGGGCAACCTCATCGGGAATTCTATTTCCCACTCCGGACGCGTGAGAGCGGACCAGATTATATTGCAACTCCTCGATCTGATCTGGTTCTATCACTACATTACACAAGCTCCCAAAACCGGTATTAATACCATAAAACACGTTTCCGGGTTCTCGTATTTTATCTTCCAAAAAAGTACGGCAACGCTGCACTTTATCGCGTCGATAATCGGAAATCTGCACCTCAGAACTCAATGCAGTTCTGACATCCTCAAGACTGAGAGGCTTTTCAGATAAAATAAATGATTTCATATCAATTCAGCATTTAACAAGCTTAACTTACAATTATTAACTTCTCAAATGTATTATTTTAAATGCTGAAAGTGAAATCAGAATTTGTCTGTCAAAACTCCAAATGTTAACCAGCCCACGACATATAAAATTTGTGAAAGCATAAAAATCGCTCTTCATACAATAAACAAGAGTATAGTGGCCAGCTTCTGTAATACTGATATGCACTATACCCTAAATCAAAGCTTTAAAGTTGAAATTCATTAATGACTTTTATGTCCTTTTATTCTCCGATTTTTATTATCTTTCGCACTCAAGAAATATCTGAGTGTATGAACTTTCAATTAAACGAAGAACAGAGAGCTGTACAGGAAGCAGCAAGAGAATTTACTCAACAGGAATTACTGCCCGGCGTTATAGAGCGCGACAGGGATATGATTTATCCGCGTGAGCAGGTAAAAATGATGGGGGAACTGGGTTTCCTAGGAATGATGGTCGACCCTAAGTACGGTGGCGGAGGTATGGACACAATGTCTTATGTGCTTGCCATGGAAGAAATTTCCAAGGTAGATAGCTCTTGCTCGGTAATTATGTCTGTCAACAACTCCCTTGTGTGCTGGGGAATTGAAAAGTACGGAAGCGAGGAGCAGAAACAGAAATATCTCACCAAACTGGCAACCGGCGAGTGGATAGGAGCGTACTGTCTCTCAGAACCGGAGGCAGGAAGTGATGCCACATCACAACGTACAACAGCAATAGATATGGGCGATTACTATCTGCTTAATGGAACCAAGAACTGGATTACCAATGGCGGGACTTCCAATCTACACATCGTTATGGCACAGTCTCATGCAGACAAAGGGCACCATGGAATCAATGCACTCCTGGTGGAAACTTCATGGGAAGGAGTAACAATAGGTGCCAAGGAAGATAAACTGGGAATCCGTGCTTCTGACACGCATACAATTATGTACACCGACGTTAAAGTTCCTAAAGCGAATCGCATAGGTGAAGATGGCTTCGGCTTTAAATTTGCAATGCAGGTGCTAGAAGGCGGTCGTATCGGAATTGCTGCACAAGCCCTTGGAATTGCCGCAGGAGCGTATGAACTTGCTGTAAAATATTCACAGGAAAGAGAGGCATTTGGGAAACCGATTTCCAAGCATCAGGCGATTGCATTTAAGCTTGCGCAAATGGCTACTGATGTGGAAGCTGCAAGGCTACTTGTTTACAGAGCGGCGCAACTGAAAGATGCAGACATGGACTTTGGCGCGGCATCAAGTATGGCAAAAGTATTTGCTTCAGAAGCGGCAATGAAGACTGCAATCGAAGCAGTTCAGGTACACGGAGGATACGGCTACGTTAAAGAATATCACGTTGAAAGATTGATGCGCGATGCCAAAATTACTCAGATTTATGAAGGTACTTCTGAAATCCAGCGCATAGTTATATCCAGAAATATTCTCAAGGGGAATCTTTACATTCCGACTTTTTGATAATCAGATAGTGTATCCGAAGCAAAAAAAAGAGCTTCTAAATTTAGAAGCTCTTTAAAAACATATATTTTAGCGTACCATACTTAATTGATATCGATTCGATTTCTATAAGAGGGTTTTATCAAAGTTGTAAGCAAATCGATACGCTATATCTTTGTTCTGTTATTATGATGCTAAGATATACTGACTTTGGCAATCAAGGCAGTACGTATATACGTAATTCAATACGTACTAATACGTATTTTTAGCGAGGTTCACATATTTCCCGGTAAAACAGTGGTAAAAAGCAGCTATTTCTCAGAAAATCCTTTCTCTCAAGGCAGTTTTACATTTTTTCAGGAGCAAGTCTAAGAGCTTAATTCTCGTCCTTAAATAAAGTGTTAACCGGATTAATCCGAGCGTTTAGGATAGATTAAATAAGTGCTTATTCTTATGAATCCACTGAAAAAGATTATCCTTATTAGTATCGATTCCCAGTGTCATAATTATATTGCTACGGTGTTTTTCAACCGTTCTTTCTGAGATATATAATCTACTTGCAATTTCTTTGGTCGATAGACCACCGGCAACAAGATTTAGAATTTTAAGTTGGGAAGGTGTAAGTTTTTCGAGGCTACCCAGTTTATTCTCTATCTCATTGTTATCGATTATACTGATTGCCGAGCTGAAATACTGCTCTCCCTTTAAGACTGTTTTTATGCAGGTATCAATTTCTGTTAAGGCATCATCTTTAAGGATATAGCCTGAGATATCAAGTTTCTTGGCACGGGCTATATAAGATAACTCTTTGTGTAGAGTCAGCAGAATAAATTTAGTATTAGGGGTTTTATTTGCGCAAGCTTTAACAACCTCGATACCGCTCATATAAGGCATCTCGATATCGACAATTGCAACCTGAGGCTGCTTATCCAGAATTTCTTTCAGAGCAGCGGCTCCATCCCTGGCACTTCCTACAATATTGTATTGTAATCTTTCCAGGTGAGCTTTAAGACCTTCAAGTAAAAGAGGGTGGTCGTCTGCTATCACGAGTGATACAGCATTCATAGTTTTAGGGTTAAATCCAGTCTTTAAGTTTATATTCTTCTATCCAAACCTACTAATAATTATTGAATTTACAAACCTCTCAAAATATTTTCCCCTTTAGCTCTCTATATCTCTTCCTTGCATAAACTGCAAACGTGCTTCCTTGATAATCCATGAAAAGCCTTTCATACATCTCCATTGCCATCGCTTCATCATTCAGGATTTCATCATAGATTAAAGCAAGTTCATATAGGGCATTATCGGCTCGTATTTCATCAGCAAAGAGTTCGACAACCTTATTATACTCCACAATCGCAAGATCATATTTCTCTTGAGATTGATAAATCTTACCTTTGAGATAGATAATATCATCTTCCAAGGAATGATCGGGAAACATATCCAGAAGTTTTTCAAGTTGTTGCATTGCCTCAGTCTGTCGGTTCTGGAAAAGCAGAAATTCGGCCTCTGCATACATCTGTAGTGGAACCGCAGTGGTATCAAGATTGAGGTTTTCAGCAATAAAGACTGACATATCTATTGCATCATTGGAATAAAAGCGGGAGGTTGCCGCTTTAAGGATATCAAACTGATCCTTAGCCCACTCATAATCTCCGGTGTAATATGACAACATCGCATTTTTAAATCGCGCCTGCTCACCCAGTTCATCCTCCGGAAAATCTTTATCCACCTGTGAATACAAGAGGGTTGCATCCCATTTCTCTCCACGGATCAGCATAAAATCAGCGAGTTGTAACTTGGCTACTGCACGTACGCGAGGATTTACGGTACGCATGTTATTTACTCTATTCAGTATTTCTACAGATTTCTCAACATTCCCTATCTGAAAAGCATTAAATTCTGCCTGATCGAGCATGAGATGAACAGTATTGTGATTCTCGCCCAGCTTCATCAATAACGAATCATAAGCAAGGTCAATCTGTTGCAATTTCATCTCAGAATTGTCGATTTCCTTATTGACAATCATAATCTGCGTGTTCAGCTTGGACATGTGCGCCGGGATATAATAAGAAGTATGTTGTTCCTTATTCTCAATTATATAGTCAAATGCCATCAGTGCCGTTTTGTAGTCGCCGGCATTCCTGGCAATATTACCAAGACTATATACTCTTGTACCATTTTCCCCAAGACGGATATCCAAAGCTCGTAACTGTCGGAAT
The DNA here is from genome assembly GCA_964423575.1 of uncultured Saprospiraceae bacterium. Lineage (GTDB taxonomy): Bacteria > Bacteroidota > Bacteroidia > Chitinophagales > Saprospiraceae > CAYRFF01. Next base: position 30,498 of record CAYRFF010000026.1, on the reverse strand, counting down.
GCCATCATATAATCCTCTCTCTGAATTGCTACCCATGACAGCAGCTCTGAAAAGACCGGATTGGAGTCTCCATCGGAAATACGCTCATATATATATGTCTGAACGATTGTCAGATCATCCTCGTCCAGATACCTGCTCATCATCGTTTTGATGGAATTCAATCTACTCGTATTCTCTTCCAGAGCAAGCAGGTAGTTTTTAACCATTTTCTCTTTATCGCCTTCCCTTCTGTAGAATTCTGCCAGACTATAAGAAAAAATCTTTTCGTCTTTTAAGAGTTTCCCACCCTTTTCCATTACTTCGATTGTCTCGGCATATTTCCCACTTCTGCTGAAAGCGTTGGCAACCATTGAGATAATGCCCCGATTGGCCGGCAATTTATTTATGGCCGTCTTATAATAATTCTTAGCCTCTTTCTGGTTTCCACGAAGTTCCTCAACTTCTCCCAGCAACACGTACAGGTCAATCGCCGTCGGGTTTTTATCGAGGTTTTTCTTCAACGAAGCTGCGGCTTTATCGTAATCGCCCAGCTCTTTATAAATATCGATAACCTTGGAGAAATAATAGGAGTTATTGTTCTTCTCATAAAGTTCTTCATATATAGACAGAGCTTTCTCATATTCGCCATTTTTAAAATAATGGTCTGCAAGAGAAGCGTTTTGCCCCATTAGAAACAAGGGAAAAAACAAGGTCAGTAAGATGCTGAAATTCAATTTCGCTTTCATAATATGTTTTTAACCTTAAAGATCTGATTATTGTTTTCAGATAGATAACGCTGCATATCTTTCCGAATTGTACGCATAAGCCCTTTCTTTAGGTATAGGCACTCTCGTATGCATCTATCTTGAGGTAGTGTTCTACCAGGCTCTCCGGGCTACCTTCAGAACAACGGATAACCATTTTAGTCGGACTGCCGGATTGTGGAATAGAAATTTTTTCCTCTATCGCATTAATTGTAGGAATAATTGCATCGTGGAACTTTGTACCCCCGTTATAGACCTCCTTAAAGACATGTCTTACAATCGGATAATGCGTGCAGCCAAAGACGATTGCATCAGGCTTGAATTCCGATTTCTCCTTTAAAGACAAGAGATAATCTTTTATCTTATCTCCCTTATAAGTATTTCTTGCTTCGATATAGGGAACGAGTTTGGGAGCCGCGAGGACCTGGAAATTTTCAATATTACTCAATTCCTTTAGCTTTCGCTCAAATACGCCCGACTCCTGAGTCGCTGATGTCGAGAAGAGAAGAAGATTTTTATAACTGTGCTCTGCTAATCGGCTCATTAAGGTATCTACTACATTGAAAATCGGCACATCATCAACAGCATTGGTCAAGTAGTCGTATGAAATAGTGGAAACAGTATTACAAGCAAACAGGATTGCCTTGCAGTTCTTTTCCTTAAAGTATTCAACAGCCCGTATCGTTCTAGCTTTGATAACATCCGGCGACTTATCTCCCAGAGGCAGATAGGCAGTATCAGCATAATACAGTATCCGCATAGAACTGTGCTTATGCAAAAGGGCATAGGCGATTGTTAAACCGCCTATGCCTGAATCATATATTCCTAAGTCATACTGTTCTTCCATCGGAAACGGGCAGCAGGGATATTACATTCCCAGCTTAGCCTTTACTTTAGATGTGATATCAAGTGAATCATCTGCATAAAGAAGAATTCCGGTGCTCGAGTCAAACACATATACAAAACCTTCTTCTTCAGCAACCTGATCGATAACTCCCTGTACTCTGTCTAGGATCGGTTGTAACAGAGACTCTCTCTTAGTCATTAACTGCTCTTGCATTTCTCTTTCATACTGAGAAAGCTCTAGCTCTTCTCCTTTTAATTCTTCAGCTCTAGCCTGAAGATCTTTAGGGGATATAAGTCCGGCTTCTTCCTGACCTGCAAGCTCCTGATACTTAGTCTGAAGTGCTTCAAGTTTCTGCTGTCCTTTCTTCTGCAACTGCTTCTGCAGGGTGGTCAACTGTGATTCAGCCTGCTTAACTTCCGGCATTTCTGCAAGAATCGAGGAAGAATCAAGATATCCAAATTTTTGCGCCATCAGGTTTTCTTGCCCCACCAAGAGAGTAAAAACCATTACCAGGCCTAATACAATATATTTTTTCATAAGATTGAACTGTTTTTTATTCTTTAGAATAGTAAAATATCGTTAAAACGCTGCAAAGATATAAAATGTATTTAAATACCTAGCTGGCGTTTAACCTCTTCTGTCTTATCCAGACTTTCATTGGAGAAGAGGATTCCGGTTGCACTACTCTTGTCCAGTATCAGATCATAACCTCTTGAGTCAGCATATTCCTTAATCGCAGAGGCGACATTCTCCTGAATCGGTGCGACGAGTTGCTCTGTCTTGGCAAATAAATCACCGTCGGGACCAAATCTCTTTCTCTGAAGATCTCTTACTTCTGCTTCCTTATTTGTTATTTCATCTTCTGCCTTTCTTTTCATTTCCTCAGTAAGGAGAACCTGCTCTGCCTGATACTTATTATAAAGGCTTTTTACTTCATCCATTTTCTGAGAAATTTCCTGTCTCCATCCTGAAGCTATCTGCTCCAGTTCATTCTGAGCTTTCTGATAAGAATCCATCTGACTAAGAATCTCATTTACATCGACAATTGCTATTCTCTGAGCCTGTAATGATACGAGAGAAGCACCGCTGAAGAATATAAAACTGAGAACTACTAATAACTTTTTCATAATATTAACTTTAAATTTCAAGATTTAAAACAGATAAAGTATCCATCTTCTTTATTTTCTCTATCTGCCGCTATAAGCATGTCACAAGTATAAAGAATAAAGTTGGAAATTTGATTCCTCACTTGTTCATTTTAACGCTACTTTAACCTTAATTATGATGATTGTTAAAAAAATAACTAAATAAAAATCATCGTTTAACAGTTAAGATAGCATATCTTGTCTGGGAAATAATATTTAATCAAAGTTACTGAATTATGAAAAACATAACGAAATCCACTCTGATTGTTCTGGCAATCTTGTTTTCCAGTTCATTAGTTTTTGGACAATCTATTACCGGTCTATGGAAGACTGTAGATGACGAGACAGGAAATGCTGTTTCTCATGTAGAAATAACAGAGGTAAATGGCAAGTTCTACGGAAAAGTTATCAAGCTTCTTCCGGCAGCTACTGTCAGAACCTGTGATAAGTGTACCGGTGAAGACCAAGGAAGGCCTATAGAAGGGATGCAGATTCTCTGGGATATGGAACCATATAAAGACTACTGGTCATACGGTAAAATCATGGATCCCAAAAAAGCAAGCACCTATAAATGCTCAATTTGGCTGGAAGGCGACATACTTAAGGTAAGAGGATATCTGGGCGTTTCGCTCATAGGTCGTACACAAGAATGGTATAGGGTAAAATAATATCCATTTTCATACAATAAGATATACCTTTTGTATCGTTCTATGAGCAAAGAACAATTTTGATCATAAAGAAAAAGGCTTGGTATGGATAAAACCTCTACAATCAATTCTATTATTAAATACCTGTATGGAGAATTAACTCCCGCTTCTTCTGTCCTCTGGACGGAAAAGATTATGAGTGATTCTGATCTTACAGAGGAGTTTGAAACACTTGCAGAAGTGAAACATTTCATAGAAGACGGAGCTTTATTATCTCCCAGTGATAAAGCCATAAAGAATATTATGGCTGAGGTACTTGCTTAGCAAGTATTTTTATAAACTATAGTTCAGGTTACAATTATCCTGAATAAATACTGACATTACAGTCGGGAAGACTTTCTGGTTAAGGAAAGAAATACATAAATATAAATTTCCCGATTGTACTGTCCGTTTCTCTGACGCTATAAAACATTTCTCCTCTTAAATCAATTCGGTAAGAAGGGTTGTTCCCCTACTTTCATATAATGATTTTATATTATATCCACTAAGGTTTCACAGGCCGGAAAAAGAGTGTATCTTTAAGGTCTGAACTAAATATGACTTACACTCTGAGAAAGCTACAACGGGCTAAGTCAGATTTTAATCATAAGATTATATATTTTCACTTGTATACTAATTAAGCTATGGCAAATAACGATAAAGAAGCTAAACTAAAAGCATTGGAAAGAACACTTGATAAGCTCGAAAAAGCTTATGGAAAGGGTACAATAATGAGGCTGGGAGATCAGAAGATAGAAGATGTTCCTGCAATACCTACAGGTTCTCTTACACTGGATATCGCACTGGGGATTAATGGACTTCCCAAAGGACGTATCATAGAAATTTATGGACCGGAATCTTCCGGTAAAACAACTCTGGCAATTCACGCAATAGCAGAAGCTCAGAAGCAAGGAGGTATCGCTGCCTTCATCGATGCAGAACATGCATTTGATAGAATTTATGCAAAGAACCTCGGTGTAGATACGGATAATCTCCTTATCTCCCAACCGGATAACGGTGAACAAGCGTTGGAAATCGCCGAAAACCTCATCCGCTCCGGTGCAGTAGACATTCTAGTAATAGACTCAGTTGCTGCATTGACCCCACGCTCTGAAATAGAAGGAGAAATGGGTGACAGTCAAATGGGATTACAGGCAAGACTTATGTCTCAGGCCATGAGAAAACTTACAAGTGCAATCGGTAGAACCGGATCAACTTGTATTTTCATCAACCAGCTAAGAGAGAAGATCGGTGTGATGTTTGGAAATCCGGAAACAACTACCGGCGGAAACGCGCTGAAGTTTTACGCTTCAATAAGACTGGATATCCGCAGAAAAGGAAGTGCAATTAAAGATCGCGATGGTAATATCGTAGGAAATAACGTCAGAGTAAAAGTTGTGAAAAACAAACTTGCTCCACCATTCAAGATCGCGGAATTTGATATTATGTATGGTACCGGAATTTCCAAGACCGGTGAACTCGTCGATGTAGGAGTTGATCAGAACATCATCGATAAGAAAGGATCCTGGTACGCTTATGAAGGAACACAGATTGCTCAAGGTAGAGAAGCTGCCAAGCAATTCCTGGAAGACAATCCTGAAGTAGCCTTGGAAATCGAGCAGAAAATTAAAGCTCAATTTACCGGAAATACAGCATCGGACGAAGAAATCGAAGCAGACGACAATTAATAAAATGAAAGGGCAGAAAATTCTGCCCTTTTTTATTTCTATGACAATTCTCCTTCAAGTTTTGGAGATTCATTATCGACTTTTCAACTGCTTGGGATAGCATATCAACATCATAGGTGTTCCTCCAAAGAAAAGAACACAATGAGAAAGTGATTATTTTATAAAATTCGCTCTCAATCTTGATTATCAAATACTAGCCTAGCTTTTCTTTCAGGTAAGGGGCTGTTACCGATTCTTTAACTTTCACAAGATCCTCCGGCGTTCCCTGAAAAAGGACTCTACCACCGTGTTTTCCACCGCCGGGGCCGAGATCAATAAGCCAGTCAGCGCATTTCACCACATCCATATTGTGCTCAATAATAAGAACAGTATGACCGCGGTCAATAAGCGCATTCAATGCCTCAAGTAGCTTGTGGATATCGTGCAGATGAAGTCCGGTTGTAGGTTCATCAAAAGCAAATAGAATATTCTCATCCGAATTTTCGTGGGAGAGATAATAAGCGAGTTTTACACGCTGCGCCTCCCCACCGGAAAGTGTATTAGATGGTTGTCCAAGCTTTATATATCCCAGTCCTACATCTTGCAAAGGCTGAATTTTGGCCTCAATGGTTTTCTCATCGTCAAAGAATTCAATCGCCTCATCCACACTCATATCCAGTATCTCTGCAATGTTTTTCCCCTTGTATTGAACCTCGAGAACTTCCTTCTTAAATTTCTGACCGTGGCACTCCTCACATTCGAGGCGTACATCCGGCAGGAACTGCATTTCTATAGTTATAAAACCTTCTCCTTCACATTTGTCACAGCGACCACCCGCAACGTTAAAGGAAAAATGTCCTTTTTCCAGTCCTCTTATCTGGGCAATACGCTGGGAAGCCATCAACTCTCTGATTTTTGTGTAAGCCTTAATATAGGTCACAGGATTGGAGCGAGAACTTCTTCCTATAGGATTCTGATCTATGTATTCCACCACCGAAATATCCTTCCAGGCACCCTCCAGACTCTTGAAGTTTTCTCCGGATTTAATGCTGTCGTGGTTTAAACCTCGTTCAATAGCAGGAATGAGAATCTCTTTAATTAATGTTGACTTCCCGGAACCGGAGACTCCTGTAACAACTGTCATTGCCTGCAAGGGAATAGATACATCTACCTTCTGTAGATTGTGTTTACGCGCACCCATTAATCTGATAAATCCTCGCCCTTTCCTACGATTCTCCGGAACGGGAATTCCGCTATCTCCATTTAGATACTTAGCAGTATATGAATTTTCCGGATTTTGTTTCTTGAACTCATCCCAGTCTCCATTAAACACAACTTCTCCTCCAAAACGTCCGGCATCAGGCCCCAACTCAAGCAGATGGTCTGCTGCTCTCAGGATTTCTTCTTCATGTTCTACGACAATTACCGTGTTTCCTAGATCACGCAGTCTTCTCAATAACTTTATCAGTTGTCCACTATCGTGAGGATGCAACCCTATACTCGGTTCATCCAGAATATATATAGAGTTAGTGAGATTGGAACCCAAGGTCCTTGTCAACTGTATCCTTTGACTCTCTCCACCGCTCAGGCTGGAGGAAAGCCTATCCAGTTTGAGATAGCCAAGACCGATACTGACCATCATTTCCAGTCTTTGGTCGATTTCCTTAAGCAACCTTTCTGATACTTCCTTCTGATACTCATTGAGTTCAAGTTTCTGCATGTACTCATACAATTCATCAATCGGCATATCAAAAAGTTCCGCAATATTCAGTTCGCCTACTTTGACATACAAGGCCTCTTTGCGTAGGCGATATCCTCCGCATTCCGGACATATAGCTCTGCCACGATATCTTGCCAGAAGAACGCGATTCTGTATTTTATACAACTTCGTTTCCAGTTCTTCAAAGTATGCATTGATTCCCTTGATATATTTATTCCCATTCCATAATAGCTCCTTTTCCTCCTTGTTCAGTTCTTCATAAGCTCGGTGAATGGGAAAATCATATTCCGGAGCTGAACGCAGAAATCTGTCTCTCCATCTTCCGGATTTTTCTCCGCTCCAGCATGCAACCGCTCCGTCATATACGGATAGTGAAGGGTCGGGAATCACCTTCTCTTCTGAAATACCCAGAACTCTCCCGTACCCTTCGCAGGTAGGGCAAGCGCCATAGGGGTTGTTGTAGTTAAACAATTGTGGAGTCGGTTCCGGAAAATCAATACCATCGAGGGAGTAGTGATTGGAAAAGATTTTTGTTTTCCCTTTCACTTCAATAACTCGGCAGGTTCCATATCCTTCCATAAAGGCAGTGGAAACTGAATCTGCAATTCTCCCTTGCATCTCTTTAATATCCTCATCGATTGCGTATCTGTCAACCAGAACAGAAATATCTTTGTCTCGGTATTCTTTCAGTGGTGCTTTTATATCCAAGCTTGAATCCTCGGACAGAATATCTTCAATGTCGAGGAGTTCTCCTTCATAATAGAGCCTGCTATACCCACGTCGCAGAAACAATTCAAGTTCTTTCTCAAATTTCCTCTCCGGATCGTAAAAATATAAAGGAAAGGTTAGGTACACTCTGGTTCCTTGTTTCAGGCCCTGAATATAATCGACTACATCAGAAACCTCATTTTTCTTTACGCGTTCACCCGATACAGGCGAATACATGATACCTGCGCGTGCATAGAGTAATCGGAAAAAATCGTTTAATTCTGTAAGCGATCCCACTGTTGATCTAGCATTGCTGGAAACAGTTTTTTGTTCAATGGCAATTGCCGGACTCAAGCCTTTGATAAAATCCACCTCCGGCTTCTTCATTTGAGTAAGGAACTGGCGTGCATAAGAGGATAAGCTTTCTACATACCGTCTCTGCCCTTCGGCAAATAGCGTATCAATGACTAAAGATGACTTACCCGATCCGGAAATACCGGACACAGCTATAAATTTGCCTTTCGGCAAAAGAACATCGATGTTCTTCAGATTGTGAAGTCTTGCACCTTTAATATATATAAACTCTGCCGGATTGACATCTGTGATCTCGCTCCGACTTGTGGTTTCTTTCAATTCTGCTTCTGCAGCCATGAATTAATAATTTTATCTTGTAGATTAAGGAGAGTATACAACAGCCTTTAATTCTAAAAGGTTAATAAAAAAGTTCTTATTCTCTTTGCACAGTTTTATCCCATTAATCATTAATATATATCTCTATCATAATCAATGGGTTTAATAACAATTCAAAATAGGCTCGCTTTTTGTACTTTATTTGCTGAAAAGCTTAAAACTTTGTTAAAGTTTTCAAATTTATTTTGTGGTTTGTAAAGTTTTTCACATTTTTACATTCACAAGCGTTTTATTATACATAATTAGATCACTTAAAACAGATACATTATACGATTTAGACATCTACACTTAAATTAAGACTTGATTATTTACAATTAAATCGACTAAGTATGTCTAATATTAATGTATTGAGTGATAAAGCCCTCATTAATTTATTTCAAACCGGAAATGACGCAGCTTTCGAAGAGCTATTGAACAGGCATAAAGATGCTATCTATACCTCTATATATATGTTCGTCAAGGACAGAGAGCAAGCAAACGACATTTTCCAGGATGTTTTTATCAAAATAATACATACCCTTCGCGAAGGCAGATACACGCACGAAGGTAAGTTTAAACAATGGGCTGCACGTATAGCGTATAATATGTGTGTAGACAACTTCCGTAAAGCAAAGCGGAGATCAAAGATTACCTCAACGGATAACTTTGACATCTTTGATGTGCTGGAAACTCCCAACAAGAACATGGAGGACAGAATGATTCAGGATGAAATCAGTACCAGAGTACAGGATCTTATCGATAAATTATCTCCTGAACAGAGAGAGGTTGTAATCCTCAGACACTATGCCGATATGAGCTTTAAGGAGATAGCCGGACTTACCAGAGTAAGCATTAATACTGCACTGGGAAGAATGAGGTATGCCCTTATCAATATGCGCAAGATGATCGAGGCAGGTGAAGTTGCTATAAACCACTAAGAGAAGTACCGGAATTATTTTATTTAAAAATGTTTAAATCCATAATCCTATGAAAGTTGAAACCCAGAATCAAATTCTCCTCTTTGAGAGACACAACTTATACGTTAAAGATGGTGCTTTGAGCCCCGGCTCAGACTGCATGGAAAGTGGATATTGGGCATTTAAGCGGATATACAGAACTAGCTTATAAAAGTTGGTTTTGTCATAAGGCCTTAAGCTGTTTAAATTCCCCTGAACTTATATAATTGTACATTTATTATGTATAAAAAACTTGATATTGAAGCAGCTAATGTGTTGCTTTGTATCTCCATATTATATAACAAATATTTAAATAATGTATAAGAAATACTTCACTATGAAATTTACCGGCACATTTGCCTTATTAGCTTTTCTCCTGACATCAGTGTTTCAGGCAAAGGCTCAGAATACTCCGCCTACTGCCAATTGCAACGGGAATACTATTGTAACGCCCATTTATGAAAATGAGGCAAGGTCCATTCACGCAAAGCTCTTTGATCAGAACTCCTACGACAACGAGACCCATTCAAGAGATTTAAAGTTTGCTTTTTCAGAAGATCCGGCAGACAGCCTTCTCGTTCTGGACTGCAATTCTCCTGAGAGTATCGACATTACTATGTACGTATTTGACGAAGATGGAGAATATGATTTTTGTACAGCTAAATTAAACATCGACCACCAGTGTGATAGTAGCCCGATTATCAACGGAACAACTGATACAATAGCACCCACAATTTATCTGATAGATGATATAGCTCTGCTTACTCTGGATAGCGTTGCTTTCAGTACAATAGTTGCAAGAGACTTTGACGCAGGTACTTATGATGACGTCAGTCCTTTGCACAAATTGAAGTTTTCGTTTTCACCGGATCCTGAGGATAATACACTATCCTATCATTGCTTTGACTATCCTGGATTTGATATAATGATATATGTAACGGATGAAGAAGGCAATCAATCTTTTAGCAGAACTTCATTTGGTATAGATACGACCAACTGTGGTGATGCTTTCATCATCGACACTATTCCACCGGTTGTATATTGTCATTCTACTCTGGAAATCGAACTGGATGAAAATGGCATAGCAAGTTTAGCCGCTAAGGATGTAAATGATGGTTCATTTGATGGAGATTTCACAACTCCCGATGACAGATTAATCTTCTCCTTCGACCTTTCAGACAAGACGGTAGAGAATCTATATTTTGATTGTGAGGATCTCGGTTCCAGTGAAAGAGCATTATATGTATGGGATTATGCCGGAAATGTCGATAGCTGCATCTTTACTCTTATGATAAATGACCCCACGGATTTCTGTGGTGATGATCCGGTCGAGACAGATACAATACCTCCGACAGCATTATGTATAAGTCTGCTGGAATTTCAGCTGGAGACCGACACTTCCTTTACCTTTACTGCAGCACAGCTAGACAATGGCAGTGAAGACAATGAAACTCCGTCTGATGAACTATTATTCAGCTTTTCAACTGATACACTAGATACGGAAATGACACTTTCTTGCAAGGATTTAGGAAATAATCAGATAACACTTTTTGTAACAGACAAAGAAGGAAATGTAGCTACATGTGTATCCGTTGTCAGCTTGCTGGATCCGGATGACTTATGTGTCCCTGAAGATACTACTACCAATATTACTAACCTGGCAGATGTACAGTGGAATATTTATCCAAATCCATTTAATGAGTCCTTCACAATCGAGAATTTGCCGGTTGAAAAGGGACAGATTCACATGGCATTATTTGATGTCAGAGGGCAGAAGATCTTAAGCAGAGATATAAGCGATAGCAAGGTGCTTATCCGCGACAATATAAATTCCGGTGTTTACTTTATTAAGCTTACGCAAAATGGAGAGCTAATCGGAATGCACAAATTAACAAAGAACTAACTTTTCGTTGATTTAAGTGGAAGAAAAAAAGGTCACCGGGGAAACCCAGTGGCCTTTTTTCTTTTTTATTTATGACCGGAATAAAAGGCCAATAAATTTCTTAACTGTTTTATTCCGTATAGTCGCGTACATCTTCATACACTTCTGAAGCTTCTTCTTCAAGATTTAGTTCCTCAATCTTTTCTATTTCTGGAGGACTTGGTTCGTCTTCGATGCAGGACTTATTCATTCGCGGTGCATAGCTTCTCCAGGAAGTTGCAAACGGCCTTATCAACTTATCGAGATTGGTCGTTGCACTTATCCAGGAATTATTCACGTCAAGCCCTTTAATCCACATTATTTCTATTACAAAATCTACACAGTTGCGTGTCAGAAAGATATACTTAATCTTGCCGTAGACCTTGGAAATTTCAAGGATCTGAGCCAGCTGTTCTCCACTTATCTCCCCGAGGTCCCATGCATGATCGTAATAGTGTCCAGAATCATTGCCTAGAACCCCCGGTCCTCTAAAACTCCTGGGAAAGTTCTTTGCCGGATAAAAACCATAAACTACAGTATCCTGGCCCTGAGCCAATGAAATAAACGCATGCCCGGGTTTATCCGTGCCATATCTTTCCGTATAGATTGCAAGCTTAGCCGGCAAGTTAGTATCAAAGCAAACGAGCTCCGTCATCGGATCAAATTCGACTTTGGGTGGAGGAGGGGCGGCAACCGATACCGAGTTCAGGAATGTATAAGCCATGTCTCCATAAGTATCAGAAAAGGCCTTAAAATCGGGAAGTGAAAGGTTGTTTTCGGCCTTCATGTTAATCTTCTTAAAAGGATTCATGAACAATCCTCTTTTCTTATCTGCTCCGACCAGCCAGGTAGAGAAAATGAGGGCTAGCAAAAAGCATCCTAAAAGGTGAAATCTGTATTTCATAAGTAGGTTGTTTAGTGAAATTTTTCTTTTATCACATAAATATAACAAAGAATTAAATAATCAATTCAATGCCACACTCCTCCATTATAATACGCAGATAAGAAAAATGAAGTTCCCTGAGAGCTACAAGGAAGATCTGCGCTTACATTTGCGTAAGCGTAAAAAGCCTCAACTTAATTATACATATTCGAGCCCCGGAGGTATTCGTAAACCGCTTCAGGAACTAGATAACGTATGCTGTCACCCTTACTGATAAGATCTCTTATATAGCTTGCACTGATGGCCATAAGAGGTACATCATCGTATACGATCACAGACTCATGATCTTTAAATTCGCCGAGTTCATAATCAGGTCTGCTATAGACATGAATGCAATAATCACGCAACAGGATTTCATGGTTTTTCCACTTGTGTAATGAAGCAAGATTATCGCCACCCATGATAAGAGAGAATTCCTTTTCCGGATATTTTTCTTTCAAGTACGTGAGCGTATCTATAGTGTATGAGGGTTGTGGCAGATTGAACTCAATACTGGAGCTGCGCAGACGAGGATTATCTCCTATCCCAAGATTCACAAGATGAAGCCGGTCATAATTAGATGCCAGAGACTTCTTATCTTTCAGTGGATTATGCGGACTCACAACGAGCCATACCTGATCGAGATATGTCTTTGTTGCCATATAGTTGGCAATTATGAGATGCCCGATGTGTACAGGGTTAAATGAACCAAAAAATAAACCTATGTGCTTGTTCATAATACAAAATTAGAACACGATTATCGCAATTGCCTGAGTGATCAGTCCGAGAGCAAAACCTATGTACACTTCTGATGGTTTATGCGCTTTCAGATAGAGTCGGGAAGTCATTACCAGGCCGCATAAAAGGATTACGACAAATAACAAAACCAAAATGGGAACAGTATAGTGTCCCATGGGTCCTAGATTGAGAATAATCTGCGTGTTTTTATAAATATTAGCCAGATATATAGTCATTGTGAGTATAGCTCCCATCCCGATAGAATGCAGACTGATTTTATAAAAAATAGAGATAAAAAATGCCAGTATTAGATTTGCGCAAGCTCCCATAGCTGCTATCTGGAAAATTTCCGGACTATCTCCCTTTTTATATAAAAATGCAAATACGGAAAAGTAGCACACCATTGCTATCAGCAGTGGTATAACCCGCTCGCGATGGTTGGGCATTTTCATATCCTTCAGAAAACCCAGCTTGAAAAGCATAAAAGTCGCCAGTCCCGGAAAGAAAAAGGTTGAAAAAACGGTCATCGCAAGAATTTCTATACTTCCACCGATACTATAAGACCCAAAGAGAAATGGATCGACAAGCATAATTAATAGAAGTATATATGTCAATGCCAGCAAGGGATGAAAAAGATAAGAAATTACTGTAGTAAGGTACTTCATAGTTATCTCGCATTAGCTCTTGGAAAGGAATGAAATCTCTACTCTCCTGTTGGCCTGTCTCAGATCTTCAGTTGAGTTATCATTTAACGGTTTCCTTGCTCCATACCCCATGGTTTTGATCCGACTTTCGTCAATTCCTCTGCGCATCAAATAAGATTTTATTGCGTTGGCTCTATCCATAGATAATTCAATCAAAAGATGTTCCGGTCCCACATTATCGGTATGCCCACTTATAAGTATAATTTCGTTGGGATTGTTTACCATCATCCTATATAAATCATTGAGGGCAAAACGACTTTCTCCCAGTACAACAGCTTCAGATCGCTTAAAATAAATATTTTTCATTACATAAGTCCTGAGCACCGAAAAGGAATCCTTTAATTCATCAGGCAAGTCCGGGTCTGCAACATATAGATTTTCATCTTCTATAACTAATTCCTGGACCAGCTTTTCAAATCTGGGCTCCTCTGTCACAATTTCTTCAGCCTTTGTCGGCACCTCTGCCACCGGGACATCGACCTTCTCGTTCAGTTGAGTTTTCTTCTTCAATGGAATAAGGACTTTGTAAATCTTACTAGTCGAGTCATAGTGCTCTTCCAGGTTGAGGCTTACACTATGCTTGTAATATCCTCTAGCTTCCGCAAAAAAGATATACGAATTACCGGACTCAAGCATTCCCGAGAATTCACCTGTAACGGATCCAAAGAAATTCTCTAAATCATTCTCGTCTTCTTTTAAAATCCCCCAAGTAATATCCGCAGGGATTCCCAGGCCGTTTTCAGCGTCTACCACCATTCCGGCTAGCTCCAATTCCATGATAATCAACTCCGGTTCCGGTGCAGGCTCTTCCATCTTTTCATAATTGTAGCGGAAAATATCACTACTTCCGTTGCGGTTAGACGTGAAATATAAGGTTTTCCCGTCCTCAGTAAGAGCAGGCTGCGAATCATCGTAACCGGAATTAATTGGATATTCCAGTGCCTTGGGCTTGGACCATCTAGTCCAGCTTTTATCGAGCCTTTCAGAGTAATAAATATCCATCCCTCCCATTCCTCCGGCTCTGTTGGAACTGAAATATAATGTTTTCCCATCTGCAGCAAGAAACGGAGTGCTCTCTCTATATGGCGAATTAAGTACCGGCCCCATGTTGCGTGGGGCAGAATAAATTTTATCAGCAATACGACGAGAAACATACAAATCTCTTCCGCCGTAAGTGTCATCGCGATGAAGCGCCCAGATAATTATTCCTCCATCTGCGCTTGTTGTAAGATTTATTATCCCGTCATCCGAGCCGTAATTGGCGATTTTAAGTTTTGAAAAACGAGCTTTTCTATCATCGGGATTCTCGGTATACAAGGTAATGCCCTGTCTCATAGTGGAGACGTGATAGTCATTCAGAATAATCAGTTCTCCCGTTTCCCGGATTACGCTCAAGACCGAATTGGGGAATGCATTATTAAGTGGTTCCGGTGGATGCACCACATTGCCTATTTTCCCGGTTTCACCTATTTCAGCATACCAGATATCCTGATTAAAAATAGAACCTTTTACATCTTCGATAGGCTCATCTGCAAGATCAGAATATATTTTACGGAGGAGAGAATCCAGTTCCGGCGCACTCATGCCATAAGTTATCGATTCTCCATATTTAATAACAGAACTATTATGGACAGGATAAGCAATTCTTGTGAAGTAAAGTCGCTTGCCATCAGCACTTAATACGGGAGATATTTCATCATACTCACTATTTACCGAAACCGGTAAACGTTCCAGTCCTTGCGAAAATCCGACAAATACCACCGTAAATGTGATTAATAAAATCAGGCTAACCCTCATAATTCGTTTTCTTATCTAGCAACAAAGGTAACATTATAAATCATCATAATATGTATATTAACGTCGGTTTTCTATATTAATGAGGGAAAAGCTTCTGAAATTGTACATTTTAAGCTTTCCTTTATAGAAAATAACTAATTTTAAGAACTTAAGAACCGAGAAATAACGTTCAGGTAATATGAAAATTGTCAATGTAATGAGATACTTGAGTGTAAATATAATTATGGCATTATTGCTGAGTTCATCCTTCGTTCTGATGGCACAGAATGACAGGATTGAGCCTGAAGGGGTCATCGAGGTAATAATCGATGGGAAAACATATAAAGCAATTCCATTTGATGGAGATACGCTTATCATGGCTGATCTCGAAGAGGTAGTCTTTACTTCGGATAGGGTCTTCAGAAGTGATGAAGATTATAAGCGCTATAAATTATATCAGAGGTACGCTGCCAAGGTTTATCCCTATGCTGTAAAGGCGATACGCATTTTCCATGAAACGGATTATGTGACGCAGAATATGAATAAGAAAGACAGGAAGAAGCACATCAAGAAATTGCAGAAAAGCCTTAAGGCCGAGCTGGAAGATCAGCTGGTAAGCCTCACCAAGCTTCAAGGCACAATTCTCACCAAGATGATTGAAAGAGAACTTGACCGCTCTACTTATGAACTCGTCTCCACACTCAGAGGAGGATTTACTGCAACCTACTGGCATACGCTTGGGATGTTTTACAATTATAATCTAAAACGCGGTTACGTAGAAGGGGACGACTACATCATGGATATCGTCCTCAAGGATTACGATGTCAGCTATGATCTTAAGTCAGAAATAAAGGATAATAAGGAAAAACGAGATAAGTATTTCTCACCTAAAGTTCCCGAGCCTGAAACTATAGAAGCAGAATGAAATCAAATCCTGTCCACAGTGAAATAACTTATCGCAATTAAAGATAGTGTTGTCCAGACTATTTAAAATATATTATGGTTGCCCCATAATCCATACCTTTAGAGTATCCCGGTCGACAACCTTCTATTCTGGAGTCTACCCTGCATATACGCTCTATTTCTGCGCGTAGTCTTCCCTTGCCCTTGCCATGAATAACAACAACATCATGGGCAGTAAGCTGATATGCCTGATTAATAAATTCCAGGAAACGATCCAACTGAATCTTAAGTGCTTCGGATGCCGTAAATTCCTCGGGATTATCGACGAGTTGTTCCAGATGCAAATCGATCTCCGGATTAAATGTAGCCTTGAACATAGGGTTATAAACATCAATTTTAATTTTATCACCCTTCCCTTTCTCCGGCTTTTTCAATCCCTTCGAGTAATCTTTTAACTCTTCAAAATCAGGTACCATTTTAAGTTCTATAGGCCTCCTGATTACTTTCATTCCCAGATTTCCATCAAATGTCGGATTTTCCTGCATCTGCGTGGATTTAATGATAATTTTCTGATAATCTTCTTCCGAGGAACCGTCAGTAAAAATCTGTAAAACATGAATATAAAATGTTACCGGGACCGAAAAGTCATTTGACGAAAGTCTATCCAACTTAATTGCCTGATATGCCGCAAGACCAAATTTTTTCTCCGTGAGCAATTCTCCGCTACTCCTTATTTGCAAGCTGATATCATACGCAGACCCGGATTTATTGACGAGGTAGGGGATAAAACCATCTTCGCTTCCGGACATCGTATATTCAAATGCGAGATAAAATTCATCATCTCCTTTTTTACTTTTTAAGCCTACAATTGAACTGTCCCTTTCCTTTGAAGATGAAGATGTAACTTCCTTTTCAGCATTCAGTCTGTTTTTAACCCTGATATCACTTTTCACAATGATTTTGGGCTTACTATTGCTATCCATGCCGAGAAATTCATTGCCATCTATGATGCCGACTATTGTTATTATTTCTCCCGTACTATGTAATTCAACCTTGTCTCCTATTTTATACTCGTTCATTCCATGTCCATTTGATGCAAAGATATCCAAGAACTAGAAAGTGAGACTATGTTCAGAAGTTTAAAATCTACTAAAAATCTGTTTTATTTATTCTTTTAAACCTCTTTCCTTAAATTCCCGTTGTCTAAAAGAAAAAAGAGAATAGGAGTATGTTTTCTATCGAATGCGAGATTTCTGTTGTAAATTAGTGGAACGATGAGTCAATTTAAAGTTTCAGCATTAAAATATCGCCCTCAAAGGTTTGAGGATGTAGTCGGACAGAAGCACGTGACCGATACACTTAAAAACGCCCTGAACCGCAATCAGCTGGCACATGCCCTGCTATTCTGTGGTCCACGTGGTGTCGGAAAAACAACCTGTGCCCGTATTCTTGCAAAGGCATTAAACTGCAAGAATCCGACAGCAGACCTGGAGCCTTGTAATGAATGCGAAATGTGTAAGGCAATGAACAATAACGCCTCTCTCAATATCGCAGAACTCGATGCCGCTTCCAACAACTCTGTGGAACACATCCGTACACTCAATGAACAGGTGCGGATAAGACCCATGGTCGGTGATTACAGCGTTTATATCATCGATGAGGTACACATGCTGACAACCAGTGCTTTTAACGCCTTTTTAAAGACACTGGAAGAGCCGCCTTCGTATGCGTATTTCATCCTGGCTACAACGGAAAAGCACAAAATCATCCCTACGATTTTGTCCAGATGTCAGATTTATGATTTCAAGCGTATTGAGGTTAAAGATATCCGTGATCATCTTGCTTTTATCGCTGAAAAAGAAGGAGTTGAAGCAGATAAAGATGCCTTGCATCTGATTGCAATGAAAGCAGATGGAGCATTGCGGGATTCTCTGTCCATATTTGACAGGATTGTAAGTGCTACAGGCTCACGGATTACTTATGAGGACGTAGTCAATCAACTGCACATACTCGACTATGACTACTTCTTTGCAATGACTGATGCATTGATAGCGGAAGATGTGCCATCTGTGTTTAAGATATTTGATGATATAATTCGCTATGGATTTCAACCGGATCATTTTCTCAATGGCCTTGGAAGTCACATGCGTGACTTACTCATGTGTCAGTATAAAGACACACAAGGGATTCTAGAATTTGGAGAGAGTCTAAAGGAGAGATATATAAAACAAGCGGAGGCAATTGACACTACATTCCTTGTCCGTAGTATGCACATTATCAATCAGGCAGATACTCGATATCAGCGTGCCAAGAACAAGCGCTTGCACGTTGAGATGGCACTGAGTCATATATGCTTCTCATCGAGATATGATGATAAGGAAATCACGACGGGAGATTCCCTTAAAAAAAAACGGCCTGATACAGGGGAAGTAAGACAAGAAGCTCAGGCAGAAGCTCCCACAAAGCCGGTTGCTCCGGTAAAAGAAGATATCGCCAGCGTAAAAGATGATACTACTCCTGCAATATCAACTGAAAAAGTTGAAGCTACAGAAAGTATCAATCCGGTAGAGCAGACTTCCATTATTGAAGACCCACAGCCAAAAGAAGAAATCACCAGCAGGCCTAATGCAGAAACTAGCACAAGCTCACAGAAACTCAGAGCTCCGGATATTCCGTCTCTTAGCTCTCTGGATGCATTGCGCACTATGGCGGATAAATCTCTGCGGGAAAGAGAAGAAAACAGAATTGACTTAACGCAGGCCAATCTCGATGAATTCATGAAGAAATTACTTCAAAATATCGAGTCGGCATCAACCGAGACTGCAATAAAGAGTAGTCGCTTTGTCCTCACTGAAGACCAGGATATTAAAGTGCTTATCGGCTCCAGGACAGATGGAACGATCATTAAGAACGATTGTGGTATACTCTCAGAACTGCGAAGCTATTTTCTGAATTCAGAGATAAATCTGCTTATTGAAATTAATAAGGAGCTACAGGCTAAACGCATTGCAGATAAGCCATTAACCCCGAGAGAAGCTCTGGAAAAACTCAATAAGGAAAACCCCAAGGTTCTGGAACTTCAGCAGAAACTCGACCTGAAAATCATTGAATAAATTGAGAAGGATTGAGATTGTACATTCTATTCATCATAAGCTGATTAGAATAGTATATCAATACAATTCATGAAATCCTCAGACACAAAAGAAAATAAAAATGCCGGCCCTCCACAACCTAGATTTGGTATGGAAGAACCGGCTTTTTATTTCTATAAGTACCTGAACCTTTTATACTCCGGTCAGGGAATGGTATATTAAAATACGATATTGTACTTAAGTGCAAATGTTTCAAGTACGTTCAATCTCCTGCCAAGAGCGAGAGAGCCATCATCGTTAAGCTTCACCCCCTGTGGTGCATTCCTATCTGTAATCTGTACAGGAATATCATCATCATAGAAGAAATTCAATGTAAAGGTCAACTGAAGTCCTTTCCATATTTCATAAGCAATCTGATTTCTAAAATCGATATCGATATTCTTTGGCTTATTCAGATAGTTGCTGAAAAGGGTCAATTCAGAAGAGTAAATTATTTTATCGTTGAAAAACTTGTTGTCATAACGAGCTTTTACCATGGCTCCCAGCTGGAATAATGTTTTCTTATAGTCTGTAGGGCTATTCCACTCTGTTCCGTGGAGACCTACATTTAAAGCTGCATCGCCAGGAATTGATGCAATTGCATCATCCGCCACAACGATAGCCTGCATGCCAATCGGTGAAAATAGCACGCCGAAATTATCATTAGGCGTATATGAAATGCCAGGAGCAAAAGTGATTTTTGCCGGTGATAAAAACTTGGCTATAGGTCCGTCAATATTATCCGGATCTATGTTTTTAAGATAATTCCCGGGATATGTAGGAGTAACCTGAGAAACAAATGTTAAGTCTCCGCTGTAAAAAGACCACTTTGAATCCTCGCGGTGCTTGAATGAAACCATTGAATTTAAACGCAATTCATCCACTGTCTTTTGATATGCAATAATATCTTGAGTCCCTATTCCCAGCTTCTGAACTCCAAAGAGTAGCCCACCCGTATTAAGCCAGGTTAAACGACCTTTTTTATATTTGGCAAAGGCGCTTCCTACACCACCAAATTGAATTCTGTCCTCACCGGATCCCACTTTTGGGTTAATCTGCAGAAGTTGAAAGAAATCCAATCCTGCACCTACTCCATAAGACCATCCTTCCTTGTCAGCATCTCCCACGAGCTCTTTAACTTCGTTCAATCTATCCGCATCCTGTGCCCAGACTGACCCCATAAAGAATAGCATCATTAACAATGCACTTAATGTTTTTAAAGTCTTCATATTAAAATTTCTTGTTTTTATAAAAGTTATTAATTAAAGTTCGATTATAATTTTTATAATACTTTATATTTCCCAGATGCAAATATGAAACTTTTCTTTGATATATAAAAGTACAGAGACTGCCACTTGACAGCCTTAAAGAAAAAGTGAAGAATGTTCTACAGATTTATACTTAGATGAAGCCCAGCATAAGAATTCTGCTTATCTTTCAATAACCTGTGGTTCAGTACAATATTCGGAAACAAACAAATAACGAGACATTTAACGATTATTTATTTTTTCATTAACTTAATTTCATTATATAATTTGCATTAAATAATGATTCGCTTGCATTTTAAGATTTATTAACGAAAGAGTGTGCAATTTTTACTTGTGTAATTTAAGATTATTTTATATCTTTGTTAAATAATTTATTTTTTAACCAAACACTATTGCTATGAATACACAGACAGCTCACACAGACAGCTCACACAGACAGCCACTAAAACATTCTGGACATCGGGGTCTCTCGTGGCGATTCAATTCTAATCTTTTATTTTCATTAGGAGTTTTACTTACTTTCATTTCTTGTGACAGTTCGATTACTGATTATGACATACTAGACAATGATTTTGATCAAATTCGAAATCATCGTCTCAGAATGAACGACGACTATTCTCTTTTAGTGACGACTGAATTCGAGCTGAATGAATTGATAAATATTGAATATGAAGTGGTGGAACAAGTTCCTGATGATAAGTATGCTATACTGGACTTTTCTACTGAAGACTCCAAGTTCTCGAAAGGCTTAATTATAAATAAAAATTATTTTAATACTACTGATGATATAATATCAGCAATAATGCCAGACAATTCTGGTTATGTTTATTCTTGCGTTTGCAATTCAAGCACTTCAGATAATGTAGAAATAAATGATTGTCAGTATAGGACATATTTTACATATTGGATTTATTGTGACGGAATTTTATGCAACACTTGTTCTTTAGCTGTGAAATTTTTACTACCTGATGGTTCAGGCTCGATTAAACTACATAACACTTCGGTAATATTATTACCAGAATTAAACTCTAAAAAGATATGAAAAAGCTTATTATAACATTAATTGCAAGTCTTTTATATAATTTCTCTTATGGGCAAGTTTATAGTGCAGTATTCGCACAAGAAAACAATAATCCAAAAATAGAAATCACTGTTGACACTAGTTTCTCTGAAGGTGGAATCTATGTTCAGAAAAAATTTAGTACAGAAAATGATGGTGACCTATACGACTCAAGCTCTTTGATTTTGTTAGGCAACTTTGAGACAAATAATAAAGGAGTGGTTTTGGATTACGGACGTTATAATTACTATTTACTGCCATTTAACCCTAATGAAGGCTTTCTATCTCTTAATTACAATGACTTGAATAATACTATAGGCACTTTATACATAGGAGATTCCTCAACGGCGCAACATAGAGCCATCGGCAACCCTGGAGATTTATGGTATTTTTGTTCTTGCAAAGGAGAACATAAAAACCCGGAAGGTCCAGGGGGCTGCGTTTCTAATATGACAGAGGAAAGAGTTGTCACTTGCATTGACGACGGAAGGGGAAAATGCGAGGGGGGCTGCAAGGGTGAGGCTTATACTGGACCCTACTATAATATTAATGGCGGGGGGATATTTGTGCAAGTTTCCAAAGAGAAGAGTATCTTATATCATGATTTTAAAACAGGTAATCATTGAAATACATAGGTATACTTGGCTTAATCCTTTTGACCTGGGTTATATGCGCAGGTCAAAAGGATTATTTTACAGACATTTCTTTATTTGACTCAAGTCGAATAACTCCCAAGATTTTGTATTTTCATTTTAAAGGTTGTGTTCCCTGTAAACAAATGGATGAACAGGTGTTTTCTAATCAAGGTTTTATGGCTGACTTAAGTACAGAATATGATTTATATTCGGTATTTGAATTTGAAGAGCCTGAGAAAAAGATAAGAGAGAAATACAACAATAAGACAAACCCTGAATTTATTATTTTATCAAATTATAACGAGATTCTCCATAGGTTTACCGGGTATCATGACAAGGAAGCATTTTTAGAGCAGCTAAATATCGCTTTTTCTGAGGATGGTTTAGTTAGGCTGGACGAGTTATACCATAATCGTAAGTCAGATTATTCTTTTCTGAAAAAACATTTTAAAGCTAAAGAAAATGCTTCTCAGCTTGATTCGAGTCTTATTATGGAATATCTGGGTGCCTATCCAGGTCATAAGTTTGACGAAAATTTTATTTATGACATAGCAGAATATGGTTATTATAGGTGTCAGTTTTATATCCCGTACAAAAGTTCTTACTTTGAAATACTAAGCGAGACTTATGAAAAAAGAATATATCCTAAGATACAAGAGGCCTTAAGAGTTAGATTGTTATTTTCTTTAAATAAATATACGTATAAAAATAAAGATATCTCGGAAAAGCAGGATGATATTCTTATAGCACTGAATCAAATGGGACGCCTCGAGAATGGGAATCCTATCTTGTTGGGGTCGTTATATTCAGATGGGTATTGTAGCATGATAACTACAAAACACCCCAGCATTATGATAAGATATGAATTGACAGAACCAAGTGACACCATAAGGAAATTGGAAATTTTAGAAGATTTGCTAAGTAATATATCAGACAATCCAAGAGAGCTGAATAATATTGCCTGGGAGATTTATACTGGGCAGCTGGATTATCCTACTGAAACCGGTATTGAGTTTATAGAAACCGCCTTAAAGTTAAATGTAGATTACCACCTCTTAGACACTTATGCAGCTCTTTTGTATAAAAACAATCAGTTTGATGAGGCAAAAGGTCAAGCCGAAACCGCAATTATACTAGCCAAAGAGACAAACGAAGACTACTCTGAGACTGAAAAGTTGCTAGATAAAATCTTGGAAGCTATAATTAAGAAATAATTCCGACCCCCAATCAAAACAGTAATTTTATATACTTCACACCAGATATCTCTCCTTAAGTATCTTCACATGATGCGCAACGTGCCCGTAGAGAAAGTAGAAATTGGCTCGAGAACTGATCTGCTTGCCTGAGGCAGTTCCTATGCGTTTTAACTCGTCTTCCGATAAATGTGAAAGTAGTGCAATAGAGCTTTTACGAACTGCAATAAACTCATCCAATAGTTCTTCCATAGTCCTCAAATTAAAGTCACTTTCTCTGGGATATGCGTCCTCGTCAAAGCCCGGGAGTGGAGTCTTGTCATTACGAGCGATACGCAGTGCGACCGTTGATTTTATTCTCTCGGTATCGGTATTATGCCCTACGACTTCCTTGATTGTCCATTTATTCTCAGCATAGCGATAGAGGTGTTTTTCTTCCGGAATCGTCCGAATAAACTCCACATAAGAATGCAATTGTGCTTTTAATTCTTCAAGGATATCTTCCCCCTCGACATAATTGGCATAAAATTGATAAAACGGAGGGCATTCTTCTACAGGTAGTTTCATTACTTGGAAATTTTTGATTTTAAATGGTTTTAGCTTCCGCAAATATACGGAATCGGTCCAGATTCAAGCCGCCTTCACAAACTATGACAAAAATCTGGCTATCCAATTTTAGCCCCAGTTCCCAAGGTATTTATTTTAGGCAGTGATAAACCTGCCCGGTTTCATCTTCTTGCATTTTCTATCGTGCTTTAAGTTTAAGGATTTGAAGACAAGTATTATCCAGAATAAACCGAGCAGGTTTTACTGAGCTTTTAACTTAAAGTTGATTTTATGGAGGATTCTAAACGTTTCAGCACTTTCTCAGGTTAATATTACCTCCGGTAAACTATGTTACCGTACTTAAAGAATTTAAACTTAAGCATTTTATGGATGATATACTTATTATCGGTGGGGGTCCGACAGGAATCCAGGTAGGAATTGAAGCAAAAAGAGAAGGACTTAAATATAGAATAATTGAGCGAGGTGCTCTCGTACATAGTCTCTATAAGTTCCCGGTAAATATGACTTTTTTCTCCACTTCCGAAAAGCTGGAAATCGGAGATATTCCCTTTGTCTCACATAATCCTCGCCCCACAAGGCAAGAAGCTCTGGAGTATTATCGCAGATTGTATCAACATTACGACTTGCATATTCAGTTTTATGAAGAAGTGTTGAATGTCGAGGGGGAAATCGGGAATTTCTCAATTAAAACAGATAAAGGCGAGTATAAAGCAAAGAATATCGTGATTGCAACCGGTTTCTACTCCATCCCCAATCTCATGCACGTTCCCGGAGAAGACTTACCGCATGTAAGTCATTATTATTCCGATCCGCACGAATTTATAGGCAGGGATCTCGTGATTATCGGAGCTTCCAATTCTGCTTGCGATGCAGCACTGGAATGCTGGCATAAAGGTGCCAATGTCACAATGCTTATCCGTGGAGATGACATCGGTGAAAGAGTGAAATATTGGATACGACCCAATATCATTAATCGAATAAAAGAAGGGAGTATCGCCGCAATTTACAATATGGAACTCAAGGAAATCACAGCTACAACTGTCATATACGAAAGAAGCGGTAAGACAGAAGAAATCAAGGCAGATCACGTATTGGCATTAACGGGCTACAGACCGGATTACGATTTTTTGCGCAAGCTAAATATCGACATTGATACGGATGAATATGCAACTCCTATCTGTACGGAAAACACCTTGCAATCTTCCCGGAAGGGTATTTATCTTGCCGGAGTGATTAATTGCGGTTTAAAAACTAATCAGCTTTTTATTGAAAATACCAGAGATCACGGGATGAAAATTGTAAAAGATATTCTTTCGGCCACCTAATTTGTGAGTTTTATACGGTTTAAGAGGTTTAAACATCGCTTCTTTCTGTATTGGGTTAGGATGTAAGTATATTGTAGAAATATTTCAGTTATCTGTCGATGAATACAGAAAAAATCCTAATTTTTCTTTATCTAGGCATTCGTTAAATCATTATTTCACTATTTTATTAATTACGATGAAAATTAAGCCTTTACTATTTCTATCCTTTATAGGTTTATTTCTATTCTCGCATTCATTTGCGGAAGCTCAACAAAACGTGAACCCGTATAATTTTCTGGTAAAGCAGGAATTAGAGCGCTCAAGTGTGAGTCCGGAATATGCCGGTATGCCGACAGAGTTTCAGATAAGCTCAGCCGTACGTTCAGGCAAGCGCACAATCGTATACGTCCAGCATACGATCAATAACATACCCGTACGAGATGCAATTACTATTATGTCCTTTGACAATAGGGATGCTCTTAAATTTAAGCGTATAAGCAAGGAAATGAAGAATATCAATGCCTTGCAAGCACCTTCATTTTACATGACAGAAGAAAATGCCATTGACATTGCACTTGACTTTATAGGAAAATCGGAAGATGAGGTTGTAAATGCTGCTCCTGATTTTATATCCAGGCCCATCAATCTTGAGAAAGCATATCTGATGGAAAACGGCGATTTGATTCCCGTATATCAGGTAGAAGTTTTCATCGATTTACACAGGACTGATATCGTTACAATCGATGCCGGTAATTCAGAAATTTTAATGAGTCGCAATAAGGTTCTGGAGTGCAATTCCATAGTGCCATCCCAAGGTGGAAATATTATGAACCAAGATATACAGAGTCAGATTCTATCCGACAGTTCTGCATGGGATTATCAATACAATGTTGCTCCCTTACCCGACATTAACGTTATTGAAAAAGGGCGGAGATTAATAGAATCACCTGCAGATGAAATTGCTTCAGAAATCGGCTGGCATAATGTCGAAGGAGTTCTGGACGGTCCGGAAAACATATTGGAGGGTAACAACGTCCTCGTCAATATCGACAGGATGGGTAACTGGGGAAAGGAAGACACAGTTTATTCAGATCCGGCAGGCGTATTTGATTTTCCTCTGGATCTAAGCAAGGAGCCTGAGGAATATACTTATGCTAGTATGACTCAATTGTTTGTCGTCAATAATCAGATTCACGACATTTTATACCACAATTATTTTGACGAGGAAGCAGGTAATTTTCAACGGTTAAATTTCCAGGGAGGTTCCGGTGATGATCCGGTTATAGTGTTTGGGCAATCCGGTGCAGGTAATCCACAAGGCGGACGAAATAATGCTCTATTTTATCCTAGTCCTGATGGCGAGCCCGGATATATGGTAATGTTTGTATGGGGCTTTGAAAATGGTGCCGGCCTCACAGTTCTTGAGCCTGAATCTATTGCAGGAGTCTATGAAAGCAGTGGTGCGACATTTACTCCTGATATCAGCACTCATCCGGTCAAGGGTTATGTAGTCATCGCAGACGATGGCGAAGGTGAAGCGCATGATGCTTGTCAAGACTTGATAAACGAAGAAGAAATTGCCGGAAATATTGCTCTTATTTACCGAGGCTCCTGCAACTTTGATGAAAAGGTGCAAAGGGCTGAAGCTGCCGGAGCAATTGCTGTGATAATAGTTAACCTTGAAGGCGACAATCTCATTCAGATGAGCGGCTCTATTCAGGCATCTATTCCGGCTATAATGGTAGGAAGGACTGCCGGTCTTTTATTTATTAATAATATCGACAGCTTGTATATTTCACTGGGACCGGATGAAAATGAGGGACCGACATACAGAGACGGAGCTCTCGACAACACTATACCGATACACGAGTATGGTCATGGAGTTTCAAGTCGTCTGGTAGGAGGCCCGGCCAGTGTTGACTGTTTATGGAACGATGAACAGATGGGGGAAGGATGGAGTGATATCCTCGCTATAATTATGACTATGAGCGATGATAATTATACTCTTACTGACCGAGCTATGGGAAGCTATGCCTTCAATAATGAGGTTAATGATGGTGGGATCAGAAGGAAAACTTATAGCCCTGACTTTACCGTTAACAATTACACTTACAAGGATACGTACTATTCAGGCAGTGGCCCTCATGCACTTGGTGAGATTTGGGCTACATTTTTATGGGACCTGGTAGTTGAACTAGTTGATTTGGAAGGGTTTGATGTTGACCTTATGTATGGTAACGGAGGTAACAGAATTGCACTTCAGTTGATTATTGAGGGAATGAAGTATACCGAGTGCGGGCCGGGTATGGTCGATGGACGTGACGGAATTCTTGCTGCGGACGAGGCTTTGTTTGACGGTAAGTATTCTTGTTTAATCTGGGATGTTTTCGCAAGACGTGGACTGGGTTATTACGCAAACCAGGAATCTTCTCAAAACCGAAAAGAAGGAATTGAAGATTTCAACGGAAACCCTTATTGTGACGCCAGAGTAAAAGTCAGCAAAACAGTACAGGAATATGCTGCACCAGGTGATACAGTTGAAGTTCTTATTCAGATATTCAATCACGCAGAAGGCAGCTCACAGAATGTGCAGCTAAGCGATCAATTACCAGAGGGCGGTGAATTTATTGCTTCAACAGGCGAAGTAGAACTTGAGTTGATAAACGATGAGCTATATGCTGAGATAAATGATTTTGGTTTTAACGACACCGTAAGTTTAAGCTATACTTATGTAGTTAATAAGGATAAAACTTCTGAGCCGGAGTGGATTCGCTTGTTTGAAGAGCAGGACTCCTTCAGCCTTTACTTTACAGGAGAAAACCTGGGAACCGGAAATTCGAGCATTTCCTGGAATGAATTTGCAGGAAAAGGCAATAGCGGTGCTGCCTTATTTTTAGGGCTAAATAACAGCGATCAAGTCTTGGTTCTCAACGAGCCTATTTTGGTTGACATCGATAATCCTATACTCGTAGTGGAACATGCAAGTGATATCCGCCTGTATGAAAGTGGCGCTTTCTTTGAGTACAGCATGGATGGAGAAAAATGGGATATTATCGATACTTCACTGGTAAATGGTAAATACAACTACAAAATGCGTGGCGGTGATATTCCTGATCATTATCAATATGCTTACAGTGGCAAAAATGATTGGACTAAGACAGTAATTGACCTGAGCGGCTGGCAAGGACAGGAGGTGCATATTAGACTCCGTCTTTCGACAAATGTTTTTGGGAGAGAAGAATGGGCAATCAACGAGGTTTCATACTGGAACAGATTGAGCTATAACCCGGAAGTATGTATCACTACAGAGAATTATGAAGATTGCTTCGCAGCTCCTGGTTACGGTACTATTATCTTTGGGGATACAGATACAACTTCTGTATCTGTGATAAATCTGGATCCGGAAATGGTGCTGGTACATCCTCAACCATTCCAAGGTTCTTTCACGGTGAAAATCCCGGAAGAAATCGGTTCTGATATTCAGTCCGTCCGCTTTTTCAATATGGATGGTGTAATGTTTAGACAAATAGAAGGGAGAGTATCCGAAAGTTTAATCATCAATGCAGATGGCTGGACTCCGGGAGTATACTTCATGCAGATTAACACTTCAGAGGGACGTTTGACTAAGAAACTTATTAAACATTAAAGAGATTAAGGATAAATTCTTAAATATTTCGTTTGAGAATAGAAATACTTAGTCTTTTATAAGGAAAGAAAGACCTGCCGGAAAGTTCCGACAGGTCTTTCTTTTTTACTTGATTAGCTTAAAGTGTGCGCTGAAACTCTTAGGTAAAGTAAGAATTAATTCAGGGTCCGGGTTTTCCGCTATTATCGGTGATTTATAGATTACTAATTCTGCTGCATTATTAGTGTTAAAATCAGTAGTAGCAGAAAACAGTAGTTCCTTTTCATTATTGGTATAAAAAGCCTTACTTCCCAGTCCTCTGTATTTCCGTTCAGTAAGGACATCAGTATTGATAACATGCTTCTTTTGGAATGAACCACTTACCCGCTCATAAACCGCTAGTCCCGACCCTCTCCATGTCCTGATGATCTCATCTTTAGTAGCTGCTCCTGTAAACTCTCCACTGAAAGTCGCATCAACCAATTCTTCTTTTTTAGAACTAAGTTCAATACCGTAAAGCTTACTATCCTGCATATACAGAACAGATTTATTGCTAGCGCCTACTATATTGTGCTTACCATGTTTAACCCTGGTAAAATCATTTTTTCCTATATCATAATATACCAGGAAGACTTCATCATAATGATTGACGCCACCTGAAACTCCATATCCCTGGACTGATATATAAACTCTGCTTTCATCCGGACTTAATACCTGTAAACTGCTATTTAAAATCAGACCACCTTCAGTATCAGATCTTTTTTCAGGTTGAGCCATTACAAAATCACTTATATCCGGGCTTATCGTCCAGTCACCGGTATTGGTATCATAAACTCCCATATAAAATTTAGATTCATCTTCGTAAGCGTCGACAGTTAAAGTCAATGGAACTACAATTCGTCCATCTTTAAGAACCTGTGGTTTCTGTGCACCTGACAGAACCCAGTGCCAGTCCGCCGGCTTTGCAGGAGGCGGGATAAATTCTACTTTTCCCGGATTTGAAATATTAAAGTAAGCAATCTTTGAATGCTTTGGTGCATTTTCAGGGATACTGTTGTCATGCGCTCTGAACGCTGCTAAACCATTTTCATTGACATCAAAAAGATTTGAATTTGGATAAAAGTCATTTAAACGCTTCACATCCATTTCTCCGTCCTTTGCAGTTACTTTAAAAAACCCTCTCTCATTGCCATAAGGAGCTGTATTATCCGGGGTATATAAAAACAGGAATTCGTTTCCTTTTCCGGTATCCGGATCCGGGTCATCTACCGGCCAGCAGGAGGTTAAAAACAAGGTAAAAAAGCCAAGCAAGAAAAGCATCGATACGTGGTGTTTCATATTTAAAAATTTAGATTATTTAATAGGACTATTTCTACGTTTATTCTTCTTTACAAAACTATCATCGAGATCTCATAACATAGGTAACATTTGTTACGCTTCCAATATTTGAAAAATTATTTCACTCCGGCCGGTATAGCATTCAACTGTGCTAGCGATAAATCAGTTTATCGTGGAGAATTCATCTTACTAAATGTGAAAAAAGTACTGCAGAAAGTCACACCTGTCCAAAACAATAAAAATCCAATTTAGTGACTTTCAATGTGCTAGTG
>CAYRFF010000025.1:0-48259 GCA_964423575.1 uncultured Saprospiraceae bacterium | reverse complement strand
TGTATTGACGCATTGCGCATTCTTTGTATATTTACATAAATAAATACAAAATGCGCAACTATGGAGAATAAACTGCAGCAGTTTAATACTGAGGCTTATTCATACAAGCTGGGAACACATCGAGGCAAACCAGTGATATGGATTCAATTTCCTTATGACCAGAAACTTATTAAGTAGCTTAAAAAATATATAAAGACTAAATGGAGTCGTACTGCCTCTCACTGGTATGTTCCGGATAATAAATACTACAGAAATCTCTTTAATATTCCGCCGAAGTTTTACTCGATAAAAAGATTCAATCAAATTTATCATACTAATCAAAAGGAATTAACCCGATATGTCGAGGAACTTCAATTAAGGGGTTATAGTGAGAATACAATTCGCGTCTATTCCAATGAATTTACTCAACTCCTGGAAATTTTAAAAACAGTTGATGTCAAAAGTCTTGACCCGGAAAAAATCCGGTCTTACCTGCTATATTGCAAAAACACCTTGAAACTGTCTGAAGCGACTATCCATAGCCGTGTTAATGCCTTAAAATTTTATTATGAAAAAGTATTGGGAAAACAAAAACTCTTCCTCAATATTCCGCGCCCCAGAAAGGCTAAACTACTTCCAAAGTCTTTGTCAACTTCTGAAATAAAGCGTATGCTCAATACAATCAGCAATAAAAAACACAAACTACTTTTAAAAATGTGTTATGGTATGGGATTAAGAGTGAGCGAACTCGTAAATATTAAAATTACAGATATTGACAGCGATCGAATGCAAGTTCTTGTCAGACGAGGAAAAGGTAAAAAAGATAGATACGCAATTCTGCCGGATTCAATCCTTGAAGAGCTTAGAGAATATTACAGAGAATATAAACCTACGGAATATCTATTTGAAGGGCAGAAAGGCAGTCAATACTCTAAAAGAAGTGTGCAGCAAGTCTTTAAAAATGCAATGCGAAAAGCCAAAATCAATAAAGATATAGGAATTCATAGTTTAAGACATTCCTATGCAACTCATTTGATAGAGCAGGGAACCGATATCCGTTTTGTCCAGGATTTATTAGGACATACAAGCATCAAGACCACTATGATTTATACTCATCTTAGTGATGCACGAAAGCGCAAAATAAAAAGCCCACTTGATAATTTATGATACACCAGATTTGCCTATTTCTCAAATATACGCAATTCCTCCATTTTATCTATTTTTCAATGCAATCACCTAGATGTCTATCCCTACAAGGCTTATATGGAAAATAAATATTGCACAAACTGTATTTTGCGCATTCTTTGTATATCCGGTTAAAAGAAATACAGAATGCGCAACTAGTGAGAAAAGATTGTAACAATTGAATACATATTAATACGAGCAGAATATGCATTAAGACAGACAAGTTATTTGGCGCACTACCCGACATTTGAGCGAAAGCTTCACCTTCTTACATCATACCTTTCAACATCGACTTCATACCATAAGCACCGTCGTATATGCCGGACAATATATCAGCTATAAATACCTGTTTTAGCTACTAATGCCCTCCGGAGCTTTCACCTTGCATTAAGACAAAGCCACCTTTGGTTAAATATATTGCATCCTTTGCCAAGGGAGTTTTAAAACTCGTAAAACCGTCATAACTTGTTTCTACTTCAACTTTTATGGGATGAAGGAAATAGCCGTCGTTGTCTTCCTCTTCCAATAGCAAGACATAATCTACGCCATCCACCTCTACTACGGCGTCTTCCGGTAGGGCAGGGTGGGCGGCAGTCCCGATAATGATATCTGCTTCTACAAACATACCGATTTTAAAACCGACTTCATGCTCGTCATCTATATGCCCGTGAATCCATGCAGTACGACTTTGGGGGTCAATTGTAGTTCCTACCATATGCAGCTCACCATGATGATATTCTTGTGATGCTTCGGGAACTCTAAATAAGACTTTCTGCCCCTTTTTCAATTGCATGAGGTCTCTTTCAAATACCTTTAATTCCAAATGTAAGTGGTCGGTATTCAAGATTTCCATAATCATATCGGCTTGAGATACATAAGAACCGGTGTTAACCGTAATCTGACTTACATAACCACTTATAGGGCTGTAAATGGAAATTTCTGAAGTGATATTCCCTTCCAGAACAGAGCCTGGGCGGATGTTAAGTAATTCCAGCTGTTTTTTCAGACTGTTGGATCTTGCCAATGTCGTTTTATAATCGCTTTCCGCTTTTAGGTAATTCTTTTCTGAACTGATATTTTCTTCAAACATGGTTTTTTGACGTTCAAACTCAGCTTTCAAGTAATTTAACTGCTCTGTAGCTTCCAGGTAGCTTTGTTGTATGCCAATAAACTCAGGATTTTCGATGCGTAACAACTGCTCGCCCTTTCTTACTTTATCACCGACGATTAAGGAAATATTCTTTACATAACCTCCCAGATAAGTACTTATCGTCGCTTTGTTTTGCGGAGGAACGTCAATTTCTCCACTTGTATGCACGGTTTCTGCAAATTCTTTTTCCGTGATTTCGCCAAAGCTCATCTTGGCATTTGCAAATTGAGCTTTGCTCACATACAGCTTATCATCATGTACATCTGTAATCGATAATTGATTTTCGTTTTCTGTGCTTGTATTAGTGCCGCAACTAGCAAGAATGAGGACAGTGGATAACAATATATATTTTATGGTATTCATGATTTTACTTTTTCAAGGTTAGATAGGTGATAGTGATGCTCGTTTGATTATATTTATTGAGATTCTCTAAATACTGTAACTCAATCATATACACGTTTTCCAGACTTTGGATATATTGGAAAAAGTCAATTTCCCCGTTCTTAAAACTTGAGTTGGCTGTTTTTAAAATCTCTTCTGAAAGTAATTTTCCTTCCTCTTGGTAATATTGCAAGGATTCCATGTATTTATGAAGTTCCTGTATTAGTTGCTTTTGTTTTGAAGCAAAGAGGATTTTTGCACTTTCCGCTTCATGCTCATTGATCTCCATCGCAATTCTGGAAGCTTTAATTCTGGAAGAATTTCCTCCATAAAATAAAGGAAATTTCAGCCCTATTTGATATTTGGATAAGTATTCGTTTAAGGTGGAATTACTCCCCAGGGAATAGCTTAAACTGATATCAGGAAGTAATTGCCTTTTCTCAAGCTCAAGTTTGGCTTGAAAGTATTCTTTTCTATGGTTGAAATACTCTTTGGCAGGAAAGAAATCCATATTATCTGAAGTGATAAACGGAAATTGTTCTAGTGGAATTCTTTCTACCATGATACTATCCCGAGGCTGTACTATACTTTTTAACTGCTCCAGGGCTATTTCCATATCTTCCTTGCTTTGGAGATAAGCGGTTTCTATTTGTTTTTGCTTAGCACGAGCTGTTATTTTTTCCAGATAATTGGTTTCTCCCAGTTCAAACCTCCGATCTGCAGCACCGACAAAACTTTTATACAGGCTATCCAAATTCCTGTATATCTCCACTCTGTTGCTTTCATATTGATATTGATAATATGCAGCAGCTACTTCCCCTTTCACTTCTCTTACATGAAGGTCGTATTGACTGCTCTGTAAATTATGTTCATGTTGATACAATTTCTTCTCTGAGAGATAGACAGTCGGAAAACGTATATCTTGTTGTACGCCGAACATATTGAGCGGAATGTTATTTGCCGCAAGGTTATTTTCATCATATTCATAAAATACCTCCGTTTTATCAATCATATATGCACTGTTTATGAGCGCCTGGGCATGGTCTATTTGAAGTTCTGAAACTCGTAAGCCCAGGTTGTTTTCCAGTGCAGTCTGTTGCAGTTCTTCCAGCGTCTTGAAATGTCCTTGAGAGAATCCGGTAAATCCTATTAGCAATAAAATAAGAGTACTCGGTAGCACCTTCCCGGTTTTAACTGAGCTTTTCTCTTTTGGATTTCCATCAAATATTGAATAGAGGACCGGTAATACAACCAGGGTTAAAATGAAAGCAGTAGCCATTCCCCCGATGACAACTGTTGCCAGAGGGCGTTGGACTTCGGCTCCTGCGCCTACGGAAATCGCCATAGGTAAAAATCCTAAGGCAGTTGAAGTAGCTGTAAGTAATACTGCGCGTAGTCTATCTTTGGACCCTTGGACAATCAATTCATACTTGTCTTTTATTCCTTTCATTTTCAGTTCTTTAAAATGTTCTATAAGTATAATCCCGTTGAGAACGGACACTCCGAATAGAGCGATAAATCCAACTCCGGCTGAAATGCTAAATGGCATATCCCTGACCCAAAGAAGCAAGACCCCGCCTACCACTGCCAATGGAATGGCGGAATAAATCAGTAGTGCTTCTTTTACGGATCTGAATGCAAAGTAAAGCAATATGAAAATCAGCAATAAGGCTACCGGAACTGCAACGAGCAATCTATTTTTTGCGCTTTGTAAATTTTCAAATTGCCCTCCATACTCAATCGTATAACCTGCCGGAAGATATATATTATCTGCTATGAGTTTCTGCACATCGTTAACAACGCTTTGCAAGTCCCGATTACGGACGTTTACACCCACTACTGTTCTTCGTTTGGTGTCATCCCGGGATATCTGCGCCGCGCCTTTGGCATATCCTATGTGTGCCAGTTCTCTGAGAGGTACCTTTTCTCCGGTTGGCGTATCAACATAGAGATTTTCCAGATTAGAAATATCTTTCCTATGTTCTTCTTCCAGGCGCATTACCAGGTCAAACCGTTTCTCTCCCTCAAAGATACTCCCCGCGACTCTGCCTGAAAAGCCCATAGAAATCATCTGATTTAAATCTTCAATGTTGAGGCCATAGCGGGCAATCTTTTTCCGGTCAAATGTTACTTTCATTTCCGGTAGGCCAACAGTTTTATCTACGATGATATCATCGGCACCTTCGACATTTTCAATTAAATCCTTTATCTCGTTTGCTTTTTTATCGAGCAGATCGAGATCTTCACCAAAAACCTTGATAGCAATATCTGCACGGACTCCGGTAATCAGTTCGTTAAAACGCATTTCAATAGGCTGGCTGAATTCTACTTCCATTCCCGGAATTACTGCCAGAGCCTCTTCAAACTTATCTGCAAGCTCATTCTTGGATTTGGCGGAGACCCATTCTCTGATTGGCTTTAAGCTGATGATAACGTCAGTTTCTTCCATAGACATTGGATCTGTCGGGACTTCAGCAGCGCCTATCCGAGTTACTACTTGCTTTACCTCAGGGAAATTATCCAATAAGATTTGTTCGATCTGAGTAGTAATTTCTATTGTATTACTCAGAGAAGTTCCGGTTTTCAATACGGGCTGTATCACAAAATCACCTTCATCTAAGTTGGGAATAAAAACGCTTCCCATCGTAGAGAAAATATAACCGGTTCCCACAAGCATCAATACAGCAATACCTATCACTGCCGCTCTGGCTCTCAAAGCCCAGCGTATTACGGGATCATATATCCGGTTCAGGAAATTCATAATGCGTACGGAGATATTCTTTGGCGATACTTCGGTTGGTTTTAGGAATAGTGCAGATGCCACGGGTACATAGGTGAAACACAGAATCATAGTGCCTATCATGGCAAAGCTGAAAGTAAGTGCCATAGGTTGAAACATCTTACCTTCAACACCGCTTAAAGATAGGATAGGAATGAATACAATCAGGATAATCAGCTGCCCGAAAATGGCTGCATTCATCATTTTAGAAGTACCTTTTTCAATGATGCTATCTTGCATAAGCCGTTTTTCATTGCGGGGCAGAGCATTGATTTTAGTGAAATTCTTATTTATCTGAAAAGCTACA
This sequence comes from uncultured Saprospiraceae bacterium, assembly GCA_964423575.1. Classification (GTDB taxonomy): domain Bacteria; phylum Bacteroidota; class Bacteroidia; order Chitinophagales; family Saprospiraceae; genus CAYRFF01. Next base: position 42,478 of record CAYRFF010000025.1, on the reverse strand, counting down.
AACTCTACAATTATTACTGCTCCATCTATGATGATACCAAAGTCTATCGCTCCCATACTCATCAGGTTGACATCTATCCTTAATAGATACATCATTGATAGTGTAAACAGGAGTGATAGAGGAATAACCGAGGCTACTACCAGGCCTGAGCGGAAATTTCCCAGTAAAAGAACTACGACAAATATTACTATCAGAATACCTAAGATCAGGTTTTCAGCTATAGTCCTGGTGGTCCTTTGAATTAACTCGCTTCTATCAAGAAACGGGTTTATATATACGCCTTCCGGCAAAGAAGGGGCAATTTCTTCAATTCTTTCATGTACAGCATTAATTACTTTGTCTGATTCCCCTCCTTTTATCATCATTATCTGTCCCAAGACTTTCTCGCCCTCACCATTTCCGGTAATAGCGCCAAATCTTGGAGCGTTTCCAAACCGCACAGTGGCGACGTCTTTAATATATATCGGGAATCCGTCTTTAGTCTTGACTGAGATATTACCTATTTCCTCCAAAGAGCTAAGTAAGCCCTCGCCACGTATAAAATATGCTTGGTTGATCTTTTCTATATAACCTCCTCCTGATATACTGTTGTTTTTTTCTAAGGCGGTAAATATTTCCCCGGCAGTGACACCCATAGCATTAAGCTTTTGGGTGTTTATAGCTACTTCATATTGTTTTAAATTTCCGCCCCAGGTGTTTACTTCTACTACTCCCGGAATGCCCGATAACTGTCTTTTTACTATCCAATCCTGAATAGTTCTTAGGTCGGCTAAGGTGTATTTATCTTTGTGTTCCGGTTCTACATCAAGAATATATTGATATATTTCACCCAGACCCGTAGTAATCGGCCCCATCTCCGGACTCCCAAATTCTTCGGGAATTTTCTCCTTTGCCGATTGAATTTTTTCAGCTATAAGCTGGCGGGGCAAGTACATCCCCATTTCTTCTTCAAATACGATAGTAACAACAGATAGACCAAAGCGGGAAATAGAACGTATCTCCAGTACACCCGGTAGGTTGGCCATTTCCAGTTCTACAGGATAGGTGATAAATTGTTCCATATCCTCGGTAGAAAGGTTTCGTGAAGTGGTGATTACCTGAACCTGATTATTTGTGATATCAGGTACTGCACCTACAGATAACTGTGTGAGAGAATATATACCGAATGCGATCAGACCTATTGTGAAAAGCCCGATAATCAGTTTGTTCCGTATACTGAAATGAATGATTTTTGATACCATGATAATATGTTGATTAATTTTTGATTATGTGCAACAGGGCAACGGTTCTTAACCATTGCCTTCGTTAAAAAATCAACAATATTCCGGGGGCTGCCATATTTTGTTTAGGCACTCAAGCGAGTGTATCATCATTGGCTGAGACAGGCATTTAGACTTTGAAACAACTGGCGTATTTATTACGGATAAATGTGGTGTAGCCAAGAAAGCTTCTTGGGCGATATGCGTGTCAATCGTTTTGAAAGGCAGGTTGTCGTGGCGACTATCCTTTTGATTTTTATGTGTCTGATCAATATCATCGCTATAATGCTCGATAAGGAAACTTAAAAACAACTCCTCCTCATCTTCTTGCAAGTGTTCAACATAATGATAAATAAGTAGTGGCAATTTTAAAAAGTCTCCAAATATTGTATTTGCAGACAAAAAAGAAAAAAGGAAGAATAAGGAAATTGCTTTCTTCATGCTACAAAGTTACATTATTAAGCTGTTTATCAGCAGGTTAATCATAGGTTTTAAGGGATTTATAATGAATCCAAACAAGCTCAGGCCCTAAAATAATTACTATTTCATTCAAATGATCAAATTTATCCTACTGGAAATTGTTTTCTTTCAAAATGGAATTTGATCGATGTTATCGATTTTTGACTAATTGAAAAACCGGAATTTGATATTCTTGGGCATAAAATGTACGCCTTTAAAATCTCGTACAACTTCTATCTGATGTTTTATCTCAGGCGGTACGACAAGAGACTCTCCTTCTTTTAAAGGGATAGCTTTCCCATCTATATGGAAAAGACATTCTCCTTCATGGACAAATACGATTGACTCGACATTGGCAAGGTGTTTAGGCATAAAATCGCCTGCTTTCCCTTGCATTTGTTTAGCTTCTAGTTCATTTCCTGTCGCAAGTATGCGAACTTTTGGAGGAGTTACTTTTATCATTTTTAATAGTTTTAATGTAATTGATTTTAATTATGAATATGGCCTAGCTGAAGACAGTTTTCACATCTTCTGATTCCATAGACCATTTCTTCTTTCTGCTCTTTAGCACGTTTTAAGTTGCTTTCTGGCTTATAGTGGACTAGCCTTATTGCATTTAAGATAACTACAAGTACACTTAACTCATGTAGCAGCATTCCTGAAGCAAGGTTAACGTTATTAGTTAAAACGCCTATAAGCAGTAACGCGACAGTGCCGACTGCGATGAACATATTTTGTTTCATATTTCGCACGGTCGTTTTAGCAAGTTTTAAACTGTGGTTAAGTTTATTAAGGTCATCTGCCATGAGAATTACATCCGCTGTTTCCATAGCCACATCAGTGCCTGCTACTCCCATAGCTATTCCTACATTGGCCGTTGCCAGAGCCGGTGCATCGTTAACTCCGTCACCTATCATTGCCAGATTGACGCCCTTACCCATACAGCTTTTTACTTTCTCCGCTTTGTCTTCAGGAAGTAGCTCGGCAAACATGCGATCCATGTTTAATTGCCTTGCTACGATATCTGCGCTATGTCTATTATCACCGGTGAGCATTACCAAGTGATTAATACCCTGACTTCTAAGTTGACTTATTGTTTCTTTTGCTTGCTCTCTTACACTGTCGGCAATAGATATAATACCTAAGACCCGACTTCCATCAGCTACAAAAACAGCAGTATTTCCCAGGCTTTCCTGTCTTGTAGCATAGGATTCTATATTGTCGCTTATAGGGATGTCATTTTGAACAAGTCCCTTTCTGTTGCCTATATATAAGGGCATGCCATTTAATTCCACTTTAATTCCACGACCTTTCAGGACCTCTACATCTGTCGGCTGATTTACTAGCCTCAGCCCCTTGTTTTCTGCTTCAAGTACAATTGCTCTTCCCAGGTGATGTTCCGAAATAACCTCTGCTTCTGCCGCCATTAATAATAAGTCATCTTCACTGATTCCAAAGCCCTTAATAGCTGTAACTGATGGTCTGCCATTGGTCAATGTCCCTGTTTTATCAAATACTATAGCGTTAATTTTGGCTAGATTTTCCATTATTTCGCCACCCTTAATTAATATGCCGTTGCGAGCAGCATTGCCGATTCCGGCTACAATTGAAACCGGTGCTGATATCACCAAAGCTCCGGGACAAGCGATGACCAGAAAGGTAAGAGCTAGGTGGACATTCTGCGTTATAGCCCATACCAGCGCTGAAAGAATCATAATGCCCGGTGTATAATACTTAGCAAATTCTTCCAGGAATCGTTGTGTCTTTGCCTTTCCTTCCTGTGCTTCTTCAACTAGTTCTATTATTTTGGAAAAAGTGGTGTCTTCTCCTACATTTTCTGCAAGCACCTCTATATATCCACTATCCAAAATGCTGCCACTGAGAACCTGACTGCCTGTTTCTTTACTTTTTGGGATGGATTCACCCGTGATAGCCGCTTCATTCACAGATGCCGTTCCTGTTATCACTTTTCCATCAACAGCTATTTTTTCGCCGGTCTGAACTATGACTATATCATTTTTAAGTACATCTTCAGCCTTAATCACTGAGCGTATTCCATCTCTGATTACTGTAGCTTCCATAGGGGCCATATCCATCAGAGTCTTCAATGAAGCACGGGCTTTTTCTAAAGAACGTCCTTCGAGGAAGGCGCCAAAAAGGAATAGGAAAGTTACTGCGGCTGATTCAACATATTCTCCGATAATCAGAGCGCCAATTACGGCAATACTGACTAAAAGCTCAATGCTGAACATTTTATGTCGGGAGGCTTGCCAGGCTTTCAGGAAGGTCGGGATTCCTGCGATTATTGAAGCGGCGATTAAAAGAGAATCCAATAATAAACCGCCCCAATTAAAGAGATAGCTCGCTATCGCAGCGAGAATTAAAACCGCTGCTAGGTACATTATTCGATTTACTTGTTTAGATTTCATGTAGTTTAGGTTTACAAAAGGTTGCAAGTTTGTTTTTCTGTGGTTTCAAATGTTGATTGATATCGTATAAGATGATCAAATGTATAGTTGTGCTTTGTGACTATTACATCCCGACCATTATTTCTGAAATTTGAATTTGGCCGGGATGTAATAGGGTAGTCTTTCTGAAAGTAACCTATGACAAGACCGGGAAGCCCACTTCTTCAATGACTTTTACCAGTCTGTCTGCACTTACTTTTTCCCCGTCGTAGTCTACCTTCACTTTGCTAGAGTTGAAAAGTACTTTAGCCTTTTCTACTCCGGGCTCTTTGTTCAGGACGCCTTCTATTCTCGTTACGCAACTAGGGCAAGTCAAGGTTTCTAATTGAAATCTTTTAGTTTTCATAATCTTTTATAATTTAATAAAGGGTTGATAAATTATTCTTATTCAGTGATTTATGCTTAGTGAGCCAGATCTCCATGCAGAACATGCTCCAGAGCTTCCAGCGTGTGTGTATACATTACATAAGCATGTACATAAGCACGTCCTTCTTCTACTGTGTTATCCTTCGTTTCGTAAAGCCTCATTACTTCTGCATATCGCTCTCTAAGGACTTCTTCAAGATGTGTGCTTACAGTTGTAGCAACATCTTCCATATTATTCAATTCAATAGAAAGATCTGCCATCTCTACTAGTGGCGTCATGGAACCAGCAGGTTTTAATCCTGTAAAAGGTTCACCTTCTGTCTCTCGATGTAGGCGCACCAGGGTTTCCAAAAAATGCTTTTCTACAATTGCATAAACTTGTTCATCCTGGTCTTTTAAGTTGTAGGTTTTATTAAACAGAGTAGCTACTTCTTCCTCTTGTTGTGGTTCAATCCATTTAAATACCAATTCTACTTTATTTAATTCCAGTGCCTTTAATGCATCTTTAATGACCGGACCGTCATAAGAATCGCAATGAGCGTAGGAGGAAAAGTTGAATGCAAGCATAAAAAGTCCGATAAAAAGGCTTGTCCAGATTGCTTTGTTTTTTAAATTCATTGATATCATAATTTTATAATTTTAGTTTATTATTAAATTTCTGATACAAAGATAAGTCGAGTATCCCCTCAAAATCGAGGAGAAAAGTAGGGTATGCTGGTATAAAGGTCGGATTTGGCTTGCTTTAGTTAGCTTCTGAACTGTAAAGGAGTTTTACCTGAGTGCTTTTTGAAGAACTTGCCAAAGTGTGACGGATCTGAAAAATTGAGATTGTAAGCTATCTGAGCAATTGTTAATTCCGGATTCTGTAAAAGTACCTTAGCTTCTAAAAGCAGCATTTCGTTAATCCATTCGCTAGCTGTTTTTCCGCTGACTTCTCGGATTAAGGTTGAAAAATACTTTGGAGATAAATGTAGCTTTTCGGCATAAAATGAGACCTGTCGCTCATGAATGAAATGTTTGGTAAGAAGCCTTTTAAATTCAAATAATACAGCATTGCCTCGACTGACTTCAGTCGTTTTATCTTTATTCTTGCTGCGATGAATACTGTCTATTTCATTAAGAATAATATAAATCAGACTTCTGACGATTTCAGAGGTATGTAAATCATTTTCGATTGACTTCTCGTGAATAAGATCAAAGTAGGACTTGAATAATTTAAATTCTTGGGCAGTTAACTCAACTATCTGCTGACCGGAACTTTCAAAAAATTCAAACTTATCAAGGTAGTTAATATCTGTTTGTCGCTGTAAAAAGACTTCTTTGCGGAAGAAAAATATGCGGGCATCATAGTTCTTATATAAATCAGTGAATTTCCGGATTGCTTCAGGAGCTATGGTAAATATGGCCGGAGCTTTTGCTTCTTGTACAAATAAATCAGTTTCTAGCTGTAGCTCTCCTTCTTCCAATAAACAGATTGCATGCGCGGAAGTGCGATGCACATCTTCGGAAGCACAGGCGTTGCTGAGATGGGACATATAATACCATTGACTGAAGTCTTTTTCTCTTCCTTCTAATTTGGTATATTCGATGTAAGGGATGGAATGCATAGCTGCTTGTTAAATATTTCTATGATTTTGCTCCTTGAAGCCTAGTTGCTTATTTGCGAAAGCTAAAAAATGCAAATATAAAATGTACCTCCATTGATTATAGAATATTGCGATTTCCGAGAAATGAATATACGCAATTCTGCTTTACTTTTCTTATTCGAATCCCGCATTCTTATTTTCGATATAGCGAAAATGCCCATTCTAACGGTTCTGTATCTGCAATTAATGTCACTAAATCATAGAACGTGAAGAGAATATATTTGTTTTAATTGTACTTGTCTACTCTGGTTTAGCTTGAGAGAAATGCTGGTAGGTGGTAGATTTGGTGTGGTTTCAGGGGAATAGCATTCCTTTTGTCAATTCCTTAAATAAAAAAACCGCTGTCGCATTATTTTATGCAACAACGGCTTTATTATAAATATCCAGTATGACTTATTTAGGCTGAATCGGTGCTTTTTTTAATCTACCCCAGCTGACAAAAGCAGTGAGCAAGAATAGTATCGCTGTATGTATAAACATCTCACCCTGTATTAAATGATATATAGTTGCAGAAGCCATAACGATTGCAAGACCGCCTGCTGCATAAGCCGTTAAGCTTGGTCTGATCCGTAATGCTGCCGGAAGAATTAAGCCGAGTGCTCCTAATATTTCAGCTGTCCCAATGAAACGAACGACTCCGGAACTGACGTGATTTACGAAACTCATTCCATCTTGAGCCATGTCCTCAATGGGTGTTGCTAATTTTGTAAATCCTGCAAATAAGAATGCAAATGCTAAAATCCCTTGTAAGACCCACAAACCAATGTGAAGTCCCTTTGATGTTTTTTGTTTGTTCATATTATTTTATTTTTGATGCGCAAATTTAACTATATTTGGTTACTTAATGTAATCAGTTACTTGTAGGTAATCAAAATTTATGAAAGAATGAAGAAGAGAAATCATAGGGAATGTATGTCTGCTTTAATTCCCGTAAGGGATACGCTCGAAATTATAGGTAGGAAATGGACTATCTTAATTTTAATCTCATTGTGGGAAGGGAACCGGCATTTCAGAGAAATTGAACGCAGCATTCCCAAGTTATCAACCAAGGTTTTATCAGAGGAACTGAAACAGATGGAAGCCAATAAACTTGTTACTCGCTCTATGCTCAATGGTTCTCCCGTGCGTACTGAATATAGACCTACAGAATATTCTGAAACCTTAAAAAGCGTGATAAGTGAGTTGGAAAGATGGGGCTTAAATCACCGTAAAGAGATATTTGGTAAGTGATGGGTTTTAATAAGGAGAATATAGATTATTCACTGACTGAAGTTGCCGGTCTATCTTGAACTCAGAGAAAAACCAATCCCCAGATAATGTAAATTTCGTTCTAGAAGATTATCGTTCTTAACTCCATTCAAGGTAGATTTATTTAAGAATAAACCATACTTATAATATGGACCGACTGAAAATTTCCATGCAGAAGTTGTCGCTATTTTATATTGTAAGCCTGCCTGTAGAGATAAGTATCTGTCGGTGTTTTATGCGAAGAATTGCCGAATCTGTCAACAGTACCCAATTTACTATTGTAAAAATACTAACCTGTTTTATTTGTTGTCGATGTTAAAAAAGAAAAACCGACATGGCTTCTTATCACTGAATAAAAGTCTTTATAAAGATCGACTGACCTAGTAATAAGCCCTTTGACTTTCCGGATAGGAATGATACAGGAGTAATCCAGCCGCCTCTGCCATCGTGATGTATCGGGAAGCGTAAATCATCATACGACATTCTGTTTATATTTAAGTAAGTGGCAGCAATATGAATAGCCATACTAGTAGTCTCGTTTAAATAAATTCCTGCACCCGCTTTTAATGAAGCATCATAAGGTAGTGGATAATTTTTTGGAATATTTTGGTTGTTGATGAAATATCCTATGTCAGCGTCGAAAGAAAAGTAAAACAGATTTTTCTGACCATATCCTATAGATGTACAGTATAATAATAAAAGAAGTAAGTAAAAGCGTAACCATTTCATAGCTTGTCAAGATAACGAATTGAATTCAAGAGATCTTGTACTATAGGCTTTGAATCTGACAAATACTGGATATGGCAAGTGATTGAATATTCAATCACTTGTTTGGGTTAAGAACTATCAGTTGAGTCAGATAGCTTCTGGTAGTCCTTTGCAGAACTTCACTTATTACGCCGCCTATGTTCCAAATTGTGAATATGGTCAGCGCGAGAATCATCTGATTCTCCCTCTACATGCTGATGATTATGATTGTGAGCTTCATGACCATCATGAGAGCTATCCTCCTCAACTTCATTCATCATACTTGCTTTTCCTTCTAGTTGCGCACTCGCATCTATCACATAAGCACCATTGGTCACTACTTCTTCTCCATTTTCTAAACCTGCTATAACCATATAGCTCTCACCTAAAGATGCTCCCAGATCTATTTCTCTCATATTAAAGGCTGGGGTAGAGGTGTTGGGGTTTTTAACATAGACAATCGAGCGTTTTCCCGTCCATAACACTGCGGACTTGGGAACTACGATATTATTACCGATACTTTTAAGTGAGGTGGAGATTGTCGCTGTTGCGTACATTTCCGGCTTTAACAAATTTCGGTTATTGGCAACCTCAACTCTTATTTTTGCGGTACGAGAAACCGGATCTACGATAGGATTGATAAATGAAATTCTACCATTAAAAGTCTGGTCAGGCAAGCTTTGTAAAGAGTATTCTATTGGATCGCCTACTTTTAAAAAGGGCAACTCACTTTCATAGGCATCAAAAACGACCCACAATCGACTTAGATTTGCAATAGTATATAACACTGTGCCTTGATTGATATAATCGCCCTGGTTTACATTTTTATCTATGACAATGCCATTGGTATTAGAATAGATTTTTACATAAGGTGACACTGTTTTTGTGTCAAGCACATTTGTAATTTGTTCTTCAGTCATTTTCCATAACTGCAATTTTATCTTTGCTGCCTCTAGTAGAGCGGGTTGTAATTCCTGAAGTTTTACCGCCTCCAGTAACTCTTGTTGCGCGGTCATTAAGTCCGGAGAGTATATTTTTGCAATAGCTTGTCCATTTCTTATAGCTTCACCGGTAAAATTGACATACAGCTCTTCTATGCGTCCGTTCACGTGGGAGGTCTGAGAGTGTTGCAGGCGTTCATCGATTTGGACAGTACCATATAGATTCATATCCCTTACTGCTTGTTGGCTTCCGACAACCGTGGTTTGAATATTAGCCAATGCGATAGCTTCTTTACTCATCTGAATAGCACTTTCATCTATCGCATCATTTCCGCCCGAAGGTAAAGGAGTTAAGTCCATGCCACAAAGTGGACATTTGCCGGGCTTTTCAGATCTGATCTGAGGGTGCATAGAACAAGTCCATACGGTTCCGACATCTTCGGATGTGCTGATACCTTCAGAATGATTATGTGTATTGCTTCCTCCAAAGATTAACCAACCTAAAAATAATCCCAACAACAAGACCAAAATAAATTGAAGACCTTTATTTCTTATAAAAAATTTATTCTTTTTCATTTTATCCGTTTTTTAATTTTTGCTAAAAGAAGTTAGTTTATCGATAGAAATCGCCATTGAATTATAGCTTGCTACTGCTTCCACCTTTTTCAATTGATAGTCCAATAATTGCCGCTGAACTTGAATTATATTAGTCAGGCTGCTTTTTCCTGTTACAAATTCCTGAACAATCAGTTGATAGGTGGTCGTGGCCAATTCAATTTGTGTTTCATAAAGAGCAATAACTCGCTCAGCGTCTTCCAATTGATTTCTGAGGTAATAGAAATCCCCGGTTAAATTATTTAAAGTGTTTATTCTTTTTTCTTCAGCAGCTTGGCGCAAAAGATTGCTTTCTTGCTGTTGCGCATCATACTTCTTACGGAACAAGGGGATGGAAATTGACAAGGTAGGTGTTATCATATCTCTACCATTCATGTTCCCCATCTTAAATAAGTCCACATCGGTTTTGCCGATTAGCATATAGTTCACTCCTATGCCAAATGTTGGATAACTCATTTTCTTATCTTTATTTGCCTTAGCTTGAATCGCTAATATTTCCTTTTCTAACATCAGTAAGTCCGGACTATTAGTAGCAATGTTTTTTAGAACATCTTCTACGTCGAAAGCAAAAGGCGATTTGTTAATCTCATTGCCAATATTGACCGGCTCATTTACATCTCTGTTCAGAAGAGTATTAAAACGCGCTTTTTCAGCATTCAAAAAGGCTTTCAGGCTTTCTATACTATTTTCCAATTCTGCTTTCTCTAAGCGAATTCTTAGAACCTCTGACATATTTGATGAAGATTCCTTGGTCGGACTGGAATGCTTTATTAATGCCAGTTCTTCGAGGTTGTCCAGGTATGTCTTGTGCTCACGTTTGTTTTTAATCTGCTCATTCAGTTTCTGCATGTCATACCACTGCAGATAAACCTGAAGAATGAGATTGTCCATCTCCGACTGATATAGTTGATATTGTACATCTGCCTGATACCCGGCTTCAATACGCGCAGACTCCCTGGTGCCAAACCATGAAAACTGTTGCGATAAACCAAAATTGGCAATGGAGCGTCCACCGATAATATCCATAGGTTGTGGATAAAATTCACCGGAAAATTCCGGATCAGCATAAGCACCTGCCTGGGGAACCCTCTGTAAATAAGCTTCGTAGGCTAATAGCTGAGCCTTGGTTCCCGGATTGTTTTCAACCGCCACTGCTATATAATAATCTAAGGAATCAGTTACAGCACCTTGGCTATACAGCTGGAACGGTAGAACGAGGATTATTAAATAAGCAATATTTTTAATTAAATTTTTCATTGTATTTATATTTTATTTTCTCTACGAATAGCCCACTCCCTCCACCAACATTGAAACACAGGAACAACAAACATGGTCATGGATTGTATTAACATTCCACCAAAGGTCGGAATAGCCATAGGAACCATAATTTCAGCACCTTTTCCCGTAGAGGTTAATACCGGTAGTAATGCAATCAGCGCAGTTGCAGTAGTCATAGCAGCTGACCTTACACGTTTTAAACCTGCATAGACTACTGCTTCTCTGACAGCATCTTTGGTGCGAGGATCGCGCTCTTCAAAGGTATCATGGATATAGGTTCCCATTATTACGCCGTCATTGGTTGCTAATCCAAATAAGGCGATAAAACCGACCCAGACGGCGATACTCAGATTAATGTTATACATCTGGAATAGATCTCGGATATTCGTTCCACCAAAGGTGAAGTCCATAAACCAGGGCTGACCGTATAGCCATAGTAGAATAAAACCTCCTGCAAATGCCACGAAAACTCCTGAGAAGTGAATTAATGATGCAGTTACCGTTCTAAACTGGAAATATAATATCAGCAAAATGGCAATTAAACTTATAGGAATTACAAGTAATAGGCGCTTACTTGCGTGCTCTTGCTGTTCATAGCTGCCTGCAAATGCATAACTCACTCCCTTCGGGAGTTCCAGTTCTCCGGAAGCCAGTCTTTCTTTTAACGTTTTATCTGCTTCACGCACGACATCTACTTCTGCTTTTCCGCTTATTTTATCAAAAATCACATATCCGATTAAGAAAGTGTTTTCGCTTTGGATCATTTGAGCTCCTCTTGAAAACTCAATAGATGCCACTTCTCCGAGCGGGATTTGTGTGCCGGTTCCGGTAGGGATGATAATCTTTTTCAATTGCTCCGGATGATCGCGCAGTTCACGCGGATAGCGTAACCTTACCGGAAAGCGTTCCCGCCCTTCTACAGTTGTGGTTAATGCAGTACCTCCCACAGCAGAGCTTATCACATCCTGAAGGTCCTCTACTGTTATACCATGACGTGCCATTTTATCTCTGTCCAGGTGTATTTCTATATAAGGAGCACCGACAGACCGATCATAGAATACGGTAGATGGAATAATCGAAGGAATAGTTTTCAAGGCTACTTCCATTTCTTTCCCCGCTTTTTCAATTGACTCAAGGTCAGGCCCTGAAATCCTTATTCCCATGGGCGCACGCATTCCGGTTGATAGCATAACTAATCTTGCCTCAATCGGCTGTAATTTTGGCGCTGAGGTCATTCCAGGCAGATGAGACGCATTGACAATCTCCTGCCATATATCATCTGAATTTTTAATCTCAGGCCTCCATTGTCTGAAAAATTTACCGTGCCTATCTACTATTAAGCTATCTCTGGGAACTTGCCTGAAACCATTGTCCGGGTTATGTGTAGTGCCGCCAATGAGTTGGTATTCACCTTGTTTATTTACCTTGAACCTTTGGCGTTTTCCATTTTCATTCAAAATATATTCAGGGATATAGTTAATCGTGTTTTCAAACATTTGGGTTGGGGCCGGATCCAAAGCAGAATTTACGCGTCCCCATTTTCCCACCGTCAGATCGACTTCAGGAATATTCTGGATGCGTTTATCAATCAGCCGGATATACTGTAAGTTTTGTTCAATCCCCGTATGTGGCATAGTCGTGGGCATTAAGAGAAAAGACCCTTCATCTAAACTCGGCATAAACTCTTGCCCGATTCCAGGGAATAACTCCGTTGACTTTTGCCAAAAACTAGTTTCAGTAAAACTCTCCCAGCCAACAGATTCCATGCCTCTGGCTACAAAGCCGAAAGATTTTTCAGTGCCTTGCCAGGCTAGTAGTCCCCATATTAAAGTGACTATAGGGATGGTCATAAACGTCCAACGGTTATTCAATGCCCAGCGCAAAATCTTTTCGTAGTAAATAACTAAAACCCAAAGAACAGCGAGCACTAGTCCAATTGCTATAAAGACAAACGAAAAGTTCATTGTCAAAGTAGTCTGAGTGCCTAAAGGCATCCACGCTTCTGAAAGATAGAAAAGAGCAACAAAAATAGCAATGGCTATATTTATATAATTTGCGATTTTACTACCTCTCTTATTGGCAATAAACAGGTTATTTAATCCCATTAAAGTCAGTGCGACAGAAATAAAAAGTCCACTATAAATCCACAGGGCAATTCCGGATAACGCCAATAAAGAATTAGCAATTATTTTTAACCTCTTTCTCTCTATCTTTAAGGAGAAAACATAGTAGGCTATTGTAGGAATTACGACGAGACCGAGAATGAAAGCAGATGAAATGGCGAAGGTTTTGGTGAAGGCCAAAGGCTTGAATAACTTTCCTTCTTGTGCCTGCATTGCAAATACGGGTAAAAAACTGACAATAGTCGTCAGCATAGCCGTTGTAATTGCCCCGGAAACTTCTGAAACTGCTTTGGAAATTAAGTTTACCAATGCTTTTCCCTTACTTTTAATGCCTTGCTTTTCCTCGCTTTCCATGTGGCGGATAATGCTTTCAACAAAGACTACGCCCACGTCAACCATAACTCCGATAGCAATTGCAATACCGGAAAGTGCAACGATATTGGCCTCTACACCAAAATACTTCATGAAAATAAAGGTTGCTAATACTCCAAGCGGTAAAATGCTGGAAATGACCACGGAAGCACGGAGGTTAAATATAAGCACAATCACGACGAGAATGGATATTAGTATTTCGTGTGCGAGAGCTGATTCCAGCGTGCCGATAGTCTCGTGTATTAACCCGGAACGATCATAAAAAGGAACGATTGTCACTTTTGATATAGTACCGTCTGCTAGTGTTTTTTGAGGGAAACCTGCTTCAATCTCGGTGATTTTTAACTTTATATTATCAATTACCTCCAGAGGATTTTCACCATAACGAGCAACTACCACACCGCCCACCGCTTCAATACCTTCCTTGTCCAGACCACCTCTCCGCGTTGCAGGTCCCAGATTTACAAATGCCAGGTCTTTAATCTTTACCGGAACATTGTTTCTGACGGTGACAACTGCATTTTCTAAATCCGCAACATTTTTAATATAGCCTAGTCCGCGCACCAGGTATTCAATCCTGTTGATTTCGACAGTTTCAGCCCCTATGTCCAGATTGCTTTTTTGAATAGCCTTCATCACGTCCATTACTGTCAGGTTATAGGCGCGTAAAGCATCGGGATTGACATCTACCTGATACTCTTTGACAAACCCACCTATAGAGGCTACTTCCGATACTCCCTTCGCAGAAGAAAGACCATATTTAGCATAGAAATCCTGGATTGTTCTCAATTCATCAGGATCCCAGCCGCCGGTGGGCTCATTCGTCTCAGGATTTCTCCCTTCCAGTGTGTACCAAAACACCTGACCAAGTGCTGTAGCATCCGGACCCAAAGAAGGAGTTACACCTGCTGGTAATGTCCCCGCAGGAAGGGAGTTTAGCTTTTCTAGAATACGCGAACGACTCCAGTAAAACTCTACATCTTCTTCAAAAATGACATAGATAAAAGACATCCCAAACATGGAACTACTTCTAATCGTTTTTACTCCGGGTATTCCCAGTAATGAAGTTGTGAGCGGATAGGTGATTTGCTCCTGTATATCTTTCGGTGATCTTCCCATCCATTCAGTAGCTACAATCTGCTGATTGTCTCCCAGATTAGGAATAGCATCTACAGGAACGGGATTGCTTGGTAAAAAGCCTTGATGCCAATTGAAAGGCGCCGTTACCAATCCCCAGATCAACACTGTGAGCAGCAATAACAGAGTTACTATCCTGTTATTCAAGAAATAATTGATGAACTTATTTAGCATTTTATCCTGATTTAATAAACTGGAATTACTGTATTTATGGATTAAACTCTGCTTTTACAGCACCGCAAGTCAGCATAGCATCACCAAAGTATGGGTTCCTCACATCTCTGCTAGCACTTAGCCAGTCAGCACCTTTATCATCAAAGGCCATCGGGCAGTGAATTTTATATAATTTTTGAGTGGTCCCCAAGAGATCAATTAACGCAAGCATATCAATGCTCAAGTCCTCTAAGTGCTCTCTTTGATAATCGATATGCCCTACATCTTCAATGATTTCCTCAGCACTTTTTTTCACGTAGGCTGCTAATTCTGTGTACTCATCTGTCTTGTCAGCAGGTATTGTGCTCATGTCAACCTTGTTAAGGCCGGCGAGTATGGAATTTGCTGCATCCACTGCTCCTTCGCTATCAGCAGCGACTAAAGCGTCAGCCATTGCAAGATAACCGGTTAAAATAGGAGCAATGCCATCTGTTCTGACTTCTATAACCTCTGAAGTTTCAGTAGTTGTAGCTTCTGTAGATGAGCTTTTATCTGCAGAATCAGAGCAGGCCAGAGCTGAGGTGATAAATAATGCAATTGCGATAATTTGAATACTTAAGTTTTTCATATTTGTTATATTTAATATTTAGAGATTTTATTTATTTAATTTTAATAGAGTAGCATTAAAGGCTACGATGATGGTGCTTGCACTCATAAGAATTGCGCCAAGTGCGGGACTTAAAAGAAATTTTGGATATAGTATTCCGGCAGCTAAAGGGATTGCAAGGACATTATAACCTACAGCCCACACAAGGTTTTGAATCATTTTCCGATAGGTTTTTCTGCCAAAATTGATAAGCAGAGAGACATCCCTTGGATCGCTATCGACCAATACAATATCAGCCGTATCAGCTGCAACATCGGTTCCTGAACCGACGGCAATACCTACATTTGCCTGAGCTAAAGCAGGAGCGTCATTAACACCATCTCCCGTCATTGCTACTATCTGACCGCTTTCCTGAAGCTCCTTTACCTTCTCTTGTTTATCATGGGGTAAAACGCCCGCCATAAAACCATCCATCCCCAGCTCCTCGGCCACCGATTCAGCAATCTTTTCATTATCGCCGGTAAGTAAAAAGGATTGAATACCCATTTTCTTCAACATATCAATCGCTTCCTTAGAACCTTCCCTTATGCTGTCCGAAAGCGAGATTACACCTGCCGGTTCGTCATCGATTAAGACAAAGTTCACCGTTTCTGTATCTTGATTGATTATGTCCGGGATAGGCGGTGTCTCCAGATTGTTTTGCTTAAAATAATTAGGTCCGGCCGCGATAATATTTTTACCGTTGACTTCCCCTTTAACTCCTACACCTTGCATGTATTCAAAGCCCGATACTTTCCACAGATCGAGGTTCTCGTGTTGAAGTTTTCGCATAACACCTTTTGCGATGTGGTGCTCTGAATTTTGCTGTAAAGCTGCAACATACTGTATGATCTCATTGCTTGAGTACAATTCTGAAAGAGGGACTACATGCTGAACCTCATGGCTGCCCTTAGTTAAGGTGCCTGTTTTGTCAAAAATGACCATGTCTATATTCCGAGTTGCCTCAAATGCAGTGCGATTTCTAATGAGCAAACCATTGGTTGCGGATTGTGTTGTGGAAATTGCGACGACTAGTGGAATCGCCACCCCCAGTGCATGCGGACAGGCGGTAACCATCACAGTTACTGTTCTCTCCAGTGCAAATGCAATATCCATTCCGTACCAAAACCAATAGAAAAAAGTAATTATTCCGGCACCGATAGCAAGAAAAGTAAGCCACTTTGCAACCAGATCAGCAAGGTTTTGCGTTTTGGATTTGTTGGCCTGCGCATCTTGTACCAGGTTAATAATCTTATTTAAATAGCTGTCTTTGCCGATACCTGTTGCCTTCACTCTCAAAGCGCCATCACCATTTATCGTGCCCGCGATTACCTTTTGATTCTCTTCCTTTTTTACAGGCAAACTTTCTCCCGTCAGCATACTTTCATTCACATAGGAATGGCCGTCAACAACGAGGCCGTCCGCAGCAATCTTTTCACCGGGTTTAATGAGTATTATTTCTCCATTTTTTAAATTGCTTAAAGGAATACTTATCTGCTTCTCATCCCTTATCACTGTTACATCGGTCGGAAGCAGAGCCACCAAGGATTGCAATGCTTTATACGCGGCAGTTTGAGAGCGCATTTCCAGCCAATGCCCCAGCAGCATAATATCGATTAATGTTGCCAGTTCCCAAAAGAAATCCATTCCTTCCAAGCCAAAAACAACAGCGGAGGAATAAAAGTAGGCGACTGAAATTGCAATTGCGACTAAAGTCATCATCCCGATAGATCTAGCTTTTATTTCACCTATAATTCCCTTTAAGAATGGCATACCACCATACAGATAGATGAAAGTGCTCAGTGCAAATAATACATACTTGTCTCCCTTAAAACTGATGTTGAAGCCTAGCCACTGCTGTACCATCTTCGATAACAATAGAATGGGTACAGTAATGATTAAACTTATCCAAAACCGTCTAAGGAAATCATTTGTATGATGTCGATCATGGTGGTCATGGCTTGTGCTTTCCTGATGATTATGATTGTGGTCTGAATGATGATTTTTACCCTTTCTGCTCACGGGGACCAGGTCCATTCCACATAGCGGACACTTTCCCGGTGTGTCCTTAAGCACTTGTTGATGCATAGGACAAGTATATTTTTCCATGGTTTAAGCTATTTTAATTATAAAATTCTTCCATGCTTTATTTGGTGTATACTAAGAGCATAGATTAGGAGCCATAATAATCAACGGGGATAGAACTGTGATTATAATGAAACGAATACTACTTGTCCACATAGAGCTATAGAACTAGTGTCGTTTCAGTTAAATCTTAATCGTTCCTGATCGGCTTGATTATGGCTAATTGAATAATAAATTAGCTTAATTTCGGAGGCTTCCAGATGGAGTTAAAGTCCGTTGAGATATACGATACAATAATGGGATCATTGTAATTTACCTCATCTTGAATTTCATATTCCTCTTGGACATCATAAAGGAATGTTATGGAGATATTCATGGTCGGGCATAAACAAGAAGAGTCTTCACATTCATTAGCGCAGCCTTTTCTTTCTGTGTCAGTCTGTGTCAAACCGTCTTTACAGCAATTTTTGGTGTCTGCCTCAGAATGTTCCTTTTTACAACATAGAGTTTTTACTTCACTTGTTGCATTTCCATAAGCGAAATTACTGGAACTCGGCATCACATAGAATCCGAGTATCAATATTAAAAGTATGGAAATTTGCCTTCTCATGACTTCTATAACGAAATAGAGTAATTTTTGTTGTGAAAACAGAGCTTTAATTTTTAAATGGTATTATCGAAGTCCATACGCATAGGGTAGGCATGGGCTATCGATTGTTATTATAATTGAAACGGACAATAATTAAAAATCTACCCTGCCTTTAAATTTGCGAAAGCATAAACAATCCAAAAAATCTAATGATTGTATTCCGGATGCATTTAACCTTCCTCATTTACTGGCAATAAAATCCCAAATACTGGCAATTTAAAAGGTATTCTGAGCTTACGCAAATGTTTATCGATTAATTAACAATCTGTCAATTTCTTTCCTCCGGGATTTCCTAATCGATACATCTAATTTATCCTCTCCCTGGCTTTAATCTCAGCTATCAAATTACTTATGGCAACATCCTGTCTGTCAATAATTATTTCATCCCTTTTTAACCTTCGCAATTGCTCTCTACCGGTATTTATCCCAAAACCCTTAGGAAATTGAATAGAATCCTTAGTTCTACTGTCAAAATGTACAAACTCTTCCGTGGCTTCCGACCAAAAAGTACTGGTGTAAACTGATCCACTTAAGGGAGATGCTACCATGCTTACCAAGTACATTCCTTTGTGGAAGTCGTCATAATAAATATGGTCTCCGCTATCAAAAGATTCCAGTAGGCTACCTAATGAATAACTGCCTCCACCGGCATAAAGCATTCCGATAGCTAATGAAGACGGTTTCAAAAGATAGTATTCAGCTTTATTCACAACTAAGTCTCTATTCCGGAAGATGAGTTCTCTATGTCGATAGAATGTCTCGGTAAAGCGCTCTATGCTTTCTGTCTTGAATTTATCTAAAAAGTAATGCCTGTATAAACTTTCTGACAAATCAATTTTATTCTCGATAATAGGTAAATCGTTAGATTTAATAATAGCGATGGGTATAGAAAACCGGTCTCCATATTTATTTTGGATTATGAACTTATCGCCGGATTCCTCAATAATTTCACATCTTCTGTTATCTACGTCAATTTGCCATCTGTTTAAATCGATTTCCATTTCTTTTCCGAGGAGAGTGGTAAATTTCTTAATCATAATTTAAATATTTAAAATGTGGATGGATTATTTTTCTGTTATAAATAAGTATCTTTTACCTTCTTTAAATTCCGCTCCGGTTTTCATTGGTTTTGTTTGAGTTTCCTCAAATATTTTAGTCTTTCCCACCGAATTGAGAACGTCCTTCATTTCATTGAATTCGATTTTATTTGCCGAAGAACTACTGCTTGATTTACTGGTGTTGTTGTAGAATACTGCCAGGTATTTTACATCCAGATCATGAACCAATTTCTTGAATGCGGCTTTCGCCTTTGCAGTAGAGTACTTGCTCATATTCTCAGGTGCAGGCTTGAGTGCTACACCAAATAATTCAGGCTTTTCCCACTTGACTAAATTTTCATAAATATGGTAAAACCTGCTGTACTGCCTGGAATTATAGGGTGGATCGATATAAGCTACATCACCTTTGATTCTTCCGGCTAATTTATTCGCATCTTCCTGGTAGATTTGTACTCCTTCAAAGTCATGTGGCTTAATAAGCCCGAAGTTTAACGGTCGTTTGGGAATCGGCTTTTTTAAGTAGGAATCAAAATGCC
This sequence comes from uncultured Saprospiraceae bacterium, assembly GCA_964423575.1. GTDB lineage: Bacteria > Bacteroidota > Bacteroidia > Chitinophagales > Saprospiraceae > CAYRFF01. Next base: position 22,692 of record CAYRFF010000025.1, on the reverse strand, counting down.
CCACAGTATTAGCCAATTTATCGATTGTGAAAATAAGTGAAGTTAAGAGAATACCATATTCCTTTTGATTTAATTCTTCGCGTCTGTTTTCAATGTCCTCTCTGATATAGCCGATTATTTTTGAAACTCCTTCCTCGAAGAATTTTCCACCAAAATTCTTCGAAAAATAGTTTTCATCTATTTGATCGGCAGCTAATTTATTGTACTCATAAGCGATCTCAACCAATTTTTTTAAATTCCATTCCTGTGCGTCAAAAAATGCGTGGTATATGATATTGTTTGAGTGCAAAAAGTCATTTACAATAACTTTGTCATAGTAAATCATAGCCTGTTGTGCCATGATTCCGGTTCCGGCAAAGAGGTCAATAAATGTGTCGGTTCCGGAGGTTTCATTTTGAATAACCTTTATTATCCAATAAGAAGACCTCAGGTTACTTCCCAAGTACCTTCGACTTATTAAGCTGAATTTTTTAATGGTTTTGTAACCGGGGAAACGGGTTCTACTGAACATGATTCTCCGTCCGGTCAGATAAAAAGCTTCAAGTCCGATTTCTTCTTCATCTTTTATCTCAGCAAGAATTCTGTCACTGATCAGAATCTTTAATAAGTCTGCCCCGTCATATTCATAGAACTTTGCTAGAACAGTAAGTTGTTCCTTGGTAGGCAATCTTTTCCCATTTTCAATTCGACTCAATGAGGAATAGTTGATAGCTGTGCTTTCAGCGACATCTTGTAATTGTAATCCTTTGTCTTCCCGGATTTCTTTTAAAGTATCCCCGATAGAAATAATATTATCCAACATATATTGACATTATATGACAAATATAGAAATAAATATCAATAAGGAGTATGGAAAGGGTAGGGGAAATTTAATTTTCTTTTATGAAGAGTTGGATTTTGAGACAATAAATCTTCCTCCGTTATATATTTCGATTATGATAGGTGTAGGATAATTTTACTCTATGTCCAATTGATACTTATGAAGCAAATTTCCAAGTTGATAAGATGAGAATTTTGCTTTTTTCATCTTGTTTTGTTCGGGATCAATAGAAAAGTTCTTTGCTGTTCTGAAATCGGCTTTCTCTAGAATTGTATTGGAGAAATGTGCAGCTGTTAAGTCAGAACCGGTAAATTCTGAAGCAGTTAAGTCTGATTCTGTGAAGTCAACTTCTTTTAATGAGCAGTTGATGAATTTTGTCTTTTGTAATTTCAGCCTGAAAAATACGCTATAGTCCAAGGAGCAATTTTCAAAGGATAATGAAAGTGCAAACTTGCTGCTCAGTGAGAAGTCAACCCCTAGAACTTTACAATCGATAAATTGTACATTTTGAAATCCTACACCTTCTACCATCACCATGGAGAAATTACATCTTTCAAAAGTACAATCTTGAAATATGTTGGTTCTTAAGTCGCTTTTGGTGAAATCGCAGTTGATAAATTTGCAGTGGTGAAACTCTCTGTTTCGCAGTAGCATTTCCACGTAATTAATATCCTTAAACTCTTTTTCATCGTGATACTTGGTATCGTTTGTATGGGTTTTTGGCATTTTATTATCATTAAATTATTTATGCAAGGTCTGGCGATTAAAAGAATGGAATCAATTATTGATAAATCTTCTTTAAAGAACTTTGCCTTAGGATCAAATTTCCTGTTCACCTGACTATTTCCATGGATTCGATTCTCCATAAAAATACTTCAGCCACTCTTTGTAGGTATCTTGTTCGGACAAATAAGTATCAATTAAATATTCACGCACATTTTCAAATTCTCTCAGTCCTCGATAGTAAAACTGCTTATGGTCGTCATCAATAATAAATGGAATTGTATTATTAGTGAGACATTCACGGAACATTATTAAACGTCCGACACGACCGTTCCCGTCCTGGAAAGGATGAATTTTTTCAAAACGGTAATGGTATTCCACGATATCTTCAAATGATTTCTCCCCGATTGAGTTATACCATTCATTAAGTTTATTCATCTCTGCTTCAACATTCTGAGGCAAAGTTGTTTCTTGCCCGCCGACTTCATTTGGGAGCCTTTTCCATTCTCCTACTTTGAACCACTCTTTACTGGCATCGGAGGTGCTGGCTTTTAGGATGGAATGAAATTTTTTGATGATGGTGTTCGAAAATAGCTCCTCAATAGTATCAAGCAAATAATCAAATGCAACAAAATGATTTGAGGTTTCAATAATGTCATCTACCGGTACAGCTTCTTGATCTTTGAAACCAATAGTCCGTGTTTCAAAGATATATCGTGTTTGCTCCTCAGTTAACTTGCTGCCTTCAATCCTGTTTGAGTTGTACGCAAGACTTACTTGTGTTTTGTGGTACAAGCCTCCTTTTCGCTTGGCAGCCTTTTCTTCCCGGAGTAATTTTATTAAATCCATATAGAGTTTATTGCAGCTCAAATATACTCAATTACCTTATCTCTTTAAAGTTCCAGTTTATTATAGGAAGCCTTCTCTTTTGATTAAAATTAAACAGACCTATTTGTATTCCTTTAAAGTTCTCAGAACGGTTTATAAGTCCGATTTGAACGCCGGAACCTGTGTTTATATAATTAATAGCTGAAATCTGCACTCCTTTCATATAGTATGACCTGTTAGCGATAGATGCAATTTGAGCCCCGGTTTGCTGATCGATAATATTCCAGCCACCGGCCAGAGAAAGACCTTTTCCAAGTATTCCAAATTGACCAACTGCGGCTATAGTGAAACCATTATAATAGCAGTCACACCACGACCCGGAAGATATATTTAATCCATTGACTACTTCACTGTACTTAAAGTCTGTCAGATCAAATGGCTCTTCTGCCATTGGAAAACCACCGCCCATAAATGAAATAACTCCGATTCCGGGGATTTCAAGTCTTAAGCCGTTAGTTACAACATTTCTAGTATCCATCATTGTAGAATAGAAGCCGAAGGAGAGGCCATTATACTTTACATTGGAAGTGTGAAATGTCCCGACAATTCTCTCTTTTATAGTAATTGTGTCCTGTGTGTAAGAGCTTGTAGATAAAGCCAAAAAGAATATGAATAGCAACTGCTTCATAACGTCGTATACATTTCAGATATACAAAGTTACGCAGTTAGAATTATTCCCATCCCCATTTGTGGAAGATTTTTGAAGCTTCTTCAGATTTTAAATACTCAAAAAACAATTGAGCGTTTTCTTTTTCCATTCCCGTAGCACTCAAGGCTATTCCACAATCTCTATAGACAGTATATCTTCTTTTCAACTTGACGAAGTCTGCGCTATCATCATTAGCAATTTGCCATATATTCCAGCTAATCCATACATCTACTTCCGGATTTTCTCGCCAGTATTTCTCTGCAAGACCGCTATTTCCGGCAAAGAATACGATATTGGATCTGATTTTGCGAAAAGCATCCATATCCTTCATGTTTCCTAGCATATCTTCCCATACGCCTGTAAGACCTGCGCCATTCACAACGAGAATCTTGACACCGGGTTTCTGGAGATCTGAAAGTTTCTTAATGTTCTTAGGATTGCCTTTCCTGACGATTAGACCTGAACCGCGATAATGTAGTGGATAGATTGTTTCTTGAAGGAGTTGTTCGTCAAAAATACTTGAAAAGGTAGTCATCATATTTTCAGCGCCGCTGTAAAAGATATCAGCATTTTCTTTAGCATTTTCTTCCCAGTTCTTCAAAGGGCCTTTAGTAACCTGAACAGGAATGTTATACTGCTTTTCAAAAGTTTCTGCAGCTTCTTTGATGGCAGGGTAGGGCCCTCCCGGTCCATATACATACACTGTTCCGTCTTGAGCAATGATATTCAGGACTGAAAATAGAATCAATGTGATGGTTAACATACTCTTATTCATACTATGTTTTTTATAATCTTGTGTTATAAAGAATGATAAAATTCTCTAAAAGTTTTAAATGGTAAGCTATACTGTATTGAAAAGAAACCTTTTAGAATATATTCAAGATGCTGTTCCACGAACAGATTATTACATCGTGATATCATTATATATTCAATCCTCTCATCTCCCTACACCGTCACCCCTACAATCCTATCTACCAACTCCGCTGCCAGCTTAGCCGTGCGTTAATCAAGATCGCAACGTGGATTCATCTCTGCAAAATAATAAGAATAGACAGTGACGATAATATTTAAAAGTAAGTATTAACGGCAAATTCATATTGACTTATGAAAATATCTTTCATTGCTGAGACATTATTCTGTTCATAAAAGAGAAGCATTGCTTTTTTATAATCAATCGAATCTACGGTTCTATAGGATAAGGGACAATAATTCGCATTCAGTAATAGTGCATTACTCACGATTCTTGCTGTTCTCTTATTTCCGTCCATAAAAGGCTGAATGTATGAAATAAGCACAAGTGCCAGTAGTGCCTTTTCAAATATATTTTTCTTATAGTTAATAACCCTACACGAATGTTTTAGTGCTTCCAAGATTTGAAATTCATTATCCAATGGGCGATAATTAGTCCCTGAAATACCGACTCTCCGCCTTCTCAGATTCCTATCTACACCAAGCTCTTTTACCAATATGCTGTGTATATCTTCTATTTTGGATACGGAAAGGGGATTTAGATAGTCCTTGTTATTAACTATGAAGTCAATCGCTTCTTTATGATTCAAAAGCATCACCGCTTCCTCTTTTGTTTTTCCAGCTGCTGTTTCTTTTTCTTTGAGTAGTCGTTCCGTTTCCAATAGCGAATATGTATTCCCTTCAATCTGAGAAGACTTCCAACTTAAATCAATAGCTAGGCGTTCGAATTCTTTCTTACGCTCAAGCTTAGAAAGATTACTAATGTTATGATGAAATACTGATTGTAGAGAGTCGAGCTTAGACAATTCTTTGTCTGTAAACACGCTATGTGTAGGCATTACGGTATTGATTACCTGAAAATTGAAACTTTCCTTTATGCTGCGTTCATCGATTTCCTTTTCGTAGTACCTTTCTATATCAATAGGATGGATAAGCGCATAAACAGGAGAAATCTTGTATTTTGTACCCCTGCCTTTACCTGTTGATATAATATATTCTTCAGAAACTAGTTTGGATAAAATCCTTTTTAAGGTTGCATAACTATACTCAACTGTAAGTCCATCATATATTTCTTTAGAAGAAAGGGCATCTTCTTTTTGCAGAAATTCAATTATGTTTTGCTCTCTAAATTCCATATTAAACTATTGTAGCTCAAAGATACTGTATTTATAGCTCAAAGCGGCAATGTTTTGACCTGTAATGAGAGAAAAAGTGAGCTACAATTGAATAATCTTGTGTTTCGTTACCGAGCAAGCTTTTAAATTGCCTGACAATAATGCAATTTTCACATCACTCTACACCGTCACCCCCACAATCCTATCCACCAACTCCGCCGCCAACTTAGCCGTGCGTTTATCAAGGTCGTAGCGCGGATTCACCTCCGCAAAGTCACAGGAAAGTACCTTACCTGTCTTGAAAATCTCACCAAGAATATGGAATAGCCAATCAGGATCTAATCCTAGTGGAGATGGTGCACTGACACCGGGACAATAGGCGGATGATATGCCGTCCAAATCAATTGTGATATAGACATAATCATTTCTTGAGATAAAGTCATTTATGCGTTTGACAACATCTACACCGGAATAAGGCGAAATCTCCTCCAGATAGATAATATCAGCACCGACTTCAGCAGCTTTGTCAAAGAGGAAAGGGGCATTGGAATAGCGCTGGATGCCTATAGGCATATAGTTAAACGGTTTCCCTTTTGCCTTGAGCATCTCATAAATCTGGTTGAACGGCGTACCGCTGTTACCACGTGGACTCGGTGTCCTGAGATCAAGATGTGCATCGAAGTTGATAATACCGATATTTTTCTCCGGAAGAGCATCATGCAGACCCGAATAATGTGCGAATGCAATTTCATGTCCACCTCCGAGCAATATAGGCGCAATGTCATTTGCGATAAGCGTAGAAACAAGGGAGGCTAGTGAAGATTGTGCTCCTTCAAGGTCTTCGCCGGAACAATAAATATCACCAAAGTCAAAAATACTCTTCTTAGAATCGATGTTATAAGCGAGATGTGCAAGTCGCTCCCGGATAGCGGACGGACCGGCTTCTGCACCTACTCGTCCATTATTCCTACGTACACCTTCATCACAGGCAAATCCCACAAGTCCGATATTCTTAGTTTCTGGAATGTGTGGCATTTCTTCCTTGATATTGCAAGAACATACTGCTTGATACCAATATTGATTTTCCAATTGAGTTTTGGCGGGAATCGATGCCCAGATATTGCTTGTTCGATAGGTTTTCAGAGCCTGTAATTCTTCAAATTTCTTCATTACCATGTCTAGATGTTTTAACTGCTATGTTAAGCATTTATTTCTGACTTTTAATAAAATTCGGGAGTTTTTAGGATAGGATAAGCAAAGCCATTACTCATCAAAAAGTCTGAGTTTTAACACCTTTGAAAATTTTTTTCCAATTTTGCGGCACACTTTCCATTCTTGTGACACTTATATGTGAGAACCATTAAGCCTTTTCGTATAGATTATGTGGACAAAAGAACAAATTCCAATTTTAAGAATACTGCTTCCCTTTATGATAGGAATCGCCTCGATAAAGGAAATTCCTCTTTTGTCTGATTATTATCTTTATTTTGGAATCCTGGGCTTTGCTTGCGTCGTTACATCAGAAATCCGGAAAAGAGACGCAGGAATCTTTATATGGTTGTCCTTCTTCTTCCTCGGTATGGCGATTATGGGGAAAGCAGATGATTTTGGGAAGAAAGAGGAAGTCAATACGGATAATAGCCAGCGCCTTGCAATAATACAGGATAAAACTGAAAAAGGTGAGAAAGGATTGCAGATGGATTTATTGTTGTTGCCTGAGAATATAAAAGTAAAGGCCAATAGCAATATTACCGAAGACAGCGGGTATGAGGTAGGGGATAGTATAGTATTTGAAGCGAGATTAAACGAGCCGATGTCTGCCTCCACACCCTGGTCCTTCGATTATAAAGATTTTCTCAATCGTCAGAACACCTACTACACCTGCTACATTCATGAAAGTGCGGTAATAGAGCACAGGCCATTTACGGGTTTCTCTCTGGCAAGAATAGGGTATGCTCTTAAGAAAAAAGCCGTTATTACATTGGGATATGTACTGCCGGAATCGGCAAATGTTGATCTGATAAAGTCAATTACATTTGGAGATAAATCGAGTCTGGATCAGGAGTTGAAAGACAGAATGCAGACTGCCGGACTTATGCATATAATGGCGGTATCCGGTCTTCATATTGGAATAATCTATTTGTTTTTAACATGGATTACCATTTTCCTAAAGCGGATGCCGATACTACGCCGGTTTATAATTATCCCGGGAATCTGGCTTTTTATCATTATCTGCGGCTTGCCCGCTTCTGCGGTGCGAGCAGGCATGATGCTCAGCATTTATGAAATCGGAAAGCAATTTAGCCGAAGGCCTTATAAGTTTAATGTCCTTGCGATTTCAGCCTTTGTAATTCTGCTTTTTGACCCATTTCAACTCTTTCAGATAGGTTTTCAATTTTCCTTTATAGCTATTGTCGGCATCTTTTTCTTCTACGAAAGGATAGAGGCAGCTCTGCTAAACTATACGAAAATGCCTAAATCCCTCTGCTCTTCCATCAGTATGTCCTTTGCCGCACAAGCTATACTGACACCCTTGTGCCTATACTATTTTGGTTACGTTTCTTATTGGTTTTGGCTCTGGACTTTTCTTGCGATTCCCGCTACAACTGCAATCATGATAGGTTCTATGACCAGTATTGCAGCTTGGTATATCTTTCCTGTTTCTATCAGCAGTATTATCGCATTTGTGCCACATTTTGCAGGCATGTTCCTGGAATTTATTGGCTACTTGCAGACCTTAATCCCGGTAAATGGACTCATTTTACATATCCCCTGGTATTTTATGCTTGGATTTTTACTCTTGGTTATAGTATATATTGCTCACAGTTTTTTTGATTTACGCTTACGCAAATATCTTTTAATGGGGAGCTTTGTCTGGCTTCTTACCTTTTCGGCACATCGTACGGTGATTAAGCAACATAGCGGTGTGTATATATTCTCAAGCTATACCGATAATCATATACTGATTAAAAATGCTAATGTCGGTCTGATAATCGGAGACCCGCTTACAGCAAATGCCCGATTAAATTTGGAAGCGTATTTTGGTATTGATAAGTGGGATTACAGGGCACTGGATTTATTTGATGAAAATCTGGATATACTCCTCAAAGAAAATGAGAACATAGAAAAGATCGCTACGCTCGTTGCCGACAAAGAAATTCTCGCGGAAATAAAATCAGCGATTTATACCGCTAAGCCCTGGGATAACAGCTTTGCAAATTCTGAAAATGCCACTAATATTTCCGTAAACAGCTTTATCTATAAAAAATAGTAAAATGAAAAAACTAAGAGAACAATTAAGTGTGAGAAGAAGAGAGAAAAAGGGATATAGCGTATTGTATATCGTGGTATTTCTTCTGCTTATATTGACTCCCCAACTAGTGACAATCTTCTTCCCTGCGGGAGAAATTACCGTTTTGCTACAGGCTATGGAAAAAGAAAATACCGAAGTCAGTGAAGCCCCTGAACCTATTTTGAATATTGAATCTGCCATCGAAGTTAATACCGTAAGCAGTGAAGAACTCATTGAAATGGGATTTGATGAAGCACTGGCAACCCGGTGGATTCACTACAGAACGGCTGCTAATGGTTTTAAGAAAGCTGAAGATGTTAAGAAACTCTACGGAATGAAAGAAGAACTCTTTGAGCAGATCGTAGATTGCCTTTATCTCGCTGAGCCACAGAAATCTGTGGAAAAAAGAAAGGAAAGCTCAGCTGCCGGAAAATATCAGAACAATGTGGATGCTGCAGAAATAGACTGGGCCCCCTTTAACCCAAACGATATAAGTAAAGAAGAATTAATCAATCTTGGCTTGTCAGAAAAGGCTGCTTCAGCATGGGTGAATTATAGAAAAGCAATTGGCGAATTTACCTCTGTAAGACAACTTGAAAAGGTCTACGGTCTCCCAGATGATTGGCTTGAGTATGCAAGTGAGTATATAAGTTTTCCAGAGAAGATTGAAGCTGAGCCTGTGAAGCAGGCGGTTGAACAGCCTGTAGACGTTACAGAAGAGATTCTTGAGATAGAGAAGTCCGTAGAAATTAATACTACATCTGTTGACTTATGGCTGCAATTCCCTGAAATAGATCAAGTTATGGCTGATCGAATAATAAAACTCGGCTACCTGAAAGGTGGATTTGCGAGGGTTGATGAGTTAAAAGAAGTGTACGGAATTGAAGCAGATTTTATAAAGAAATACCGCAAGTACCTATATGTTGCTAACCCTGAAGTCATTTCAGTCGGTCTCACTCTTGACTTCATCAACACTGCATCACAAGAGGAATTGCGTAAACATCCGCTTGTCAGTTATAATCAAGCTAAGCTCATTGAAAAATACCGCTCCCATCATGGCGAATTTGCGTCCCTGCAAGATCTGCGTAAAATAAGAGCACTATCTGCTTCCTGGGTGAAACATGTGGTAGAACTCAATGAAGGAGTTGAAGGAAAGGGCCTGGTACAAGAGAGGTGATTTACCCCTATCTCTTCAAAAATATCTATGACTTAGAAGAAATTCTTAAGTTATTTCAATAATAAGAACTTCTTAAAGTGTATTACTAGCTGCTTGTCGGAGCTCGCAGTTCCTTCATCAATGGTCGATTTACGACCATTGGTCTCGGTAACCGAGACTACATTCAGTCATCCCATTTCGCTTCTCTCAATGGAGAAAGATGATACAGCACGTTTTTTTAAAAAAAACTAAAATTTTAAAGAATAGTACAGAACTATAAATGAAATCAGTATTTAGCTCCCTTCTCCACGTAGTGGGGAAGGGTTGGGGATGGGGTGAGGTGCAAAATTTTAAAAAGAAACAATAATTATGAGACCAAGAGATTATGCGCGACTGCTCAGACAAAATCAAACAAAAGCAGAAAGGATATTCTGGAACGCTGTAAGGGATAAGAAAATTGACGGATTCAAGTTTAGAAGAGAATACCCATTTCCTACTTTTATTGTTGATTTTTATTGCCACGAAGCAAAACTAATAATTGAGATTGATGGAGGATATCATAAATATAATGAAGTTGCAATAAGAGATTCAGCCAAGGACAAACTCTTAAAGGAAAATGGATATAGAGTCCTGCGAGTTACAAATCAGGAAATTATAGAAGAACTTGATAGTTGTCTTGAAAAATTGCGAGTAAGATTATTGGATGATTAAGTTTTCTTAAATATGTACCACCCCAATCTCCTGTCTTTCCCCATTTCGCTTCTCTCAATGGAGAAAGATGATACACCGTGTTTGATAAATAAGTAGGAATAAAATGGTTAAATGATTTCTGCCGAAAAGAAAACAGAATTAAGCTCCCTCCTTCCCCCGCGGCAGAGAGAAGGGTTTACCCTGTGAAATATGAGTCGCAGGCGAATAGTGAAGCTATTTCACATGGTTGGGGATGAGGTGAGAGTTATAAAAAAACTCATCACTCTTTCCTGGTCACTGTTCCCTGAACCCTGTCACTCACTCTCCTTCAATATCCGCACCGCTTCATCTACCATGTCTGCGGTTCCCATGATAATGCCGGAACGCTGATGTAATTCTTTTACCGGAATACTCATCAGTCTTTCAAATGTACTGGAACAGAGTGCTTTTCCACCCGCTTGTTCAACCAGGAATGCTACCGGATTACATTCATAGAGAATCCGTAATTTTCCTTCCGGCCTGTCTTGCATGGTCGGATAGAGGAAGAGACCACCGTATAACAGAGTTCTATGTGCATCCGCAATCATGGAGCCGATATAACGTAGAGTCATGTGACCTGATGTGCAATGCTTGATGAACTTCTGCATTGGAGGGAAGAATCGCTTGAAATAACCTTGGTTAACCGAATAGATATTACTTTTTTCAGGTAAGGTGATATTTGGGTGGGAGAGGCAGAATTCACCGATACTCGGGTCGAGAGTGAATCCGTTCACTCCATTTCCCGTCGTGTATACAAGAAGAGTAGATGTCCCAAATAATATATAACCTGCAGCTATAAGATTATCTCCCGGCTGTAAGAAATCCTCGAGTGTAGCAGGACCTTTCCCCGTTTTTCTGCGATAGATACCGAAGATAGTTCCCACAGTGACATTCACGTCAATATTGGAACTGCCGTCCAGAGGATCAAAGACAACCACATAATGCGCATCTTTCCCTTCTTTCAGAGGAAGATGAGTAATTGTCTCGCATTCTTCAGAAGCAATTGCTGCACAATCACCACTTTTTGCCAATGCCTCAATCAGTCGGTCATTGGCGTAGAGGTCGAGCTTCTGTACCTCATCTCCGGAGGTATTAGTATCCTGTTGATCAGACTTTCCCAGAATATTTACCAGTCCTGCTTTCCTTACTTCTCGGTTCACCGTCTTGGCAGCAACGCCCAAGTCGCGCAGCAGCCTGCTGAGTTCTCCGGTAGCAAATGGAAAGTCTTTCTGTCTTTCATAAATAAATTCGTCAAGGGTAGTCATAGGATCTCTGTTTAAATGCCGTAAATCTGGGTGCAAAGATACAACAAAGCTGAGACCTTTGTATGAAAGAATGTAAAAACTGCTAGTAGAAGAACTAAACTATTTTTTGCTAAATGCCTTAAGACATCATAACATTTGTCTGAGGCAGAAAAAACAGGGTGAAGCACTTACTTACACTTAATCATTTCTTTGTTAAATACAAGTGGCGTCTGCTGCTGGGTGTACTCTTTGTCTTTTTATCCAACTACTTCAAGATTCTACAACCTCAGATGGTCAGGGAAGCACTCGACCTAGTCTTCGATAATATTAATACTGCAGCAATGCTGGAGGGTACGGCCCTTGAAGGGACCTTTATTGCAAGTACGATGAGGATTCTGCTTTTATTTGGAGTGATTGTTATAGGGCTGGCGATAGTTATGGGGATTTTCATGTATTTCACTCGTCAGACAATTATCGTTGTTTCCCGTCTGATAGAATATGATTTACGGAATCAGATGTTTAAGAAATACACGGAACTGCATCTCGGCTTTTACCGATCCAATAATACCGGGGATTTAATGGCGCGGATCACGGAGGACGTCTCCAAAGTGAGGGATTACCTCGGTCCTGCAATTCTGTACGGACTCAATCTTATTGCCTTATTTTCGATGACGATTTACACCATGTTTAAGGTCAATGTTACACTGTCCATATATACACTTGCGCCATTGCCATTGCTATCGATATCGATATATTTTGTCAGCAGCATTATCTCCAGAAAAAGTGAGTTGATTCAGAGGCAACTTGCATTGTTAAATTCCCTGGCGCAGGAGATTTACTCGGGGATTAGAGTGGTGAAATCCTACGTACAGGAGAAGGCCATGGGAAAATATTATTTGGAGGAATGCGATGATTATATGGACAAAAACCTCGATCTCGCCAAGACTAATGCCTTCTTTGCACCGTTGATGTTGCTTCTGGTCGGCGCCAGTACGATTATCACAGTATATGTGGGAGGACTGCAAGTAATAAAAGGGAATGTGACTCCGGGAAATATTGCCGAATTTGTCATCTATATCAATATGCTTACCTGGCCGGTGACATCTATCGGCTGGATTGCGTCTATAGTTCAGCAGGCAGAGGCATCGATGAAGCGATTGAATGAATTCATGGAAAGTGAGATTGAAATCACAAATCCTGAGCAGGGATATGATCGAGAAATCCATGGCGAATTATCTTTCCAAAACGTCAGCTTTACATATCCTGACACCGGAATTCAGGCCTTAAAAGAAGTGAATTTTACGGTTAAACCCGGTGAAAGAATAGGGATTGTCGGAAGGACGGCAAGTGGCAAAACGACAATTGCAGACCTCATCGTGCGCATGTATGACCCGCAGGAAGGCGGGATTCTACTGGATGGAGTCGATCTGCGGAAATGGGATTTGAAGCATCTGAGATCCCAGATAGGCTATGTGCCACAGAATGATTTTCTCTTCTCTGACAGTATCAGGAATAACATTGCATTTACGCAGCCTGAGGCTGATTTGACGGAAGTCAAAAAGTTTGCTGAATACGCATCAGTCCACAACGATATCATGGGCTTTAATAAGCAATATGAAGAGCTGATAGGGGAGCGTGGTGTTACTCTGAGTGGCGGCCAGAAGCAACGGGTGTCCATTGCTCGTGCACTTATGACCAATCCTTCACTGGTGATTATGGATGATAGCCTTAGTGCGGTCGATACAGATACGGAACAGAAGATTATCGAATATATGAAAACGGCACTCGCCGGAAAGACTGTGGTAATGGTGACTCACCGTCTGAATATACTACTTGACTTCGATAAAATTATCGTATTGGAGGAAGGGCGCATTGTTGAAACCGGGACACATCTGGAGCTGATTGAGAAGGGCGGAGCATATTTTGAGACCTTCGAGAGACAAAAACTTCTGGATACAAATGAAAGTATCTAATTCTTTTTAAATATATATATCTTCTTTTACCTTTGCCCTGTTAGTGGATTATATTCTTAAACTAAATTAAGTATTTGTGGAGAACGATAATAACTCAAATTACAAGGATAACGTTTATTCCAATGTTGTCCCTGCAGGCAAAAAAAGAACGTATTTTTTTGACGTCAGAGAAACGAGGGGGAATGATTATTTTATCACATTGACCGAGAGTACGCGCAGAGCTGATGGAAGCGGTTATAACAGACATAAATTGTTCCTGTATAAGGAAGATTTCAATAAGTTTCTTGAAAGCCTTCAGGAAACCATTGATTACGTGAAGACTAAGCTCATGCCTGATTACGATTACGAGAAATTTGCCAATGATGAGGATTATCAGGCAGATAGCGCAGATGATGAGGGAACCACAAGAGAGAGCAGTTCTAAGGATGATAGTCTGAGTTCAGATATTGATTCAGATTTCGATATAGGAGAAGAACTAAGCTGGTAATTTTTACCGGCTTACATTACCCTTTAATATTTCTTCAGGCTTGTAATGTCTGAGGATAATCTCCCGATGCGTGTAGGCTGCTCAGGCCCTTCTGTACCGCTTCTTTATCTTCCGCATATGTAACTCCGTACCATTGCGATTCACAGGGGATTACCTTCACTTTTACCTTCTCGTCAGCTATTAATTCATCCACGATAAGAGGTATGAAGAACTCGGATTTTGGGTTGTTTTTATTAGCTTCCGCAAATGCTATAAAGCTCTTTTCCATCGGCTCAAATATATCCGGGTGAAATGCCCACAAGTTCATCGATACGATAGAATCTGCTGCGAGTGGATAATCCTGTCCGTCTTCAGTATATGTAATGGAATCTCCTTTTTTCTCAATCTTGGTGCGTTCATCAATACCGATAAGATACTCTGAATCGTCAGTCCTGCATACACCTCTGGAGACAGACCCATGCTCTGAAATTGTATTCTTGAGAACGTAGCCTATCATTCCGTATAACTCGCTACTGCACTCATTGCGTAGAAAATCTCCCACCTTTTGAATGCCGTCTTCCCCATAGAAATCATCAGCATTTACAACGGCAAAGGGAGTGTCAATTACGTCCTTGGCTACGAGGACGGCATGTGCTGTACCCCATGGCTTTAATCGCTCGATTTTTCCAAGACCAGGAATCTCCGGCTCCATATCCTGGAACACATAAGCGACTTCGATTTTGTCGGCATATTTGCTACCTACCTTTTCTTTAAACTCCTCTGAAAAGCTCTCTCTTATGACAAATACGACCTTGCCGAATCCGGAGCGGATTGCATCAAATATCGTATAATCTATAATGGTTTCTCCATTGGGGCCTACAGCATCAAGCTGCTTTAATCCACCGTATCGGCTTCCCATGCCTGCTGCCAAAACTAAAAGTGTAGGTTTCATATATTGAATATAATATGTTTTCTGTAAAATTAATTTCTGTTGAAATGACTATTTAAAGTCTCCTTTGTATGAAGGGCAAATGTACTATATTTTTGATAATCATAGAAAGCAGAACAGATTTCAGCAGATGATATATATACAATAATTTAGCCGGGAATGTTTTACGGGTTTAATTTATAGAGGTATCAGAAAAGGGTCTGTTGAATTTCCGGTGGTTGAGTCTCTTCGATCAGGGATTTATCGTTATTTCGGACGGAATTCACCTTGTCTGAAACAGGATAAGCTCTGAATTCCGCCGGGTCCATCTTATAGAGCAAATCTTTACTTTCTTCCGGGGGAATGTCGGTGTCAAGCCATAGCATTTCTTCTCCTGATGTGAGTATGCCCGGTATACGTGCATGAATATGGCTGAGCTCTTCCGGAGCATCCCTGGTCAGAATGGTAAAGGTGGGAATAATCAAGCCGGCCGGTCCTTTCCAGATATCCCAGACACCCGCCATCAGAAATGGTTTGCCATCATTGCGTACTATCCTGTATGGATATCTGATGCCCGCTTTTACCATCCATTCATAATAGCCCGAGGTAGGGATAAGACAACGACGTTTCTCAAAGGAAGCTTTAAAGGATGTCTTTTCCTCAACCGTTTCTATTCTGGCATTAATGAGTCTGCTGCCATATCGCTCATCCTTTGCCCAGGATGGAATAAGTCCCCATCTGAAATATTGAAAATGATTGAAATTGTCATTGGTGATAACCGGTACAAAATGTGTCGGTGCGATGTTGTAGTTGGGTATAGGGTTATATCGATTTACATCCTCGGAGTAAAAAGATTTCCCAAACTGTTCTTCCAGTTGCTGCTCCGTTTCTGTTATCGATGATCTGCCGCACATGTTTAATTTCTTTATAGATTAACGTACAAATCTGCTAACTGTTTACCGGATTGTCCGACAGTTTAGACTCACTTGTTTTATGGTGATTTTAACAGAACAATAATTAAATCTTAATAGAACTTAACAGACTTAAATACTATCTTTGAGTCATAAAATTATGAATTAAAAACTTGCTTTATGAGGAATACTAATTTAATGTTAGCAACACTTATTACAATCACTTCATTGTTGTTTTTAGGTGCTTGCGCATCACCCGGAAAGATGGTTGCCAAGGGTGAGTATGAAAAACTATGGTCAATGAGCATAAATAAGACTGCCAAGGGAAAACGCCTTCCGGTTGATTGGTTACAGGGAATGGAGACTTCATTCAGGGAGCTGCAAAAGCAGGATTCATTGCGCGTGGTTATGTTGTTTAAGAGAAATAATAAAACAGCCTGGAATGATATCCTCGATGTAGTTGACAGAGTGGAATATCGCCAGGATCAATTGCAGAGATTTATACCTGTTTACGATAAGAATGGCCGCAGAGGACGCTTTAACTTTATGGACGTAAGGCCATGGAGAGAAAACGCGAGTAAGAACCTTACTGCTGATTTTATGCAGGATGCTCTGCGAGAGTTGAATGTCGCTGAATCTACTGGTAATAAAAAGTCGGCGATTAAAGCTGCACGGGCATTGGAGGCTGCAAGAGATCATAATCCCAATATCCCACAATGGAATCAGCATTACAATAAAGCTGTTAATCTAGCAACCGTTTCTGTAAACCTTGAGGTGTCTGAAGGGCGTGGATATTTCCCCGACCAGATGGTATTTGAGCGAAAGCTGAGAGAAGCTCTGTCTTCAATGCAAATTCCTTTTCTAGATCTTGACTTCAAGTCAAATAAGAAAACGGATTATCGTGTATTGATTGAGCCACGGGATATCGTCGTATCGCCTCCGGAAGAACTTGTGCATAGAAAGGATTATGAAAAGGAGATAACAGGTGATAGCAAAAAGATAAAAGTGTGGAACGAACAGGATTCTATATGGGAGGAAAAAACGCAGAAAGCCAAGGAAAAGGTGTCTGCTGAACTGGTGACAATTACGCAATTGAAACGAGCGATGGGGCAGGTGCGGTTTATTGTGTACTCCGATTATAGCAGCAAATCACTGGGTGACAGAGTAATTGAAGCACAGGCGGATTTCAGGTATAATTACTACCGTGTAAATGGCGATGAGCGTGCGCTGGCTAGTAAGGTGTATGAGAAAGAGCCGGTTATGTATCCCAATGACTTTGAAATGGTTGCCGGTGTTCATGATGCTGTGATTTCAGAGATTCTGAATCACATTCAGCAATGGGACTGGTGGTGATTTCAGGAGAAAATTAACGATAAATAGAAAAATGCCCGGAGACTATAAGTTTTTCGGGCATTTTTTATCAGGTTAAGAATCTTCTGTAAATGAAAAGAAAGAGAATGGAGCCGATGACAGCAATAACAAAGCTGTAGAAGTTGAATCCGGAGATATCACTCAAGCCCAGTAATTGAGTGGCTAGAAACCCGCCGAGTAATGCTCCAAATATTCCTACCAGCATTGTCCCAAAAAGACCTCCGGGGCTTTTACCAGGAGAAACCCACTTGGCGATCATGCCGGCAATAATTCCAAAAAGTATCCACACGATTATCGACATATTATTCATCTTTTGATTGCCCGATAAAGATAGGGATTCTTTTGTCTTGTGAAAAGGATAAAGGAAAGAAAAGGAATATGTTTCTACAAATTAGACCAAAAAGAAAAGCAGGAATTCAAGGAATCCCTGCTTTTAAATTACATGACTAATGTTGACTACACTTTCAAGTAGTATTTTTTTAAGCCTGCTTTTCTTGAGTCAAGCGGACTATGGGTTCTTACTTGGCAAATTGAGTAGGGAAAGCAGCGATTAGACCGTTGCTTAATGCATCTGCCAGCATCATCATGTGCTCTTCTGCCTGACCATAAGCGTGAATACCTCCTTCAAAGTCCTCTTGCTGAATTGCAGTAGCATAAACGAGCGTCTGGTCGATATGTGTTTTAAGCATATCTCTGGCAAAGTCACGAGACCAGTACTTATTAGCTGTAGCCAGGAAGTCGCCTATTTCCTGAGCATTTGCGTAAGCTGCCTTAATTGCTTCATCCAGATTCTCATGATCTACACGCTTAGCAGCTACCATTACATTGACGACTGCAACAATATGTTCACGAAGTAATTTAGACAGGGCATTTCCTGCTTCCTCGCCATAGAAAGGTTTGATAGCATTTCCGATATCATCCTGATTCTGAAGAAGACGGGTAGCTGTAGCGTCATAGTTACGGGTAGTTGTGTAGTAGGCAGTCACTGCAGCATAAGTCCATTCCATGTGTTGCGCCCAGAGAAAACGCATAGCAGAACGAAGTTCAAGAGTGCTTGCATTATATGTGCTCTCAGCTTTTGCAAGAACTGGGTCAACTTTAACAGTCTTTGCATGTGCATGATTATTCTGAGCGAAACTTGTCATTGTAAAAGTTCCAAGAAGAGCAAAAACGATAACCGCTATTTTTGAAATATTTATTATTCTATTCATTTTGTAAAAATTTAAGTTTTAAAATTGGTTTGTTACTCTCTTAGAGTGGGCGAGAGATGAAAAGGTTACAAACGAACCGAGAAAGAAATTTTAAAATCCTGAAATTCCTGCAAATTTACCGAACCTTAAATTGGGCTAGATGTCAGTGTGCATAAGTGTTGTACGCACCGGATAATGATTGCGAATTCTTGTAAGAAAAAAGAAGGAAAAAATTTTACAATTTGAAATGAAAATGTGGAAATAGGGTAGAGTAAAGGAGAGATACACAGCCTTTACAGCCATGTATCTCTCAATTTCTACTGTTTTATAAACTTCTTTACGCCTTTTTTATCTCCGGAACGGATTTCCAAAAAGTAGAGCCCACTGTTCATATTATCCAGTGATATTTTATATTCAGTGTCAAATGCTCTGCTTGTGATTTCCTGAATTATTCGACCGTTTATGTCATAGATGCGGATGGAATTTATGTTATCATCTTCAAGACTTACTATGATATAATCAAGAGCCGGATTAGGGAAAATCTGAATGTCTGATTCCGATATTACCGGGTTCTTCGCATCACTGGTATCATCGTAGTCTTCATAATAGAAATAGAAATCAACATTGATAGGGCTCCCATCCTCTATGACCTCTATGAAATATGAAGTACATTGTCCATAATCATTATGTGTGAATTTTCCTGTGAATTCTGTATCAGGCGGACCGACCAGAGTGGCTTTAGAGACATTCGCTCCCTCACGCTCATACAATATTTCCGCTACCTTTACCCATGTCCCAATATAAAAGTAGTATTCCAGATGGCTGATTAAGCCGGCATTGTCGTAGATGTAAACAAACTGTTCCACTTTTTCAAATTCATCGCTATCCTCATCCTTTTCTTCAAAGAATTCTTTGATAACTTTATCATTATCATATTCGGCATAAGCATGATAGTATGCTTCCCAGACACTTTCGTCCTCATTCCATTGGTATCTGCTTTGCTTTATGAGTGCGCCTTGGTTGTTATATTCATTTTCATTCTTAGTGCCGTAGATAATATCGCCCGATTCACTTAATTCTACCTGTTGATCTAGTATTACTTTTCCATCATTATTGTAGCCATAGGTAAATTCTTGAAATAGAGTCCAATCATCATTTTTCCATTGATAACCTGTGATTTTTTCGACTAGTCCTTTGGTGTTATACTCATAAATATGTTTAAAATCATTAACCCACTCAGAATTCTTTTTTGCCCAGGAAGTTCGTTGTTTAATCTTACCCGCTTCTATAGTCTCATTTATCATTTTTTGGCTTTCTTCCCACGGCATGCCAAACATCGATTCTATATAAAGTGTAGAATCAACTTCCGCTGTTAATAAGGGCATATTGAAAAATCGTAAATCTCCCGGATAGCTTATAAAAAGATCAAAACTGGTTATTAGGGATTCAGCCATACGTTCATCGCCAACGCCTTCCGGCCAGAATAGCAAGGTAGAATCTCCTATAGTGAGCCCATCAAAGTCGATATGGGCTCGATATGCTCTTAATCTCGATTTTATTGCTTCCGGCCTTGTTTTTGCTTGGCTAAAGTTTAGTGGAACGCCGGTACGGACATTAATTTGAGTAGCTAAATTATGCTCTTTAAATTGATGAATTTTATTTTTAAAAAGGTCTTGAGCTATCTCAGTATGGCTCTGAGCAGATAATGTCAGTGAGAAAATGAATGAGAATAAAAGTAGTGTAAATGTGTTTGTAATTGATTTCATAGCGTATTGTGTTTGAAATAGTTAAAAATGTGTTCCTGTACAAATATACAACTTTAAATCGAAGATGCAATATACAGTATGGTGAGAGCGGGTATAGTCTCCTGACCTGCCCCTTTTAATGCGGTGAGAAGATTTTGTTTCTTTTGTTGATTGAGGCTCCAGAGAGTAGCAAAAATACGGGGTTTAAAGGTGTGTGGAATTATGACAAAGTTGTGCTTTCTACTGCGACTCGCTACGCGGTCGACTTTTTATACGATTTTGTGGCTAACCTACTACGACTGCGATGCAGTTGATTGTAAGACATGTCAGATCAGTATTAAGCAAAAAAAGTGTGCCAACCCGCCATGTTGGGTTGCAATAGATTATATCTTTTAATTGGAACGAAAGATATATTTCAATATTCCAACAGAATGAAATACGAAGACCGCATAGCGGTCAAAGTAGGTTAGAAATAGGATCGAAAAATTACCGACTGCATGGCAGTCGCAGTAGATTAATCGATTTATTGAAGTAAAAGACAATTCTATAAGAATGCTTATCTCAATAAATGATTCATCTGAATATTGTCAACTGTTATAAGTTATAAGCACTATATCGTTTGTTGAATTTTCTTTACTCGTTTCACTATATCATACTTGTCTTTATGACAAATCTAATTTTCATAGACTTTAGCACCTTAGTGCGGTAAAAGCACTAAAATTAAAATTCTAACACTCGATTATCAATAAGTTATATCCGCACTAATTTTGAAGGGGATAAGTCAGGAAATATTCAATTTTAAATCGAAGATGCAATATACAGTATGGTGAGAGCGGATTTGGTCTACTATGTGGAAAAGAAAGTTTTAGTGTGTTTATACCGATAAAAAATGCCCGATATATAAAATATACCGGGCACTATTATCAAAATATCTTTAAAACAATATTTACTGTTTTATAAACTTCTTAACTCCCTTTTTACCGGCTGATATCACTTCCAGCAGGTATGTGCCACTGCTTAGGTTATTGAGTGAGATATTCATCTCTCTGCTATTCAGATTGTCACTTACTTGCTGCATCAGTCGACCGTTCATATCGTAGATTCTTACGGAATTGATATAATCGTCTGAAAGCTGTACTGTAATTGATTCGCTCGTAGGATTGGGATAAATATTGAACTCAGTATCTGATAATACGAGATTCTCAGCATCGGAAGTTGCTTCATACAATTCATAATTAAACCTCATAAGCACCTCATAAGGCCACCAATTGCCTTCAAGAAATAACTCTAAACCGAAGTGCCTGCATTGATTATAGCCGTTATGGTAGTATATAAATCTACCCACAGGCTCTGTTTCACTTTCGTCATAATCAAAAATAGTTGCAGTGTTTACATTTGAAACCAGATATTCATAATCGATTTTTCCTGATATCACCCAGTCTGAGATTTCTTCATCGTACTCGTATATCTCAAGGCCGATGTTTTGTCCTACACTGTCATATAGATAAAGATATTGCTCATCATTCTCAAAGATGGAAGCAGTTATAACATATTCATCATATTCTCTTAGGAGTCTACCATTTTCATATTCAGCATTGGCGCGGTAATTTACTACCCAATCAGCGCTGGCATCGTCCCAGTAATATAAGTATTGACGGATCAGCATATCATCCGAGTTGTATTCATTAGAGAATTTATAGCCCCCGTAAATTACTGATTCATCAATGTATATTGTCTCTTCTCCGATTTGTAAATCTTTATCATTATAGCTAAAGGTGGTTTCGGTATATAATTCCCATTCAGGTTGATCTTTCATATAAGTCTCTATTTTTAAGAGCCTCTCCTGATCGTCATACTGAAAAAGACGCATAATTTCCTCTTCCCATATACCACCATCTAGTTCACGGTATACTTGCTTCACAAGCTGATTCTGAGTGTTGAACTCAGACGTCATACGTGCATCAACTTCCCAATCCGGTTCACTCTTGTAATGGATAGAATCTGTATGAATTGGGATTTCAGATTCTTGAAATAAAATCATGTATCCCGGGTAAAAGTATTCAGTAGCTAGAAGAGATTCAGCAAGATTCTCTTGCCCTATGCCATCAGGCCAATACAGAATAGTTGAATCTTCCGGATATGAATTATAAATCATTTCATCTGCATCGTCGTCATATTCAATCTCATATTCAGTTGCGATATTCAATCTGGTTTTAGTCACTTCCGGTCTTGCCATCTTGTTTTGTGAAGCAATAGGGATATTTGTACGCTTAATCATTGCCTTTGAATGCGCAGGATTAAGCACAGAATTCTTTTCCTGCATAATATTGTCCAGTAGTTTTGACTTTCCTTGCGAAAAAGCTGTTGTAGAAAGAATCAGAGCAAGAAATAGAAGTAAAAGTTGCGTGTTAAAGTGTTTCATATAAGAGCGTGTATTTTTAGTTGAATAATTACTGTAAGGCTAATTTATGAATAAATCGACATAAATGTGAAAATGCGACAGTGATTAATAAAATTTTAACC
>CAYRFF010000024.1:0-50142 GCA_964423575.1 uncultured Saprospiraceae bacterium | reverse complement strand
GCAAATGCAATACTCATAAACGGACAAACCTGGTAGGTTTAGCACTGCACATAACTTTATCACACTAAAACGTAAAAGCAGATTGAATAAAAAATATGATGAATTAACAGCCGTCCAGAAACAATTCCTGCTAGGCACTCCTAGCAATAAAAACCTCAATGATTCCCGCCAGAATGATAAATACTTCATACTAACTTAACAACCATCGAGGCTCATAATTCTTAATCCCGATCCTGGAACGACTTCACGACTCAACAACTTCGCGACTTTACAGACTCAATCTCCCGCAGATTTCGCAGATAAACGCAGATCGCTAAAATATTATAACACATGAGCTCCGTTAGGCGTGATACCGGGATAGATCATGTAAAATAAGTTATCCGAGTCAACCTCAGGCGGATGGCACCTTCAGGATTTATCCATAATCACCAATTTTTAATACTGGTTACTAGTTCCTGATTCCTGCCCGCCCCACTTGCCCCGTGGAATTGCGAAGCAAGACACCGAAGGTGGCATTAACAGGGTGTCACTCATCACTCATCACTCATCACTAGATAATTACTTAACTCCATGCATCAACTTCTTCAACACCGGATTCAAAATCATTGCAATAATACCAACGATAATCGGAATCACCGCAAATATCATAAAGAACACTCCGATAGAATATGCTTCTGAAATCTTATCAATCATTCCACCCATAGTATTAGCTGCTTTCTGACCCACAGCTATCGCCAGATACCAGATTCCAAACATAATACCTATCATCCGTGCCGGAACCAGTTTACTCAGATAAGACAAGCCGAGAGGTGACAGACATAACTCACCCATCGTATGGAACAGATAAGCCAGAATCAGGAATACCATACTTACGGAAGCAGTCATAGCACCCTTAGGAATGCTCCAGGCACCATAAGCCAGTATCGCAAATCCAATTCCGAGCAACACCAGCCCAAAGCCGTATTTCATAGAAGCAGATGGATTGTATTTACTCTCCCACCACCTAGAGAATATCGGTGCCAGCGTAATGATAAAGAAGGAGTTTAAAATACCAAACCAAGTTGCATCAATGGAAGCTTCAGAGTCACCCCACTTGTTAAATAAACGGAAAAGAACCAGTCCCCAGACAAGTACAAAAGCCAGCGATAAGGCAATATTGGAAATTGCTATTCGATTATGCGTCTTTTTAACGAGTAAGTAAATAACGTAGGTAATAATTATCAATGGAACCGTAGTCAACAATGAATCTATCACCTTGAATATCGTCGCAGAGCTTCCGCTTAAACTACGATTGGTATAATCCTGTGCAAAAAGCGTCATAGAACCCAGCGATTGCTCAAAGAAGGCAAAGAAAAACACCGTAAACAATCCAAAGATTACTACAGCAATCATTCTGTCCCTTACCACCGGCAGATAGCGCATAATTCTGCTTATCAGAATATACAGAAACACCACTAAGGCAAATATTACAACGACATTAGGACCTGACCAGCCACCGATGGAAAACGGCACTAGTGAAATATCGTAAATTGTATGCAGAGGATCGGCAAATAGATAGAGTAAACCACCTGCTCCGGCCAGTCCCATCAATACTTTATCCGTAGGTGTAAATGGATTTAATTTTATTTTTCCTGCTTTTTGCTCCTCCATTAAACGCGCCATTTCAGCACGTTTTGCTTCTTCGTCTCCTGCACTGCTAGGCTTATCACCTATCTTTCCAAATATCTGATGTGCAAGCATAAACTGGAACATTCCCAGAATCATAAATATACCGGCCAATCCGAAACCATAAGACCAACCATAGTTCTCACCAAGATATCCACACAGCATCATTCCAAAGAATGCACCTGCGTTCACACCCATATAGAAAATTGTATAAGCGCCATCCTTCTTGGATTCTCGACCTTTATACATTTCTGAGATTATAGAGGTAATATTAGGCTTAAAGAAACCCGTACCGATAACGAGGAGGGCCAGACCCATATAAATAGATGCAGTAGTCTCAAATGCCATAAAAACGTGCCCTGAAGCCATTATTATACAACCGATGAGAACTGCCATACGATAACCTGTAATCTTATCCGCAAGCCATCCTCCGATAAGTGGAGTAATATAGAGCAAGGACGCATAAGTTCCTATCAGAGAAAGAGCGTGCTCTCTCGGCCAGTCCCACCCCGGATTATCGCTTACAAATGGAGCCGTGAGGAATAAGACAAGTAAAATACGCATCCCATAAAAGGAAAATCGTTCCCACATCTCCGTAAAAAACAGGATAAATAAACCGGCCGGGTGACCCAATACCGTATCCTTAAACAAATTTTCTATATCGGTCTTCATTCAGAATATTACTTTATTTGATTCGTAAATGTATTGATAATTATTGAACACTCTTATCCCGGTCATCTGTCGGGAAAGAGAAATTTTTTATTTTATTCCGTGCGTTAATTTCTTAATAAATGGCGCAAAGATTATTAATACAACTCCACTTATAATTCCTGCCAGAAATAGCCCTTCATATAAACTTATAAAACCGGCTTTCATGACGACAAAGTTATCCTTGTCGATATGATCCACACTTGCATAATTAGAAACAATAGCTGCGATATACTCTGATCCGGCAGTCGCCAAAAACCATACTCCCATCATAAAGCCTACTATCTTGTGCGGAGATAACTTGGTAACTACTGACAAGCCTATCGGTGATAATGATAATTCTCCACAAGTATGGAAAAAATATGTCAGCACCAGCCAGAAAGCAGCAACTTTCCCTGCTTCACCGGATACCCATCCCCCTAATACCAAAGCACCAAAACCCAGCCCTACCAGTATCAATGCATAAGCAAATTTATACGAGGTGCTGGGATTCAATTTTCTCTGGTCGAGCCAAACCCACAGTCTCGCAAATGGTATCGCAAGTGTGATAATGAAAAACGCATTTAAACTCAGGAACCAACCGGGCTTCAATTCATAGCCAAATACATTCAGGTCTATAATCCTTTCGGCAAATAAGTTCAGAGACATATACGCCTGCTCAAACAAGGTCCAGAATACTATGGTGAAAATAATAAGAATTGTAAGCGCAACGAGACGATCTCTTGCAACCTTATCAAGAAACTTGATAGAATAGTAAATTATATAAGCCAGTGATGCCGCCCCTGCAACCATCAGCAATGTCTGAACGATAGTGTGACTCTGAATCATCTGCCAGACGACAAATATTCCAAGACTGGAAAGTATATAAATCCACAGTTCAAGGGAAAGACCATAATGCTTGGCTTTCAGCACGCCTAAATCTAGTGGTTCTCCCTTTCCTTCGAGATACGGCCGCCCTACAGTAAATATTATCAACCCGATAACCATTCCTATACCAGCAGCACCGAATCCATATCCCCAGCCATATACTTCACCCAGCCAGACGCAGATAATCGTCGCAAGCAATGCACCCACATTAATCCCCATATAAAAAATGGTAAAACCGGAATCACGGCGCGGATCATTTTCTTTATATAAATCTCCTACGATAGAAGAAATATTGGACTTGAGGAAGCCCACTCCCATCACAATTAAAGCGAGTGAGAAATAAAACACCTGTAATGCAAATGTATCCTGTTCTACGACTCCGTTTACCATCTTAGCCGCATGTCCTTCGTAGGCCATCCCAAGATGCCCGAGCACAAGTAATATTGCACCGAAAGTAATTGCCTTCCTGAAGCCCAGATACTTATCCGCGATATATCCTCCCAGTACCGGCATAGAATATACCAATGCCGCATAACTCCCCAGGAGCATATACCCTTCAGTATCGGTAAATAAATGATATCGGGTCAGGTAAAACAGCAACAAAGCTTTCATCCCGTAAAAGGAAAACCGTTCCCACATCTCGGTTGAAAAGAGAATGAATAATCCGGTAGGATGGCCAAGCATTGTTTTCTTAGGAGTAGTAGCTTCTTTCATTTATAGTTTCATTCAATTTGATTCAGCAAGATAAACAAATTATCATTGTCTCATAAATTCTTAACATCACAGTTATAAGCTGTCTTCTGCGACAACATCCTCAGCTCCATGAGTCAATCTCTTTAAACGCTTCAAAAACAACATGAGCAATACCCCAAATGCCACCGTGAAAATAAAGATGGATATAAAAGTCCAGTATTCCCTGTTATTCTGCTCTTCGAAGACCTCCAGGTCCCCGCCGTACACACCATCTTTGTTCCTCATTTCCACTCGTATGGTAGGATCGTGATCGATTTTATTCTGCACC
This sequence comes from uncultured Saprospiraceae bacterium, assembly GCA_964423575.1. Taxonomy (GTDB): domain Bacteria; phylum Bacteroidota; class Bacteroidia; order Chitinophagales; family Saprospiraceae; genus CAYRFF01. The sequence continues at coordinate 45,881 of CAYRFF010000024.1, read as the reverse complement.
TTGGAAATTCTATCTCCCAGGCTAGCCAGTGCCTGATCGCCAAAATTGATAGATTGCTTCAAGTCCGACGCATCATCAAGGCTGATTATAGAGAAACTGCCATCGGAAGTCTCCTTATATGTTCCGAGCAGAGTAAATTGCTGTTCGGGATTGCCATCATTGTTCAGTGGAATAAGTCCTGATGCTTCAGCCATTAGTTCGACCCTTATCGGTTCCGTCTGAGCTGCCTGACCTATACCACCGGCAATCTTATTCCCAAATCCGGTCGCAGCAAAATAAACTCCCATTAAAATAGAGACATATTTCATCGGAGCAAGCTTAGTAATAAAGGATAATGCAACCGGAGAAGCACACAACTCACCCAAGGTATGGAACATATAAGCCAGGATCAGTAAATACAGTGCTGCCTTATCACCATAAACTACTATCTGGGTTGAAGCATAAGCCATAAACAAGAATCCTATACCCATGATTATAGTACCGACCGCCATCTTAAATAGAGAGGAACTTTCATAACCTTTCTTTCTCCACCAAACCCAGAAAGCAGCTACCAGTGTAGCAAATATTATTATAAATGTCGCATTCACTCCCTGAAACATTGAAGCGGGAATCTCATAGATATCAGGCAATCCTCCATACTTTATCAATCCCCACACAGCTGCAAGGATTCCGGAGACGGAGAAATAGACATAGCGCGCGTCCTTCTTTTTGCGCAAAGCGAAAAAACCCAAAACAAGTAAAACAGCTACCGGAATGAGTAATATAGCATCTATAACCATCGAACTCACATGGCGATCTATCTTCTGATGCGTGTATATATTCATCAATCCGCCCGCCTGCTCAAATGCGCTCCAGAAAACTATTACGATAAGAAAAGAAAGCAATAAGACCATATACCTGTCTTTTTCAATCTTATCGACATCAATATAAATCATCATCAGAATCCCGATAACAATTGAAATAAAGATTCCTAGCAGCATATAAGCAATCTGCTCGCCTCCATCGGCATAATACATTGCACCTGCAATGCTTAAAATTATAAGAACAATCGTCACTCCCAGTTGCAAGGGGCTGGAAAGAAGGTTTTTAAAAAGTGTACCCAAGGAAGTAGTAGCTTCTTCACTAGTTTTATCTTTTATAGGTGGCTCTCCCACACCTTTGAGATATTTCTGACCCCACAAAAATATACCTGTACCTATTGCCATTCCTATACCGGCCAGACCGAATCCATAATGCCAACCGTATACCTCTCCTATATATCCCACAATCACAGTGGCCAATAAGGATCCCAGATTTATCCCCATATAAAAGATATAGAATCCATCATCACGGCGGCCGTCTCCCTCAGGATACAGCCCCCCCACCATAGTAGAAATATTGGGTTTCAGTGCGCCTACGCCCACCACAATCAATGCCATCCCCGCAAAAAATGCCCATATTGCATCTACTGCCAATACACTATGCCCTATGCACAATATAATACCGCCGACAAGAACACTTTTTTTCTGCCCAATATATTTATCAGCAAGAATTCCACCGGGAATCGCCATAACATAGACCAACATGGTATACCAACCATATATTGACAAAGCAAATGCTTCTGTCCAACCCAATCCCGCATTGAGATCAGCTACGGAGGTTATCATGTACAGGGTTAATATTGCGCGCATTCCATAAAAGGAAAAACGTTCCCACATCTCGGTAAAAAACAAAACAAACAATCCGGCAGGGTGGCCCAGAATCGTCTTTTCCTCAAGTACAGCTTCTCTCATTAAATCTTAAATTTCTAAAATAATCGAACAATCAAAGTCTATAAAGCATTGAAAAATGCTTAAGAATTCCCCTAATGTAAGAATATCGTGTTTAATATTTAAATCGAGATGTCGTTTTAATCAACAGATTTATGTAATTGTCGATTGATTTTCAAGAGAAGCCTTGAAAATATAGAAATGGAATAGCAGATTAAAGCTGTCGTTAAAGGCTTGAAAAAGTGGTGACTGCTTATTTATCTTCGGAAATGCCAGGCGCCTCTTGTCGTGGAAACGCATCATCTCTCTGCAGCTCCCAGCCGTATTCAGCAAGGATAAACTGCAATGTTTCAATATAGGAATTCAGTTGCTCCTGAGCCTTAATGTAGAGATCACTTTGGTTTACCTTTTCGCGGATTTTACGCTCGGTACTCTTTTCAATAAGGTTTAAATCCTTCTCATTAAACTGGTTAAATCTGCTCTCAGTCAGATCATAATAATCAAGAGATTTCTCGAGTGAAAGGATTTTAGGCGCAGGAATATCTCTTACAAGTACAGTTCTTGAACTCTCGTCAACATCGATAGTAACCTTCTCCATATCGTAACCCACCAGTACATTGGCTTTTACGCGTACCAATGCTTTTTTCTGTGCAGGGTAAAAGAGAAGATGCCAGGTATTGTCGTACGAGTATATCTCGGAAAATTCACCCTCAACAGTAACGACCTTCAGCACTTTTCTTACTTGTTCAAGTAGTACATCCGCAGATTCCGACTGGGTAATTCGCGATTTATTATGAAAATAATCGTGAACAAAGTATCCTCCCAGCAAACCAAGAATCAATACTACAAGAACCGGTATTAAATTTCTCATTCATTGGACAATTTAGATGCAAAGGGAAATTTAAGATTACTTGTTTCTTCTAAAATCAGTTTTACAGAGCCCACATATACATCGGACTCAATGTATAAAGGAACTTTATTAGCATCCGCAGAAATATAGGCAGTCATCACCGAACCATCATCCCCAAATGTAGTTCCGGGGATAGTATGAGCAGTATATTTCTGAGCTTTGTAAACTCCGGATTTCTTAAAATCCATCACCTCATCTACTTCATATCGCAGAGCCAGTTTATAATTCTTCCTGTTCAGAAAAACGTGAAAAGGTATAAACTCACCCATCTCAAGTCCGGTGTAATCCTGGACTCTCAGATAATAAGGCAAGGATAATAAATCACGTGCACAAGACTGGATATCCACTATATTTGTACTAGTAGTTTCCTTGGTCTTACCGCTCGTCACAATCGCTCTATTTCTGGCCCAGTCATACTCAACATGTTCATACAGATCGTAACCTCCCTCATGAATATCGCGGATTGAACTCATCGGTTTTAAAGTCTTCTTTGACAGAACTGTCTGATAGTAATCATCCACCGGGAACAACCATGAATACTTGGGATAGGAAAAGCCTTTTGCCGAAAGGATATAGCTATAATTATTCTCCTTGACACTGAAAGTAACTTCCCCTATTCTGAACCAGACAAATCCCAGTTTGTAATAGGCCACATATTTTAACTCTTCTCCATGCGAAAATACAGCATCGTCTGATTCGCAGGAAATAGCAAAGGTATCTGGGTTTACGGTATTGGATAAAGTGTTTGTTTTAGCTTCCGCAAATATTGAAGCACTTGCATCTGCTTTCGCAAATGTTACAGCGGGAGCATGTATTCCACTCGTACCGAAGTAGCTCAGAAAGCCTAGACTTAACCGCATTAAAAAGACTACGATCATCATATCCCTATAATTTAAATTCTGTTTTCCCCGCGGGAATCCTGTTTAACCATCTTTTAATTATAAACACGGTTTTATGCAATAAGATTGCAATTACTTCCTTCTCCTGCCTTTAAAACTAATAGTAATTCTCTTTTTTCCTATTCCTTTAATCATCCTTAGGATTATTCAAAAATTATATTTGCTTCGTTCTAAGCCAGTTACTCAGACCATATTCAACCACTATAGAAGCTTTCAATCGTTATAGTTAAAGGCTTTCAATAACTTTAAAAGTAAAGCATCCAGGTTCTCTGGGGCATTTCCGACTTACATTCTCTATTAAACCATATTGGCTCCGTTCATTAAACGTTAAACTTCTCTTAAATATCATAGAACAGCAAATTATTTCCAAATAATCAGTTAAAATATTCATATAATATATTTTAACTATATGTTATGCGGGATTCATCAGGAATAAGCGTAAATTTACATTATGATTCCTCAAAAAAGAACGATACTCGGTGTTGACCCTGGAACCAATGTCCTGGGATTTGCAGTTATTCAGCACATTGCTGACAGACTGCTTTTACATCAACTCGGGATAATAAAGTTTCATAAATACGATAGTCATCAGCAGAAGCTGGTAAAAATATTTGAAAGATTGCAGCAACTTATCGATGTCCACAAACCATCAGAAATGGCAGTTGAAGCTCCCTTTTACGGAAAGAACCCTCAATCTATGCTGAAACTGGGTAGGGCACAGGGTGTCGCAATCGCTGCCGCAGCAGCCAAAAACCTAGACGTATTTGAATATAGCCCCAAGAAAATTAAACTTGCCATAACAGGAAACGGTAATGCATCCAAGGAACAAGTTGCAGGAATGCTCCCTAACCTCATTGATATGTCCGGGTATTTCGTGGAAGAACTGGACGCTACTGATGCGCTCGCCACAGCCATCTGCCATTACTTCCAGTCCTCTAATGCTCTTGGTAGAATAGCAGGACAGAAATCCTACGGCAATTGGTCAGATTTTATTAAAGATAATCCGGGGCGCATAAAGTAAAAGGGAACCTATCCTGTAGATTCCCTTATGATTTTAATTATCTTGATCTCTGTAATTTATCCTTCTAGACGGGCTGAAATTTTTGCGGCTAAGTCTTGCATTTCAACAGCAGAAAGCTGAACAACGGGCTTGGCAAAGCCGAAATCACTCATTTCACTAATGGGCAGAAGATGCACATGTGCATGAGGAACTTCCAGCCCTACTACTGCTACCGCCACTCTATCACATTCAACTTCCTTTTCAATAGCAGCCGCTACTTTTTTTGCGTAAAGCATAAGACCGGCATAAGTCTCATCGTCGAGATCAAAAAATCTATCGACCTCAAGCTTAGGAATAACAAGAGCATGTCCTCTCACCCTGGGATTTATATCCAAGAAAGCAAAGAACTTCTCTGTTTCACCTAACTTGTAGGAAGGTATTTCTCCATTAATAATTTTAGTAAAAATAGAAGCCATATTATCTATTAGATTGAAATTTCCAGTATTTCAAATTCCATAAACCCACCCGGAGTCTCGATCTTTGCAACTTCTCCTACTTTATGACCTAGCAAGCCCTGTCCTATAGGTGAAGTCACCGATATCATTCCGCGAGCCACATTGGCCTCAGCCTCTGAAACAAGCTGATATTCAAATTCTCTCTTCATCTTCAGATTCTTCAACTTAACCTTTGACAGTACTCTTACTTCAGAAGTATCAAGCTCATCTGTACTTATAATGCGCGCGTTTGATAGTGTTGTTTCCAGTTCATTGATTTTCATTTCAAGAAAACCTTGTGCGTCCTTTGCAGCATCGTACTCTGCATTTTCTGATAAGTCTCCCTTGGATCTAGCTTCAGCAATTGCAGCAGCAACCTCTTTTCTACCCTCAGTTTTCATCTCCTGGAGTTCTTTTTTCAGCTTTTCATAACCATCCTTGGTCATGTATGAATGTCGTGCCATCTCTCTAATTTTTGTTAAAATTCATCCCGGGTATAAATAAAGAAAGACGTCTCTCTGCACAAACAAAGAAACGTCTTATTATATTAGATACCGTCTCTTAGAACGATAATCCCAGCCCTATATTGTGTGTTCCGTCAAAAAATAATGTTTGTCTATATGCATAATTGATATGCAATCTGGTTTTTGTTTCCTTGCTAAGTGGTGCAGATACACCTAGTCCAGCAGCAAGTCCTGTATACACATCACTAGCACTTGATTCTGAACCTTGCTGCATAGGAATCTGATAAGCAGCTCTCAGGTAAAACAGATCTTTAAATGAGTACTCTGCAAGCGGCCCAATCTGATCCTTTAGGAAAGCGTTGGATGTAAAGTTCACTCCAGCAGTCAATCTATGAACATCTACAAAGTAGAAGTCGTAAGAAAGTCCTAGATTCAATGTAAAAGGAAGATTAAAGTCTGCTCCCCTCGTAAATACGGTACGCTCAACACCTCCTACCGAGGTAACAGTAGAAAGTCCCTCTCCGCTGAATCTTCCCGTAACTCCAATATTTCTCAGAGATATACCCAACTTAAAGTTGTCCTGATCTCCCGCTACATATTGTACTCCGGTATCAAAGCTGAAATAAAGAGCATTAATATCACTTATTCCTTCTGAAACAATTCTACCAAGAATACCTACAGATACTTTATTGGCAAATGTATGGGCGTAGCCGACTCCAATATTAAAAAACGTAGGAGAAAACACCTGATCAGGATTATAGTCAGGATCATCTACTGTAGTTAATGGAATATCTCCAAAATCAACCATCATTAAAGAAATTCCATAGGTTCCATTTTCACCCGCGGGAATTGATAATCCCGCAGTATTAAGGCCGATACCGGCACCCTGAAGATACCTTGTATGCCCCACCTCAACTTGCATCTGTCTGTCTAAGTAACTAAGACCTGAAATATTCAGGTTCATAGCATCAACACCGGACACAAAGGAGGTATTCATGCTGTGAAGTCCTGCAGATCTCGCCCATGGATTCATTAATAACTGGTAAGCACCGGCCTCACCCTGTCTATCAGGGTTTCCGGCGTACATAGTACTTGACATCAAGAGAGTACCCAATGCTAGAATAAATATCTGTAGAAGTCTCATCATAATTATATTTTTCATAGCAGGCAGACCGAAGTCTGCCTGCACATTTAAGTTTATATTAGAATATCGATGGGTCAAATTTCTTATGAACACCAAACCACTTGATTACTTTCTGGCCTATGCCAGGAGCATCAATATGAATCAGGTATACACCGCTCGAAACCGGTATACCAGCATTGTTATTCATATCCCATTCGATAATAGTATTGTAATATCTCTCAGGTGCACCAGGATTATTAAACGGTGCATCGTTACCTGGGAATGTAGGTCTTTGCATAGCCTCATTCACCTTGTACTGTCTAATGAATTTACCATCAAGTGAGTAAATTGTAACTACACACTGCGGAGGCAGGTTCGTAATTTTCACCAAGTTATTGGAAGCATCAACTTCATAACTAGACAATCCCCTGTACGGGTTAGGAACTGCAACCACCTCCTTAAGTAAATCCTCAGTCTTATTAGGATCATACGGACTTCTTGAAGCACCATCAATACTGAATGAGTACATTGGATTACCATTATTGTCGCCGGTAATAACTCTATTCTTGAATGCACCGTCAACACGTATTGATACCACTGTTTCATCCGGAATTAATCCTTCTGCATAAGACTTCAACTTCATATTAGACGGAATATTCGGCGCTGCAACCCAAGCAAAGTTGGATCGAAGTATCTTCGCATAGTTGGAAGGGTTATTTTGTACGAAGTTTATCGTATTATAAATCTCCTCACAACCATCATACTCTGAGTACATGATGTAAATAAAGTGCGATCCGTTAGCATAAGTCAATGGAATTCTAAAGTTATCTGTAGGATCCATTGAAGCAATATTCAGACCTGTCGGATTCCACATCATATCCGCACCATTATTTAAATCATCAGCAGTAAATGATCCTTCTTTTACAACATCAAGACTGTCGTAAGGGAAATTGGAATTAAACATTGAGTTTTCACCAAACATAATGTTCAATCTTTTACCTGTAACAACGTCTATTGCATAACCCGGGAACCATCCAAATCCTTGTCTTGTCTCGTTTGGATCAACATCTGCCTTACCGTCACCATCATTATCATCCTTAGTTACGGACGGTGATTTCCTTATACCCATGTTTGGAGCATTTCCAACAGACCCTACATTGATTCCGGCAAATTGATCTTCGTACCACATGTTATAAGTCTCAAGTACAATACTTCTACTCCACTTGGACTTATCCGGAGTAAATACGATATCAACATTAGGCAACTCATCAATATCAGCACCGGCCCTAACGTTACTCATGGAAGCTTCTCCGCCACCGTAGTAAACCGGACGTGCAATCGATTTGTAGTTATTCGGAGTTACCGGCTCTTCTAAGTCGTTTGGAGCTTCAGAAGTTCCTAGAACAAATGGATAGAACGGCCCTGCCATCACACCACCATTAAATGCCCCCTTAGGGTCCATGGAGTTTCCATCAAGAATCCAGTTGGTGTAGTTTCCTTCTTCATAATAACCAAACCAAGGCTCTAATGTCGGATCATTGTACACTATTGATTGCCCAATTGCACCATTTTCATCCGTCAAATTATTTTTACCCGGTCCCTGCCCATTATTAAGGAATACACTTATACCAAATTCACCGGCAATAACCTCACCTTCTCTGGCAAGAGTGGTTTTGGTAGTAAGAGTATCTCTGGTAGTTGTATTAATCAACTGAAGTCTGGTTTCATTGAAATCAAGCTTATTATCGCCAGGGTTATTGTCAAATACCTTCAATACGTAATCTCCCCCCTTCACTTGTAGTGGGTTTACTACTTTCAGGCTGATAGGACTAAATCCAGGCAGATATGTAATTGGAACAGGCTCATTCGAAGCTAGCATTTTCTCTCTGGTTTCATCGGTAATTCTGGTAAAGTTACCGCCTACACCTTCTCCATCTAATTGTGTCACTTCAAAACCTTGACCATAAACGGAATTAAGCTGCATCCAGGTAGTTTGGCGAGGTATTACCGTGTAAACATCCACATTACCTCTACCCTCGATATACGGCTCATGCTGTCCAATCGGCGTACCGGTCTCCATTCTGAAGTCCTGATAATTATTATACGCATAAGCTACTACAGTGTAGTAGTACTTACTGTTATTTCTCAATCTCTCTCCGGTAAACTGATCGCGCGTAACCAGGAATGAATTTTGAAGTCCGCTGTTAGGTCCTTCAACTTCCATTATTGGAATCGAAATCTGCTCACTAGGATTAGTTGGATCAAGACTTATGTCATAATTATAAATCGTACTGATGTTATCCTTAATATCTGTCTGGAAAACAAGTCTTGCATTAGAAGGGTCTTTTCTTCCACCAGGTGTATTTTCAGCTGTAATACTTCTCAACTGGTATACGCGATATCCTTGGAAAGAATAAGTTGTATCTGCATTAGGAAGGCTCTTGATACTATCCGGCAAGTCGATAAGGACTTTCTCCTCATAAGTAAGGAACTTGTTATTGGAAGTGATTGTATCGTTAGTCAGAACGAAAATAACTTCCTGATCCAATTCTACAACTGACAAATCCGGTGCATCAGGTCCATCCAACATGTCGAAACAGTTGTCAAATAATCCCTGAGCCATATCATCAGCCTTAGTTATCTTTTCAAGCGATGGTTCCGGATGATCTACAGCCGGTACCCACACAACTCCAATAATCAATTCGTTAACTACTCCCGGCTTTAGGAAGAAAGGTCCTGATGCCTGAATAGTTCTTACGTCTAGATATGGTAGGTTTTCCTGAGCCATACTCCAGCCACCTTTTCTGTTAGGTGGATCAACAAACACGTAATTTACGTCTCTTCCTCCCGTTCTATAACCATCTCCACCAAATTGTACGTGTGAACCATCTTTCCATCTTCCAGTCAAGTAGTTATATACCTCACGACCTGAAGAAGGGTCAGTAGTTCCCGGCTCCGGCGTACCGATTGAAGGGTTGTTGAAATAAGTAAAGGAAGACATTCCTAGCTCAACTCCAAATGAATCAAGTGGTCCTCTAAAGTAGTCAACACCGACCATAGGAATTTCATCTCCATAAGAAGGAACGTTTCTACCAAAGACTGTACAAGTAGAACCTGCTCCCGGGCTTCCGTCAACTGCCTTTGAGTTGTACACATACATCAGAGATCTCGTTGTATCAGATCCGATATAATCATCTTCCGGACAACCTAAATCCGGGTCAACCCACATTGCAAAATAAGTTTCACCGATTCCCACCTGAGCCTGGTTAATCAGACGATGACGATAGAAAGTCATGTTATTAAACTCATCCTGAGTTTTATAGGCAAAAGCCTGAACCTGAACTTCCATCTGGATAGGGTTAGAGTTTGAATAAGCGTGGGGCCCACCGGCGTCGTTGTAGATCCAGAAGAACATCTCATCCGGAACTAGCTCGGCAGCTTTTTCAGTGTTGTCAGGTGTACATCCTCTTACCTGAATAAAAGGGAAGTCACCTTCAAGTGGGTTATAGTTAGGATCATCATCCACGTTCCAATAGTATCCATAATAATCACTATCTTCTGCAAATGATGGAATATCAAACTCATATCTTTCAGCAAAGAATGGGTTTCCTGCTCCAGGATAGTACTTTACTCCATCAGGAATCATGTCTTCCGTATATGCATCGCCTAGTTCATTCCACAATCGGATGTGCTCAGCGATTTCCTCACCTGTGACTCGGAAGAATCTATCCCAGTTATCACACACAGACTTGTCTGTAATACCTCTTTTAGTAAGTGGTCCCGGGTAGTAGTCTGTTCTCCCCTGGGATCTATAAGTTACAGCAGCAACTTTAAGGTTCCCATCCACAGAAACTCCTCCCAACCAAACTGAACCGGCAAATAGAGAGGATACTTCCAGTTTCCCGGACCCAAGCTCTACTTTAGGTACGATGTAACGGCCATCTTCAAGGTCCCACCACATATCACCACCATTCATCAATCGAGCTCTAACGTTATTGACGCTTATATCAACTTGCTTGGTAGAAGCAAGACAATCCGCTCGTAACTGAGCCTTTTGATCTAACTCCTTTTCAGACGCTTCCTTCTTAAAAGTTTCTATAGGAGCATAAGACCAAGCCAGCCCACTAAAGAATGTAACCAGGAAAAACGTAAGAAGAAAATTAATTACAGTCTTCATATTTTTAAATAGTTTAAGTCAATTTAGAATTGGAAAATGGCACCCACATAAATTCTACGTGGCAGTGAATAAAATCCTTGATTCAACATTCTCCAATTATAGAAATCAGTGAACGCATCTATATTTGCATCCATATTTTCTCTTGTCATCAAGACACTTTCAATAGTCTGAACACCCTGTGATGAAGCCCTGTAACCATCATCCTTAGGAGATCCGGTATATCTGTACACACCCAGAATATTTTTAGTGTCAAATAGATTCAGCACCCTTACATATACGTTTAAGTATAGTGGCTTCTTCGCTTCAGCCGGTGTCAATCTAATATTCTTATCTAGTTTTGCATCTACCAAGTAGTTCCATGGAAGTCTCGCTCCGTTGATGCTACCCTTGGTTCCTATACTGCCAAATCTGTCCGGACCAAGTGCTGCAGAATAAGGCCTTCCTGAAACTCCCACGAACTGTACGTTTAAACCGGTATTGGCCAAGATATCTAAACCGCCTATTCTAGGACCGGAATATCTCTTTCCACTTGCATAACGGTAATCCGCGTTAAGAACAATTCTATGTCTTTCGTCAAAGTTCAACGGGAACAGGGTACGTATGTTACCTCTTACAAGAAGTCCTGCCTGTGAATCGGCGTCAGAACCTGTTCCATCAGCAAACTGAAGAGTATAGTTAATTGTCGCACGGAAGTTTCCTGTTCTTCTAAGGTCGTAACTAACAGTAAATCCATATACAGTGCCAAAGTCTAGGTTGCTATACGTATCATATCTGTTTACTCCAGGTACGTATAGGATTCGTCTTTGCTGGATAAGGTCTCTCATTTCCTTATAGTAAGCACCTACTTTCAATGCAGAAGTATTGGAAAGTCTCTGCTGGAATCCTACTTCGTAGTCAATAGTCTTAACCGGTCTTAGGTTAGGATTATTCAACGGAACTCTATCCGGCTGGTCCATATAGTAATATGAAAGCGGAGATACGTATGAGTTACCCATCGGTGGACGTTGTGTAAGGATATCGTAGTGAGCAAAGAAGTTGGCTGCATCCGAAATAGGGAATGAAAAAGCCAATCTCGGCATAACATTAGGAATCACCTTATAGTCCATAAACGTTCTGTCAAACTCTCCGGAGGAGTGGAACTCCTTATCATTGATTTCAACATCGTTCATACGCATACCATACACAGGCTGCCCTCCCCATAACTGAGCACCATCGTTCAACTGTGTACCCTGTCTGTTATACCATACATCCCCGTTACGGAAACCATAAGGTACATTATCTCCTGAGTTTCTGACGTATACGAGATAATCGTCGCCGATATTACCGGGCTGGGTCTGAGTGCTATTACCATAGAACTCCTTAGCTGTCATAAGCTGATAGAGTGTATTTGGGTTACGCAATACTTTTGTATTAGCGTTGTAAAAGTCAACTCTTAATCCTGCACGGAAAATCAAGTCTTTATATGAGAATTTATCCTGAATATATCCCGCAACATAATATGGTCTGAATGGAGCTACAACGAAATTCTGCTCCTCACGACCCTGCTCTACCACGAAGAAATCTTCAAAACTGACTCCTTCTAATTTATTTCCTAAATAGTCATATCCATAATATCCTAGGTTCCCCTGGTCAGTTAATTCTCTTGGGGCAAATAGATCCAGAGTTAAATCATCAGGATTAATAGATTGAGAACTTACAAATTCATCTATACCTATATTCAGCTTTTCACGGATATTTCTGAAGAATCCTTCTCCAGGTCCGTCATCATGCATTAAGTTAGGATATATATAGACATATTTGGAGGATTCTCCTACTGTTATAAGTGTAGAATCAATAGGTGCCTGATCATAATCAACACCGAGGATTCTAGAGTTAGCTAACTGCTGAGCTCTCAGCCAAAGTGTATTAGGAGCAACACTGTAGTTTCTATACACTCTCTGCTCATACACTCCACCAAACTGAATATTATGACGGCCTCTTTCAGATCCTCCCGGGAACAGGTCAAAAGAAACGGCAAACTCTCCGGAATATAAATCATTCTCTGATTTATTATAGGAGTTATAGACCGTACCCACGTTCACGTAGCTACCCCATAGAGTTCTCGCATAATCGAGAATCTGACCGTTACGGGCAATAACATTCAGGGAGTTGATTCCGCTGGGATCTCCCATTAATTCATTATATCTTACCAGAACAGGGTTTATATCGTAGTTAGGCTCATAATACCCATTGGGATCATCCTTTTCTTCTGTACCCATCTGCTTTACCCACGTTCCGATTTCCGGATCAAATAAGGATGGGAAGAATGTTCCTCCTTCAACGTTAGCCGTATCGGCTGTCACGTTGTCAACTCTCTGAATTGAAGGTTCAAAAATGGAGTTAAACTTACCTATATATCCATAGCGTCCGTAGTTATCACCGTGAATCAAGTCTTCTATACTGCTCTTGCTCTTCTGGTATCCTCCCTGAAGAGTTACAACAGTGTTTCTGATGAATCCTTGATTTGCTTCTCTTTCATCACCTGATCCATAAGTTCCGGAGCCACCGATTCTATATCTTAATCTACCATTAAGCCTATACCCTTCTCCGAGAGAATATGGGTTTCTCTGATAGTTCACAAGGGACCAACCTGAAGGGCTCACTCTGTCAGTTGAGTTAAAATAAGAACCTGTCAGTTGCAAATCGATTGCATCACTCAATCTGAAGTCAAGTTTTGCAAAGAAGTCCATTGCCTTGTCGTCTATATTTTTTCTTGCTTTATATAAATCTACTGCTGCAAATCTATTATCTATTCCCTCCGCATCCACACTTCTCAATGCTTCACCCTTAGCATAGCTTAGACCACGGAAATTATCAAGAGGCTTTTCTTCAAGCATTTTAATAGCATCTGCCGATGCATGATAAGAACCAAATGCTCTGGGGAATCCATCCAATCTGCTTCTATACTGTCCGCCTAGTCTAAAACCTACAATAGATCTATTATCTTTCTTAACTATAGGGCCGGAAAGTGCACCGTTCACAAGATTATACCCATATCCATCCAGATATTCACTTGTTTCAAATTCAATCGAACCACCAAATCTATTGCTCGGCCCTTTTGTCGTGAGGCTAATAATACCCGCGGTCACGTCACCATACATAGCTGAGATTCCACCGGTAATAACCTCCATCTGTTCGATTTCCGTCTGTTGTACTAGACGTCCGGTAACACGGACACCATCGATGAGATATGTCGTCGCTTCTTCTCTACCACCTCTGATATTAATCGTACCTCCTTCTGTCTTGGATACTCCGGCGGTTGTTGCTGCAAGAGCTCCAATATCTTTTACCGGAAGGTTTTCAATATCTTCAGATGTAATTGTTCTTCCCTGGGTGTTTTCATCCGGGTCAATAAGTGGTGCCTTATATTCAACAACTACAACCTCTTGAATATCTACTCCAGAAGATAATTCAACATTTAAAAGGTTAGCTCTACCCGATCTGATAATCACGCCTTCAATACGGCTAGTCTGGTGACTCACGATTGAAACTTCAACGTCATACGTTCCGGGATCGAGATTGGTGAGTGAATAATTTCCGCTGAAATCCGTTTCGGTACCTGTTATCTCAACGTCACCTTTCATTAAGACCACATATGCGAGGATAATTGGCTCTCCGGACTGAGCATCTTTTACAGATCCCTCAAGGGATGTCTGCGCATGTAGCCCCGCCGCTGTCATAAAAGCCAAAACCAATACAAAGAGTAAATTTCTTACCATATCATAATTTTTTTCACTAGAAGAATTGCCTTGATATTAAAATAGAGGACAATAATAAATAATCTTCGACTCAATACCAAAACTAATCAGTTTTTTATCATTTTCTCATTCTTTAAGGAAAAAATATCAAATATTCTTTTTCCACATACATATTTTTTCCAGTATAACAGAACTGATTTTTTCAAAACTCTCTACCGTCCAACCAGCTATATGTGGCGTAAATATAACATTGTAGCTCATAAGCCTTTCAAGGATTTCCTTTTCATTTGCTTTAAGCTTACGCAAATTTTCATTAGGCAAAACATCGAGACAAGCACCGTATAACTTGCCGGATATGAATGCCCTTTCCACCGATTCAAGATCCACAATTGCTCCCCGCGATGTATTAATCAGAGTCAAGTTATTTCTACACTTTTCAAAGAATTGATCATTCACCATTTCTCTTGTTTCTTCGGTCAACGGAATGTGTAAACTGATTATGTCGCTTTCACTTAATACCTCTTCCAGAAGTTCACATTCTCTTACATAACGAGAGCCTGAAAGATAACGCTGCTTGTATTTATCATAACAGAGAATCTTTACGCCCAATCTCTTCATTTTATTTACAAATGTGGATCCGTTATGGCCGTATCCTATCACGCCAACTGTCAGATTTTCCAGTTCCCGGCCTCTATTTCCTTCCCTTTCCCACCTAAATTCTCTCACGCCCGCATTTGCCTTATGAATATTATTAAATAAGGTCAACAACATAGACAAAGCATGCTCGGCAACTGCATTGGCATTTCCTTCCGGTGCAGAAAATACTGCTATTCCTTTTCCCTCTGCATAATCCACATCTATTATATCCATCCCGCTCCCCAGTCTTGCTATAAATTTCAGCCTACCTGCCTTATCAATCGCAGGCCTTCTTACGGGATTCTTGGTATTCACAATGAGTCCGGAATAGTTTTCCACAAGCAGAAGAAATCTCTCATGTTCGATATCCGGTTGATAATCAATTTCGTAGCCTAGTTCCTCAAGACCGGTTATCAACATATTATGTACCCTATCAGCAATAAGTATTCGTTCTTTCATCTTTTAAATATAAGAGTTTTTCTATCTTTGCGGCATAAAATTTTACGACACTCGCAGAATGCCTCAAGTTTTTAAGAATTTATTAAAATCTACGCATTTCACTCAGAAAATGAGTGCTCGGAACTCTATCTTAATTCAACTTTTTTATGCCAAGAGATACCAGCATCAAATCCGTCCTGATAATAGGGAGTGGACCGATTATTATTGGACAAGCATGTGAATTTGATTATTCAGGTTCACAGGCTGCCCGTTCTTTAAGAGAAGAAGGGATTGAAGTCAGTCTGATTAATTCCAATCCGGCTACTATCATGACCGACCCGATAACAGCTGACCACATTTACCTTAAACCCCTGACTCCGGAAAGTATAGAGGAAATATTACAGGAACGTCAAATCGATGCTGTGCTTCCGACTATGGGGGGGCAGACAGCCTTAAACCTTACAATCGAAGTGGGGGAAATGGGTATCTGGGATAAATATGGGGTACGCCTTATAGGTGTCGATCTCGATGCCATCAAATTAACAGAAGACCGGGAAGATTTCAGAAATCACATGATTAAGCTCGGGATGGGAATCGCGGATAGCCATATTGCTAACTCCTTCCTAGAGGGGAAAGATGCTGCGCAGAAAATAGGCTTTCCTCTCGTGATAAGACCTTCGTATACACTCGGGGGAAGTGGAGGAGCATTTGTCTTTGATGAAAAAGATTTTGATGCAGCTCTGAGAAGAGGGCTGGATATCTCTCCGATTCACGAGGTTCTTGTTGAAAAAGCTGTTCTTGGTTGGAAAGAGTTCGAGCTGGAATTGCTGCGCGACAAGGAAGACAATGTTATTATCGTCTGTACAATTGAGAATATGGACCCTATGGGCGTCCACACCGGAGACAGTATCACAGTCGCACCGGTTATGACTGCTTCTGACTCTACCGTTCAGAAAATGAGAAATATGTCGATAGAGATGATACGCTCTCTCGGCAATTTCGCCGGCGGCTGCAACGTACAGTTTGCCCAGGATCCGATAACAGAAGAACTCATCACGATAGAAATCAATCCAAGAGTATCTCGTTCATCGGCACTGGCCTCAAAGGCAACCGGTTATCCAATTGCCAAAATTGCTACCAAACTTGCCATAGGCTATACTCTGGATGAATTAAGTAATGAATTGACTGGTACGAGTTCTGCATTCTCAGAACCTACAATGGATTATGTCATTGTGAAAATGCCTCGCTGGAACTTCGCAAAATTTGCCGGCTCTGATCATACACTCGGGCTTCAGATGAAGTCAGTAGGTGAAGTGATGGCTATCGGGGGTTCTTTTATTGAAGCTCTACAAAAGGCGTGTCAGTCTCAGGAAGATAATCGAATGGGTCTAGGTGCCGATAAAAAGGAATGGATACGTACAGAGGATATTCTGGAAAGACTAAAAACACCTAGTGACGATCGACTATACAGGATAAAAGATGCTCTGAGACTCGGCGTTCCTCTGAATACCGTATGTAAACTCACAGGCATCGACCCCTGGTTTATCAGAGAAATCCAGAAAATGATTCCACTGGAAGATCAGCTAATGCGATATAATGTTCCCAGTGACATTCCGGATGATTTCTTTCTGAAATTAAAGAAAAACGGCTATTCGGATGCACAGATAGCCTGGTTGATGCGCCTGGAAGAAAAACATATTACTGAAGAACGTAAAAAGCGCGGATTCAGAAGAGTTTTCAAAATGGTTGACACTTGTGCAGCTGAATTTGAAGCTCATACACCATATTTCTATTCGACATTTGCGGAAGCAAACGAAAGTCCGGTTTCTGACAAAGAAAAGGTTATCGTTCTGGGTTCCGGTCCCAATCGTATAGGACAGGGGATTGAATTTGATTATAGTTGTGTGCACGGATTGATGGCGATTAAAGATGTCGGCAAAGAGTCCATTATGATTAACTGCAATCCGGAGACTGTTTCAACGGACTTTGACATTGCAGATAAACTTTACTTTGAGCCGGTTTTCTGGGAGCATATAGATGATATCCTGGAACATGAAAAGCCGGAAGGAGTTATTGTACAGCTCGGAGGACAAACAGCTCTGAAACTTGCTGAAAAATTCCACGAAGAAGGAATTCCTATCATCGGGACTTCCTATGAGTCCATGGACCTGGCCGAGGATAGAGGAAGATTTTCAGATCTGTTGAAGGAACTGGATATCCCTTATCCGGATTACGGTGTTGCCCACACAGCAGAAGAAGCATTGAAAATTGCACACCGCGTTTACTATCCCGTTTTAATTCGCCCTTCCTATGTACTGGGCGGGCAAAGGATGAGGATTGTAATTAATGACGAGGAGTTGGAAAGTCACGTATTATCGATTTTCAAGCATTTACCGGGCAATCAGGTCTTAATAGATCAATTCCTTGAACGTGCCAAAGAAGCTGAAATCGATGCCATCTGTGATGGTGAGGATGTTCTTATCCTGGGAATTATGGAGCATATTGAACCCGCGGGAATTCACTCCGGGGATTCATCTGCAGTATTGCCTACTTATTCTCTTTCCGATGAAGTGTTGGAGCACATGAAGGAATATACAACCAGGCTAGCTCACGCCCTGAATATCAAGGGGCTGATTAACGTACAATTTGCGATAGACATGCATAATAAGGTGCACGTTATCGAGGCTAATCCTAGGGCGTCCAGAACTGTTCCTTTCATTGCTAAGGCACATAAAATCCCGTACCTCAACATCGCTACAAAAGTGATGCTGGGAACCCATAAGTTAAAGGACTTTGATATTAAGCCGGATCTGGAAGGATGGGCAATTAAAATTCCGGTATTCTCCTTCGATAAATTCCCTAATGTCGATATGTCACTAGGGCCGGAGATGAAATCCACCGGGGAGAAAATCCATTTTATAAAGAGTCTGCATGATCCTGTGTTCAGGGAAATTGAGAAGAAGAGGTCATTATACTTGTCGAGATAGCAGGAAACAGAAGTCAGGAGGCAGAAGTCAGGAAACAGGAGTCAGTGACAAGAAAACAGTGATGGGTGATGAGAAAATAGCGGAATTTATCCGCAAAATAGTGGTTATTTTTAAAGGGGAGTTTAAATCCTGAAATTAAAACGATATTAATCTCCCTTCTCTACGCAGTGGGGAAGGGTTGGGCTTGGGGTTGAGTGAGAAGGGATGAAATTCGCGTACATCCGCGTTGCGTCAGCATTAGTGGCATCCGCGTTCCATTTCCAGACACATATAAATCGTTTCTTTACTCCATACTCTGCGGTACGAACATCCATAGTAAATAGCCGTGCATCCCTACTATTCCCCATATAATGCTTTCCACATTTCTTCCGGTCTGTCTGTAGAGAATAAATCATAACCGTCATCCAGCCAT
Source organism: uncultured Saprospiraceae bacterium (assembly GCA_964423575.1). Classification (GTDB taxonomy): domain Bacteria; phylum Bacteroidota; class Bacteroidia; order Chitinophagales; family Saprospiraceae; genus CAYRFF01. The sequence continues at coordinate 26,856 of CAYRFF010000024.1, read as the reverse complement.
TCTCTATACAAGTGGTCACCTCTGGCTTCAGCGCGCTTATCAAGGTTTCCTAGTGTTCCTAGTACCGTAAGTGCATTCTCTGCATGAATAGCATTCAGCACTTCTTTATCAGACAGTTTAGTTCCGGTAAAAACCACAACCTTTTTAAAGTTCAGACCAGCTTCCTGAAGCCATCCCCATTCTTTCATATTTCTGGCAGTAGCAGAAACAATCATTTCAGGAGCGAGAGATTGCAGCTTCCTTGCTTGAGCTACGGTATATGAAATCAGGATAACATTGTCCTCAGCTTTATATTCACGTACCATGGCAATCACCTTTTCATAGCTTATATCCTCTTTGAAATCCAGCCATAAAGTGGCATCGGCCTCCACTGCCCATGCAAGGACATCATCCAGTAAGGGAATCCGACAATCCGTTTCATTTTTCCTGGAATCCAGTAAAGGAATTTCAGAAAGTGTTTCATAGGGGAAATCCTCCACTTTCCCGCTCCTACCAGTCAATCGATCCATGCCATCATCGTGAAAAAGGACAATTCTTCCATCCGCCGTATTTTGCAAGTCTATCTCAAAGGACATTCCAGGGTACTTATCATGCAGATATTGTATTGTAAGCAGGCAGTTTTCTGCATAACCTTTCACATCTTTTCCTCCCCTGTGGGCGGATATTTTGGATTTAAGTGCTTTATATTCCTGAAAGGATTCCGCGCTGTATTCTGATCTGTTTTCCTCGCCATTACCAAAGAATTGTACAAAAAGGAACAATCCTGCGATAAACAATATAGCATATAAGTATATTTTCTTCATAATTAGCATATTTTAGCACAAGATAGGAAAGAGTACACTTTCTTATAAATAATTAAATATGGGATTTATAGGAAGACTTTTATCTGCTTCCCCTAAGACACAAATAGACAACGAAATGAAATATCTCATTACCGGCCTTGGTAATATGGGTGCCGAATATGATGGTACACGACATAATATAGGATTTGAAGTGCTGGATTATATCGCTGCTTCCAAAAATGCAGAGTGGGAGCATGAAAGAAGAGGTGATATCGCGCGCATTAAGCATGCAGGCAGACAGTTCATTCTCCTTAAACCTTCCACTTATGTGAATTTATCGGGTAAAGCGGTTTCTTACTGGATGCAGAAAGAGAATATCCAGGTGAAAAATACGATGGTTGTTCTGGATGATTTAAATCTGCCTTTCGGCAAATTGCGTATGCGACCCAATGGTTCTTCCGGAGGTCACAATGGCTTAAAGAGTATTGAAGCACATCTCAACACTCAGAATTATCCACGTTTCCGGATAGGAATCGGCCATGATTTTCATTCCGGCGAGCAATCGAGATTTGTATTGGGAAAGTGGAGCAACGAGGAAAAGGAACAGTTGGAAGAAATCATCCCCAATATCTGGAAAGCCATCGTTGCTTATTCAAGAGTAGGCGTGCAAAAAGCAATGAGCATGCACAATACATAAATTGTGAATTCCTCAACACAAGGATATAATTACCGTTTCTTTTATTCAGGCTATCTTTTTTAGCTCTTTCCTCAAGCTATCCGGATCATACGTGGGTAAAGTATCTACATCAGCCGGAGAAGTTTTAAAGGAAGCTATGGATAATTCCTTTTGTCTACAGATTGAAATCCCAAATTCACTTTTCAGGTAGTCTGCAAGATAAATCTGTTCATGTTGTCCGGGAGTCGGGATAAGTAATGCGGGCTTACGCCAAACTGATAAGTCCATTATACTCGTATACCCACTACGTATACATAGAAACTTACTTTTTTCCACTATCGCCTGTACTTCTTCCGCATTCAGAAGAGGAAACACTTCCACGTATTTACCTGAATTAATGTAAGGCTCGGGTTTTCCGGTGATAATTGCAGCAGATATTTCGTTCTCTTCCAGGATATAGTACAATTTCTCTGCCAGGAATCGTCTCTGCGGTTCTACTCCACTCAATATGCAACACCAGTCATATTTCGGGGCAGTTTGCTTAGGTGTTGTGTAGGAGCTAAGAGGTCCGAGATAGCTGATTTCCTGTGTTATTGTTCCCTTGGACAAAGTTCCTGCGAGGTTCGGCATTTGACGAAAGTCCGGGACTAAAACATGTTGAAATTGCTTTAAATAGCGCCTTTGAATATAATTTACCAGTGAGTTACTCAACATACTCCCGGCTTCGATATCCATCTGATGACCTATGAAATAATTTCTCCCGCTTCTGATAAAGCAGCCATAACGATTATCGGAGAAGGCAATCGAAATATCCCATTTATCGCTATAGGATTGAATAATCTTCTGCTCTTTGCGGATAGCCAGCAACATAGATGGAGCAAATGCCATCGCATTCAACATCATATAAGTCGTGGGGTAATTAATCCTATAATCCGGTAGCGCGAGGAGTGGCAAATCAGGAAATTGTGCAGAAAGATACGTAAGTGCATCCCCGCTTGACGCGAGGTGCACTTCATACCCCATATTTTTTAACTCGTTTATTACCGGAACTGACCGCGTTGCATGTCCCAGGCCCCAATTCAAGACTGAATAAATAAGCGGGGCTGTCATAACTACTTGTTTAGCCGGATTTCATCCATCTCACCATCAAAGAACTTCCACTTAGTCAATGGCAATTTATTGATAGGCCGCACCTTTATCCACTTTCCATATTTCATGTACCAGTTCATCTGCAGGCTCGGAATTCCACGCTTGATATATGCATCCAGATAAGGATGTACGTGCATGATGAGCTTGGACTTAGGTCGTGATTTCAGGATGAACTCCAAGTCTCTTTCGATCTCGTCCATTATCAACAATGAAGAGGTAATCTTTCCGGATCCACCGCAAGTCGGGCAGTCTTCGCTTGTATCAATCTTAACTGCAGGTCTCGCTCTTTCCCTCGTTATCTGCATCAATCCAAATTTACTCAGATGCAGGATAGTATGTTGGGCGCGATCCTTGGACATGAAGTCCTTCATTGCCTTATTGAGTTCATAGCGGTTTTTCCGATTGCGCATGTCGATAAAGTCGATAACAATCAAGCCACCGATATCCCTTAAGCGCAACTGTCTTGCTATTTCCTCAGCAGCTTCCAGGTTAACTTTTAAGGAAGCTTCTTCCTGATTTTCCTTTTGCGACTTAGGACCTGAGTTCACGTCTATGACTGTCATTGCCTCTGTATGCTCAATAACGATATAAGCACCTGACCGCATAGTTGACGTTTTCCCAAAGGAAGCCTTAATCTGTTTGGTAATGCCAAACCTATCAAAGATCGGAGCCTTAGAACGATATGCTTCTACGATATTGGCACGATCCGGAGCAAATGATTTTATGTACTCCTTCAGGTTCTCGTATAATTCCTTGTCGTTAACCACAACTCTACTGAACTCCTCTGTCATTAAATCCCTCAGAATTGAAGCCGCTTTATCGAGTTCAGACAGAAGCTTTTTTGGCGGATTAGCTGTATACAATTCAGTGTGAATTGATTTCCACTTTGCCATCAGGCCGCTCATTTCCTCGTGCAAATCCGCAACCTTCTTTCCTTCTGCTGCAGTTCTGACAATGACCCCAAACATCTTGGGTTTAATACTTTCAATTAGGGTTCTCAGTCTTTTCCTCTCCTCTTTATTGGAGATTTTTTTACTGATTGCTACAACATCATTAAACGGGGTAATAACAATGAAGCGTCCCGGAATTGTAATTTCACAACTCAAGCGGGGCCCCTTGGTACTAATAGGTTCTTTCAGTATCTGAGTAAGAATACTTTCATTCTTTTCCAGAACTTCATCGATTTTCCCGGTTTTGATAATATCCGGCTCTTTCTTAAAGTCATCCAGTCGATGTGTTCTAAGACTTCCGGAAATCGAAGCTCTGCTATACTTCAGCAAGGACTTCAGCTGAGGGCCGAGATCGGTATAGTGAAGGAAAGCATCCTTCTTATGTCCTATGTCGACAAATGCTGCGTTCAATCCGGGCATAAGCTTCTTAACCCTGCCGACGAAAATATCGCCGACAGAGAAGTCGCTATTAGCTCTTTCTTTATGAATTTCTACGAGCTGTCCATTCTCGAGCATCGCAATATTTACGTCGCCCGAGGATGAATCTACTATTAATTCTTTATTCACTTTATTTGCTTTTAGATGGAATTCTTTTAATAAAGCTCAATTCCTTTAAGCTGATCGAGACAAAGTGAAAATGTAACGCTTTCTTAAATAAATTGAAGCTCAACAGCCAGCACCTGTGGTCCTTTAAAAGACCACAGCCCCAACACTACTTCTTCTTCTTATGTCTGTTGGCTCTGGAGCGTTTCTTGCGTTTATGGGTTGATATCTTTTTCCTTTTTCTTTTCTTACCGCTTGGCATAATCTTATTCTTTTATATCTTTTTAAAGTGTTTAATTACGGCAATTTTCATTTGCCTTTTCTATCTGATCCGCTGAAACGGATAAATGTCTGTATGTTTCTGCAAGCAGACACCACGATTTCTGATCATGCGGGTTTTGTTCAATAATTCTTTCCAGTCTCTGAGCCGCTTTGTCATACTGTCCGGTTTTAATGGATAATTGAGCCAGCGATTTAAGGATAAGTGGTTCATCCGGAAAATCTTTTTCCTGATCAAGCAGCATAAGTACTCCTTTCATCGGCTCGTCCGCCGGTGGGTATTCCACATATGTCAATGCGAGGTTTACCTTATATGAAATATCGTCCGGTGCCAGGGATACAGCATTTTCATAACACTGTATTGCAGATTCCCCCGCATAGTTCCTTCCTGCATTATCCTCTGTTCTACGCAGAGCTATATAGGAAGTAGAACCCGCAATTGCCCAGGCTTCCGCAGTTTCTTCGATTTTTGCTATCTGTTTGGCATAGATGGTTGAAATAACAGGGTAACCGAAATCAAACCACTTTCCTGAAAGGTCCTTGAGATTTTTGACCTTTTCAGAATCGTCTGCTGACCTATCAACAGCCTTTTTAATCACATGGATTAAATCTGCCTGATCCGCGTTCAGTTTTTTCTCAGCTTTGGATACTAAGACCGGTTCACTATTTTCAACTCTGTTTAAAAGTCTTCTGGATTCTATCTCTTTTAAATCAGGTTTTTTCAAACTAAATCCAAAGAACATAATAACTCCCAGTAATATAGCTCCCAGGATTGTAAGCTTTTGATATTTTCCTATCATCCTTCCCTCACTATTCTTTTACCATCTCATCAGTAACATTATCCTTCACATCATCTACAAATCCCTGTGAAGGTCTGAATGCAGGAATATAATGTGCCGGTATTTCGATTGCTTTATTTTTCTTTATATGACGTCCAACCTTTTTGGCTCTTTTCTTTACTACAAAAGACCCAAAACCTCGGATGTATACATTCTCTCCCGATACAAGAGCATCTTTAACTACATCAAAAAATGCTTCCAGGGTTACAATCACGTCAAACTTAGGAACTCCTGTCTCTTCTGCAATCTTTGACACTACTTCTGCTTTCCTCATCTTATATATTTGATTATTAGATAGTTATAATCGATTTCTACTTAACGTGCAAATCTCCTAAATTTATCTATCTAAAAAAAGTTTTTGTCATACTTTTAGTTGTAAATCAACAATTTATCGTTTTTGACCTCTTAATTCTTAACCCAAAACCCTTCTCTTATGTTCCATAATCTGAATTAAAAGAATTATCGCTGCGGGTATCGCAGTTTTCGCTTAATTCTTGGAATAAGAAAAAATATGAATACTTTTAGTCAGGAATATTTACTATTTAACATAGCTTGTGATAGTTTTACCTCCCAACTAGTTAATTATAAACTAAACTACTTTACGTATGATACAATCTATGACCGGTTACGGATACGCTTCTGCCAGATATGGCGATAAAAAGATTATTGCTGAGTTGAAGTCTTTGAATAGCAGATACTTTGACCTGAGGCTTACTTCTCCCAATGAATATAAAACAAAGGAGATTGACCTCATCAATATTCTCTCTGAAATTTTACACAGGGGAAAAATCAATCTCAGCATTAACGTTGAGAACGCGGACAGCAACCAGGCGGTCAGTATCAATATCCCCTTGATTAAACACTATAACAGCATCTTTTCCGATCTGAAAAAGGAATTGGATATCAGGGAAGGCGACATCCTCAACACTATCCTTAAAATTCCAGGAGTAGTTCAGGAGACTATTGCTCAACTTACGGAAGAGGAATGGAAAGAATGTCTGGACGTCGTTACTAAAGCTGCAGAAAAGCTGACAGAGTATAGAATTTCCGAGGGTGACGCTCTTCTCAAGGACATGAAAAGTCGCATAGTTACCATGCTGAACTTACTGGACAAGATCGAGTTGCATGAGGAAGCACGTGCCCAAGATATCCGTCTAAAAATACACAGTCATCTTGAGAGGTATGTCGTACAGGAAAACATAGATGAAAACAGATTTGAGCAAGAGCTGATTTACTATATCGAAAAATACGACATCACCGAGGAGAAGGTTAGATTAAGACAACACTGCGATTATTTCCTCGATGTGCTTCTCAACAAATCCAAGGTAAAAGGTCGAAAACTTGATTTTATCGGACAGGAGATGGGCAGAGAAATTAATACTCTCGGAGCCAAGGCAAATCATTCCGAAATTCAGCATATTGTGGTCAATTTAAAGGATGAACTAGAAAAGATAAAAGAACAAATTGCCAATGTCGTCTAAACAGAAAATGATTATCATTACTGCTCCTTCAGGGTCGGGTAAAACAACAATAGCGCGTTATCTGCTGGAAAGCTTCCCGGAGCTTACTTTCAGCATTTCTGCAACCAATAGGCCCAAGAGAGATTATGAATTAAACGGCGAGCATTATTTTTTCTTTTCAGATGATGAGTTCCATGAATTGATTGAGCAAGATAAGCTCGCTGAATGGGAAGAGGTTTATCCGGGCAGATTTTACGGCACTTTAAAGTCGGAAATCAACAGAGCCTGGGATGCGGGAAAGGTCCTCTTGTTTGATGTGGATGTAAACGGCGCTCTGAACCTGAAAAAGAATTATAACGAGAATGTCATGACAATCTTTGTACAGGCGCCTAGTGTCCAGGTGCTTGAAGAAAGGTTGCGCAAGCGGGGTTCAGAAACGGAAAAGACATTGAATGACCGCATTGCCAGAGCAACCTATGAGTACAGTCTGAAAGACAAGTTTGATGAAGTATTAATTAACGACAAACTGGATGACGCCAAGGAACAGGCGCATGCAATTGTAAGTTCCTATCTCAATAATTAACGACTAGTAGCTATGCTTAAAGCGATAACAGAAGGGATTCAAGTAGAGGTTGAGTTGTTTTACAGGCCGGACAGATCTGAACCGCGGAGCCCTCAGCATTTCTTTGAATATCAGATTCACATACGGAACAAAAGCAACAAGCGGGTAAAGCTTCTACGTCGCAAATGGGAGATTCTGGAATCCCCATCAATTAAGAGAATCGTGGAAGGGGACGGTGTTGTAGGCGAACAGCCGGAGCTCAGTCCTCAGCACAGCCACTCATATTCATCCTACTGTGTAATTTACGACACAATAGGTTATATGAAAGGCGCTTATACATTTGAAAATATCGATACCGGGGAAATATTTGAGGTAAAAATCCCTTCAATGAACTTGGTTATTCCGGCACTCCTGAATTAATTCCTGATTTCTGTGCGTATTCTACCGTAGTGTAGAAACTGTTCTGAGTTCTCATTTTTAACGAGTGCTTTATAGCTGATTAAGTAAGTATCGCCTCTGAATTTTTCCATTAGAAAGTAACTATTTTCCACCCTTAGATGAGTGGATGGGTGTTGTATAAAGTCCAGACTTGCACTTTCTTTGTTAAATCTTATTTTGATCTCGCCTTCCGGCAAATTTGCGGAAGCCAAAACATCATTCCCTTCTTCTGTCAGATGAAAATCTTCAATGAGTGTTTTATTATTGTCCTCAACTATTAACCATTCATTTTTAAAAATCTGATTGCAGCCGTGGATCGTCCCAATATCCGCATTTATCGATTTATCGTAGAGAATAGTACTCTTGGTCCCTCTGACATTGAAATAGCTGATAAGTTCTGTAGAAAAATCATTGGGAGTACAAGAAACCCACTGAATATTCACATTACTACTCGGCGGCATATAAACGATATCCCTCTCTTTGCCATGCAGGATAAAATATCCGGCGTTAATGGGATTATTCATACAGTCGGTAGTAGTGATTTTCAATCTGTACTCTGTATCTGCAGGAAATAATATATCGCCCACATCTGTTTTCACATGGAATACACCTAATTCATTTTCTCCGACAAGATCACCGCAAGAATTTCTCAACTGAATATCCATATCTTCGTTCTGCGGCAGAACAAGAGAAAACTCGCCATCGGAGTCCAAGCCAAGGCTATGTACCGTACCGTCTATATTTATTATGTCAATGTAATCATCGGTAAACAACCTACCATGTGCGGAAGCTACCCTCCCTGACACTCTTGCCGAAGGGAAAGCAGCTGCCAGCATATATATACCTCCATCTTTCAGCTCAAAGGCAAATGTCCCTGGCTGATATTCTGTAAAATCGTACTCCAGCCACACTGCACTCGCTTCATCCAGCTTCCATATTGGGCTAGCCCTCAGGAGCTCAGTCTCCAGATCGGGATCGTGATTATATTCAACTCCGACAAAATGCTCTGATTTAATAAGAAGTTGATCGCCATTATTGTCATAAAACTTAATCTGGAATTGTCCAAAGTTCTCAAATGCTACCTCGGTTTTATTTTTCCTCCTCCCACTGGAGTGCCCCTGTTGAAATCTGTATATTTCCCTTCCTTTCGTCGGGATGTAATTCAGAGCTATAGTGTACTCTCCGGAATAATCCCCGCCTATTTCTCTCTTAAATATCCCCTCGGGAATCCTCAGTCTGAATTTATCAATAGTGATATTCTCTTCTGAATCGGCTTTGTAGGGACCGTGGCGCTGAATCTCCACCATACTCGCCCTAATTACCTTAGTCTTGTTCTGACTCAGGAAATCAATGCCCTGAACAGAATTATAATAACCTTCTTTCCGGAAAGTGACGGGATGCAGACCACGTTTTATGGTCATTTCGTGAATATAAACAATCCCGTTTTCATCGGTGCGATAATATTTATCGTCAAAAAAGACTTCAACTCCTGCTAGAGGTTTTTGGTAAATATCTTCTACGCTGAACAGCATGCGCTGCTTAAGAACTATGCCTTCATAAGGCTCGAATTCATCAATATCCTTATGGCATGCCGGCAGAAATAAAATCATCAGCAAAATAATCACTGAAGTCAGGCTCAGAAGATTTCTGAGATTCTTATTTACCGGCACTTGTAAATTCATTCTCAAAATTTATGAATAATTAATTCCGCAACAAGGCTCTGCCTCATGACAGAGAGCCCAATACAGGGATTTCAGTTGCCTCGATAATTAAAAAATTATCAAAAACAACGTTCCTCTATTCTATATAACACATCGATCAGGTATTCTATTTCATCCTGACGGATGCAATGTGGAAGTTGAACCGTAATAGAGTCTTCTTCTACCGTCGTAAGTATCATCGCCTCTTCCAGAATTTCTGCAAAGTTATCATACAAGCGCGGCGAATTGACGTCTAGACAGGCCGATGATCTGCCTACTTCAATCCTCCATGTCAGCTCAGAGATCGCAGTCACCTTAAAGATAGAAAATAATTCATTCATCAGGGTCTCCGTAATTTCCTCATGCAACTTTTGGACGTATTTCTCCTCCTTTGCTTCTCTGTAATACCCGTATTTACCTTCTCCTTCTCTAAAATCCAGATATTTCTGTCCCTCGACATCCAATACTATCGAGCCATTTTTAAGCGGAAAATCATCTTCCTCTTCTACAGTTTCCGGAGCCTCTGTATTTATATCCAGGCCTAGAAATCTATATGGATTGGGGCATATTTCTTTCCAAAATCCGTAGAATTTAGGATCTGCCAGTCCATCAAAATTATGCTTATGTCGGAACATTGATCGTATTACCTGAAAGTGTAAATGTGGCGGCCAGCCACCATTCTCATGGTAACTCCCTATTCTCCCAATCATTTCTCCTGCCTGCAGGCTTTCAACGTCTTCCAAATCTTCCAGTGATTCACGACTCAAGTGTCCAAAAAGAAGGAAAACATCTGCTTCAATATTCTGAACTTTCAGTATTACCGTAGGCCCATAATCTCCCGGGATATTATTATCATAAATACTGTATACCTCGCAATTCAACGGCGCATATACAGGCGTTCCAGGCTCCAGCCATATATCGACTCCCATGTGCATAGTCCGCCATCTATTGCCGATCCATGAGCTTTTTTGATAGGTAGGCATGCTATAAAATGGGCGTACCTCCATATATCCTCCTACGACAAAGGGAGTGGAATTTTTCCGGACTTCTTGCTCTAATAAATCCGATAATTCTTCCGCTTCCGCAAATATCATCCGACTATCTATCCCAGAATGATTTACTCCAAGGCGGATTTCAGAAATATTGTCCGGCCTCAATCCTTCTATTACCGCTTCCAACCTAGGGAAATTATTTTTGAAATTGAGAAATTCATCCCAGTCTCTCAGTGCCGGCGAGCCAATACAATAACGAAGAAATGCCATAACAAAGCCGGGATGATCTTTATATGGCCATTGTTCAATAACAGAGATATCCTCTTCGCTAAAGGCAAAGTGGTCTACCAGCTCCGTCAAATCTTCCTCATCGTTAAAATAGTCATAGATGTTTTCATGAATACGCTCTATATCAATGATTGCCAGCTGAAAGTCCTCATTGTAGGCAGTGATATATGTGTAAATGGCCTCGAGGGAGTTTTCACAACGAGCTATTACAAAGAACAGATCGCGCGCAACGATTTCACTTAATTTGATCCTCGTTTTTTCAGCTCCCAGGTCCACCCCCAGTACTTCATAAACGCTATCCTTGGATTTCACCAGTACGGATTTAATACTTATATAGTCTGTATTCAATTGATCTATAACAAGGCGCTTCCCTTTTCTATAATGCTGGTTGCGGTCGCCTTTCAGCGTCTTTACCAGGTGATTTTGGTACTCTTTATTATATGTAGCAGCTAATTTGGCCCATGAACCTATGAGCCTTTCTGTCAATACAGGGATATCTGCAAGACGCTTTACACAAGCTTCTTCAACGAACCTATTATAAGGTTGAAGCCACTGGTCTGCCAAGAAATTAGTAAAAGGCTTTCTCAGCATTGCAGTAAATTTTTACAAAGGATAAAAAAGAATATAGAAAATATCGGACGACATTCCTACTCAAGGGGTCCTCACTACTATCGCTTTGATCTTCGCTCTTTGCATTCATAAAGCAAAAATAAGAACTTATTTATGACAAAATATTTTTTTACAGATATAATTTATTCGGGCAATTGTCATACACCTCCATCGTATCACAATCGCCCATTTAAACCTTAGTTCCCAAGACCTGAATTAACAGAGTCCAAGAGTTCTTGATAAGAAAGGACTCCGGATTGTCTCCATACCATTTCTCCTTTCTTAAACAGCATTAATGTCGGCACTCCACGTATTTCCAGCATCTGACTTAACTGTGGGTTCTTGTCCACATCAATTTTGATCACACGCAATTTATCGCCCATACTTTCCTTGACCTCCTGCACTGTAGGAGCAAGCATTTTGCAAGGTCCGCACCATGTAGCGTGAAAGTCGATTAGAACCGGAACCTCTCCGTTAATTATATCTTTAAAACTAGCCATAATTCTTGTTTAATAGTTACTGATAGTAATTGCTTATCAGTTTATCTTTCAATTCATTTAGCTTAAATAAAGTTCCAATATCCATATAACAAGTCGTGAAGTTATAAATAGATGTCTTTTTCCCTGATAGAATAAAAAATCATCTTATATTTGCAATCCCTTCTGAAAAGAGGTTTTCAGGGGTGATTAGCTCAGTTGGTTTAGAGTGCTGCCTTGACAGGGCAGAGGTCACTGGTTCGAATCCAGTATCACCCACAATTATTATCGGCAAAATTTTGTTTAATTATACATTTATTACATTATATTTGCCGACAGAAACGATGGCGTGGTAGCTCAGCTGGTTAGAGCGCAGCATTCATAATGCTGAGGTCGAGAGTTCAAGTCTCTCCCACGCTACTTCTTCTTCCCCCGATTTTTTCAATTATTTGTTTTTATTTTATCGTATATCGGTGCTAAGTCTGAGGTGGAGCTTATGGCATAGCTGCTAAAATTGTGTATGAGTGCGCTCGCAGGCGTGCATTTCACAGGCTGAGGGTATTGCGATGAATCGAATAAGGAGATTTTAATAGTCGACGATATTCACTAAAAAAGCCCTCTCCATCCAATGATAGAGAAGGCTTGCAAATAAGATGTTATTTAAAATAAGTTACTCTCTTATCTTTTTCAATTCCTTGTGTTCCTTCACACGCTCCTTGTCTTTACGTTTTTTGAAATCGCCTTTTTTATGCTCATCTTTCTTAAAGTCTCCCTTTTTAAATTCACCCTTCTTGAAATCGCCTTTCTTTCTGGCTGAATGATCAACTTTCTTTAATTCTGCATATTTGGCTTTCTGGTCAGCGGTAAGGACACTTTCTACTTTGACTTTGGTATCTTCACGTATCGTCTTCTGCTTTTCTCTGAGGACCTTGCTTTCCTTTTCTTCATCCAGTAAAATCTTCTTAATTTCTGCGGTCTGGGTTTCATTTAAGTCGAGTTTTGCTTTCATTCTTTCGACTTTATTGTCAATTCGTTTCTCAGGATTGTATTCAGCTTTCTGAGCAAACAGAGAAACTCCTGCTATCAGCATAAAGCTTAGCAAGGTCATTTTAATTATATTCATTTTCATAAGGCATACTATTTTTATTGAGTTTTTAAATCATTCAACAGTATAACTACCTGAAGGCCTCTAATAGTTTCCATTTAACATTTCTTAATTTTCTTTAACTTTTTGTTAGGAAAGAGAAAATCGATTCTGAACTTTCCATAATTAGCTTTTAGCTTACACAAAAAAAGGCGAGCCCATTGGACTCGCCTTGTTGCTTAAACTATTATTATATCCACAGGCATTTTATTGTGCCCACCATAATTTACTATTAATTTCATCACCATTGCTCAACTTTCCAGAAGCTGACTTCCAGGCTTCAACGTTGATATTCTGCTCTGAAGTAGGATATCTTACACGATCAGGTAGATTAGTCGCAAGAACGTTACCGGATCTCATCGGAGTCATTGTATAGGATTCACCATTGACATCAACACTCTCAGCACCTGGTAATACTAGAACGCTTCCATCAGGGTAGCCGGTTCTACGGTATTCACACCATGCTTCTTTAGGCTGCATCAATAGAGCAACATACTTCTGAGTCAATACGCTTGCCTTGTCAGCAGCACCAAGGCCTCCAACAAAATCAGCGATATCTCCGGCGGAAACACCCCACTTCGCAAGAGAAGCTTCAACACCAGCTCTGTATGAATCATTATCCCAGCCATTTAGCTCTGATAATATGAAATGAACTTCAGCAGCTTCCATTAATACTTCACCGAAATCAGGCTTCATAATATTAACTGAGAAATAAGAAGTCTGAATAAGACCACTGTTATCTGCAACTAGTCCAATCGGAAGTCCTGAAGGCATTCCAACATACTGATCAAGCAATGAAGCATCAGCAAGCAAATCTTCATAAGAAGTTTCGGAATATCCTCCTCCCTCAACTGCAAATCCGTCAATCCCTACCGGTGCTACCATCTTAGGTAAGCGCGGATCCACACCGAATCCACCTGTCTTTCCTTTTAAAAGGTCAACAAAAGCAGCTCCGGATACAAAGTCCTGTCTGTTTCCTACCATAAATGTTTTCCAGAATGGAGAACCTTCAGTTGAAGATGCGCCAAACTTCTGAACTGCGTTATCAGCATTGGTAAGAATTAAATCAACTCCACCTCCTTTAACCTGGTTCACGTAGCTCTGAGCATCAGAGGAAACATCTTTGATTCTATTGGCAATTCTCAGTTTAAGTGAGTTGGCAAATTTCTTCCATTGACCTGCATTACCACCATAAATATTATCACCTGCTGTAAACACAGGATCTCCAAGAACCAACTGATCAGCTGCTTCTCCAAGTTCCTTAAGAATATCAGCATAGATAGCTTCCTGAGCGGCATATTTAGGAGTTAAGTAATCATTGATCTGCAAAGCCTGGAAGTCAGCATTACCTCTGCTACCATGAGACCAATAAGGAACATCACCAAAGTGAGTAGCCAATTCATCAAATACGTATGCAAGCATTATTCTGCTCGCTGCAATCTGATTCTGAGGATTTCCATAAGCAGCCATTTGTACCGCAATTTCCTCATCAGAACACATATCTATAATTGTTTTTAAGTCAGTAGCAGTCTTGTATAGATAGAACCAGCCATTATCAGTCTGAGTTTCTCTATACTGATATTTATCTTCTTCCTGATAAATACGCTGACCGGAGTACTGCATCCATGGAAGCGTCATTCTTGCTGACCACCATCCATCTCGCGTATAGTTCATCACATACGCTGTGGCTCCGTTGAAAATCATATTGGTCGGAGCCTCTTCCGGGCTGTTTGGATTAGTGTTAATCTCATCAAAGTCCTTAGTACAAGAAGCTACGAACAGGAGACCAAATCCTATCAAACCCAGTATAAATAATTTACTATTAAATATCTTCATAATTATTTTCATTTTTTAGAATTTCAACCTTAAGTTCAAGCCATAAGTTCTGGTCGGAGGTAAGTTACCACCTTCCATGCCCTGAATATTACCACTACCACTCATCATCATTTCAGGATCAAAATCAGGATTATCCAATCCCCACACAAACAAGTTTCTAGCAAACGCTGAAATCTCTAGACCACTTAGTGGGCCTAAATTGCTTGTAGGGAATGCATAGCTTAAAGTAAGATCTCTCAGTTTAATATAATCTGCGTTAAAGATACTTCTCGCTGCAGGACCGAAGTAATAATCTTCAAAGTGGTCGATAGCATCTACTCTACCAGAGAACTCTTGTACGTTTTCTACTCTGTATCCTTTTTCCGCAGTTTCGTCCTTAACTACTGTTCCGGTAACTACACCTTCTACCAATACTCCATCTTCACGTACGTTGTTTTCAGCAGTAGCTGCAAACAGACCACTGTAGTGGCCAAACATGTGAGAAACGGAGAAATACTTACCACCTTTCTGAATATCGATAAGTGCACTTAATGATAGATTCTTGTATGTGAATGTATTTCTAATACCGGTATTGAAATCAGGCATTACTGAGCCTAAACTTTCTATATCTGTTGTCAGGAAGTGGCTTCCATCATCGGAAACAACTCTTCTGCCCTGATCATCATAAACATAATCAGTACCTCTTAACTGACCATACTTTTCACCTTTCATTGCAGCAAGCTGAACCTTAAATGGTGCATTTGTAAGAACAAGAGCGTCAAGGTCACCATAAAGGTCAGTAACCACGTTATTATTCTTAGCAAAGTTCCAGGTCAAAGCCCACTCAAAATTTCTATTTCTTACCGGAACAACAGTAACCAATGCTTCGATACCATTATTTTCCATCGTACCCGCATTCAGAGTCATACTTCCGAATCCAGTAGCAGGTGTTGTCTGTACCGGCATAATCAAATCCTTTGTAACTTTCTGATAGTAGGTTACATCAATCATTAATCTGCTTCTAAACAGAGCTGCCTCAATTCCTACCTCCCAAGTAGTTGTAGCTTCCGGCTTCAAGTTGGGATTTCTCATTGTACTTCCGTTGGTAAACGTAGGTAAACCAAGGAAGTTAGGAGCTAAACTACCACTGCTGAATACGTTTCTTAACAGATATGGATCGGCATCATTATAAATCTGAGCCCATCCTGCTCTAAGTTTACCAAAGCTTAACCAGCTAACGTCATGCATCAACTCAGAGAACACAAATGTTCCGGTCACTGATGGATAGAAGTAAGAGTTATGATCTGACGGTAATGTTGATGACCAGTCATTTCTTCCTGTTAAGTCAAGATAGAACATATCGGCAAAGCCTAAGGAAAGAGATCCGAAAACACTATTTACTCTTCTCTGAGAGTATGAGTTCGAAGTGGAAGGTTGCTCCATGGAGTTACCCAAGTTGTAAACCAATGGTACGATTAATCCACCATTAGTTGAACCTGAAATTGCAGTCATGCTTGCATTTCTTCTATTAGCTCCTGCAAATGCATTTAAGCTTACAAAGCCCAAATCTTTACCATAGTGCAATCTACCTTCGTAGTTCATTTCAGTATAGTCCCAAGTGTTGGTCGCGAATTCTGATTGAGACCAGGAACCAACAGCAACATGGCTTTGAATATTATAGGAATAATTATCTCCATAAACACTTCCAATAGCGTAAAGGCCATCCAGAATTTCATACTTAGCCTGAACGTTTCCATAGAATCTGTTTCTAAGGTCCTGAGATGTATTCATATACATGTTCCAGTATGGGTTGTTATGGAAAGCAGGGAACCCATTATCTACGGAACTTCTATTCCAGGTTGCCTGAGTTACATCATTAATTTTCCAATATTGCTCAAGCTTGCTGAAATCAAGCTGTCTTTGTCCCCACTGATAATATGCCTGCCCAATACTCAAGTCTCCATAACCTGATTCAGGACGGTTGTATCCATCAGTTCTAACGTAGGTGATATCTCCGGAAACAGTAAATCTGTCACTGAATTTATTTTCCAAACCAAGTGAAGCTGTTGTTCTGTTCAAATTAGAATTAGGAGCGACACCGGTCTGCGCAACGTTTGAAACGGACAGTCTTGCTGAAGTATTCTCATAGGACTTGGCCAATGAAATACTGTTGGTATATGTTACACCTGTTCTAAAGAAAGTATTGAAGTCATTTGCACTTGGTGACCAAGGAGTTGTCTTCAGATATACATCTTCAAATTCCGGAACAACGTTATACCATGCAAGAACCTCTCTACCGTCAAGTTCCGGTCCCCAGCTAGCGTCCCACTCATATCCCGGAACGTTATACTCTTTACCGTTAATCTCAACAACATCAAAATCGTTTCCGTAACCACCTCCATAACGAGTTTGTAGTTTAGGGAAAACAGAAATCTGATCAAAAGCAACTGCAGTGTTGAAGACTATTTCATCCCTTCCTTTTTTAGCGCTTTTAGTTGTTATCATTATCACACCATTAACTCCACGTGAGCCATAAAGTGCTGCAGCAGGACCTCCCTTAAGAACACTGATATTCTCAATGTCATCAGGGTTGATGTCAAATGCAGTATCCCCATAGTCACGTCCTCCGGCACCTCTCTGGGTGTTGGTAGAGTTAACGTTATTGTTAGCTAACGGAATACCATCTACGACGATCAAGGGTCTGTTTTCTCCGGTAAGAGAAGTTACACCTCTCAATAAGATTCTCGTAGATCCTCCAAGGCTACTTGAAGGTGTGGAGATTGAAACTCCAGCAACGTTACCTGAAAGAGCATTAAGCGGGTTAGCAGCTCTGGATGCAGCAAGCTGTTCGCCTCCTACCTCCTGTGCTGAATATCCAAGACTCTTATGTTCTCTTGAAATACCAAGAGCAGTAACTACTGCTTCTGACAATTGAATACCTTCTAGCATTACAATGTCATATACATCGTCACTACCTAATGCAATACGCTGGGTCTCATATCCGGTAAAGGATATTTCCAGTGTAACTGCGTCTGCCGGTATGCTTAATTCATAGTAGCCATCAAAATCAGTGATGGTTCCTACGGACGGGTCTTCTGCCAAATAAATATTGGCACCGATAAGGGCTTCCCCAGTATTATCGGTAACTGTACCTGAAATCGTTTTCTGTGCCATAATCGTAGCCCCGGCAAAGAGCACCATCATAGCAACTAGTAGAATTCTCTTCATACATTAAGTTTTTTTAATTAATTTTATTCAATAGGTATTATTGC
The DNA here is from genome assembly GCA_964423575.1 of uncultured Saprospiraceae bacterium. Classification (GTDB taxonomy): domain Bacteria; phylum Bacteroidota; class Bacteroidia; order Chitinophagales; family Saprospiraceae; genus CAYRFF01. Next base: position 8,882 of record CAYRFF010000024.1, on the reverse strand, counting down.
TCACACAATTATATATACAATTTTAGGGAAAAACTTTCAGAAACTCCAAAACCAATTTATCTATTTAACTTCGATAGCGGCTACACAGAATATTATTTCGAATATCGCTCAATATTCACCTCGTTCAAAATTTAATTCCGTATTTACATATTGCAGACATTAGAAATTAATGCATCAAAGAACTTCTCTTGTCCATTATTTAAAGCATAATATCGAATCTCCATCTACAGTGCTCACTTTAAGCTAACTTTATTTTGCAGTAAAACAATTAGTCTAAAAATTCTTTAACCGCAGTAAACCATCATTACTTGCATATATTCTTTAAGGAATAAGAGAGTACATTATGAGAATCTAAACAGATAGAGAGTTAAGGCACAGCATAAATATTGGCAGCTCTTTTTCCTAGATTCGAGATTAAAAGTGGAGCTCATAGTATCCCAAATAAAAAAGCCCATCGGCATTTCTACCGACGGGCTATATTTATTTCAGAATAAAATCTTAATTATTACTTACTAAATACAAACTCAAAGCTTCCAAAAGAACCTTGGTCTACAGTAATAGCAAACATCATTCTATATGTTCCATCGCAAGTATTCAATGAACCGGATCCTGCGTAGCTGTAGCCTGTATAAGGCGCCAACGGCTCCATGCTATCAGCGATTGTAGCTTTAGGGGCAGTTATTGAATAATCCAATGGATTAATTATAAATGTAAATGGAGTCCCGTTTCCTGTCATTCCTTCAGCATCAGCTAATCCGTGGACATAAACGATATATTCATCATCCGGGTCAACTGTTATAGTAACAGGACCTTCCATGTCCCAGCTAGCACTAGAGGCAGTATAGTCTCCTGTAATGACATCAACGTCATAACCACAGACAACAGCGACGTTGAAAGCAGCGCTTGAGAAGTACTCTTTACCACCCTCAATAGTCATAACTTCAAAGTTGAACACATCGGCAGCCTTAATAGACTCCAAGCCTAATCCAAGCGCTGAAGCAGCACTGGTCAAGGGTACGGTAATACCGTTAGCAGGAAAGCTGCTTATACGCTGAACCTCTTTTCGCTCGCCACCTTTATTGTATGACACTAACAATACAGCCTCATCTACCGTAGCGCCTTCCGGCATTGTCAAATCAAATTTAACAAAGGTATTTTCAAGATCTGTATCTTCATAAGTAGCAGGATTGAGATTCTTTATTCCAGGAACCGCTGCCTCACCTCGAGATCCAGCCGGGTCAACATCCGTAGGCTGACATGCTGTAAAGAGAAGTGCGACTCCAAATATGATCATTAAATTTCTTAATATTTTCATGTTTCCTTTTTTTTATTAATTAAACGATATTAGCGAGAGCCTCCTGCCCACCATACTTTTTCAGAAAATACATATCGTCCATCACCGTATGCTGCTCGCACATTCTCGTTGGTAGTAACATCACTGTTTCCATAAGTAAACCTGTGAGGGAATAAGCCGTCAGAATTCTTTGGATTTTCCAGTGTAATCACGTGATTACCCATAGCTTCCAATCTACGATAATCGCAGTATGCTTCAATAGCTTCCTCTTCAAAGAAAGCAATGTATTTCTGATTCATTACTTCTGAAAGAGGATCGGACTTAAATCTTGGAAGAACTTCTGCCTCAAAATAACCTGCAGCTGTATCAGCAAGGCTTATATTTGATTTTGACATAGCAGCAACAACCGCATTTTCCAAAGCAGCCTCAGCATCATCCAAATTACCACTTCTTACATAAGCTTCTGCTTTCAGAAACTCAACTTCATGATAACTCATAAGGTAAGATGGTGCTGTAGGGCTAGATAATGCTGATATAGCATATTTGCCCTGTACCTGATCAGGATTTCCGTTAGGTGCTAAGACAAAGTCATCTGTACCCGGATATTCCTTCCAGAACACATCCAATCTAGGATCATTTCTATCGTCCAATTTATTATAAAGGCTCTGGCTAGCTCCGTAATAATCACGATCTGTGAAGAACTTGTAAAACGGGCTAATCATTGTTCCACCATTATAATTCAATTGTGCCTGCTCTGCGCTTGAAGCAAATGACTCATTTGCGTAAGCGATAACAGCAGGATAATCTGCATTGATGTGAGCAAGTCTCATCAGATATCTGGCCTTCAAACCACTAGCAAGCTTTGCCCATCTACCAATATTTCCTCCAAAGATTATGTCTTGTGATCCAAGAGAAGGAAAATCACTGTCCTTAGCAAAATTGACCAATGCATCATCAAGCAAAGCATTTACATCTTTGTAAATATCTTCTTGTTTGTCCAACTTAGGAGTATAAATAACACCCGGCTGAAGAGCTTCAGACCATGGAACGTCACCCATCAAGTCAGTCAATGTAGCAAGGTTGTGAGCCATAAGGGTCTGAGCAACACCAAGGGTGTGGAAATTCCCTTCCTCATCACCACCTTCGGAGCATTTTTCAATAATCGTCTTTAAGTTATACAGGTTATTGTAAATAGTGTTCCAGCTATTATTGTATGTAGTAGCGCTAATCGGCTCACCTGTACGGATTTCAGCATTATAAGTCTGATTCCATATTCCTACATTATGCTCAACATAAAGAGAAGCATAGAACGCGAGATCACTTCCTGTTATAGAAAACACCGACTTAATCATTGCGTCGGTTATAATGAGATTAGTACTTACATCAGTCGGGTCATTCACATTCTTATTAATATCATCCATGACATCTTTAGAACATGACCACATGACGCTGAGCACCAATCCAAGTATAAATATATTTAATAGATTTCTCATGTAATTAAATTTTAATTTTTAAAAGGTTAGGTTAACTCCAAATCCATAGGTCGTAGTCTGTGGTAGACTGAATCTCTCAAATGACCCACCCATATTATTATTTCCTTGTGAACTCTCCGGATCAAGGTTACGTAAAGTAGTCCAAAGCAAGATATTTCTTGCGTAAGCGGAAACACCGATGTTCAGTGTCTTATAAATCGGCTTAGCAAAAGAATATGACAATGCTAATTCACGTAATTTCACGAATGAATTCTCGTGGATATAATACTCATCGATGTCTGATAATACGTTAGTATATAAATCCTGTAATGCATCAGGATCTTCTGAACCTCCTCTTACAATATTGTTAGGAGTGCCATCGGGCTTAACTCCAGGATAAATAAAGGTTGATTCTCTATCTCCTGTTACACCTGACATTCCGTACAGATCAAGAAGACCGTTGGAACCGGAATACATGTGGCCACCATTCTTCCACTCAAATACTGCAGTCAAAGCAAGGTTCTTGTATGCGAAAGTATTGGAAAGTCCTAAGATAAATTTAGGAGAAACCTCACCGATTACTTTTGGATCACCTGACATAGGCATACCGTGGTTCCATGCACCAGGGCTGTCTACGATAAGAATATCACCATTTTCATTTCTTGCAAATGAAGTACCATATATAACAGGGAATGTATAACCAATACCTGCTCTAACCTGTGGAGTTACGAAACCTCCGAGGAAAATACTTTCAACACCTTCAGCCAATTCAACAACGTTATTTTCAACAGATGCATAGTTCACTCCTAAATCCCAACGGAAATCACGCATAAGAACCGGAGTTACATAAGCAGTAATCTCGTGAGCAACTGTATTGATTGCACCACCGTTCATAACCAATGATGAAGCTCCGGTTGACCCTGCCAATGGAACTGCAAAAATCTGGTCTGTAACATCCTGGTGTGAATATGTGTAATCAATTCCAAGTCTATTCTTAAAGAATTTCAAGTCAAGTCCAAACTCATAAGACGCTGTATTCTGAGGCTTCAGATTAGGGTCATACTGAGTAGTAGATGGTATATATGAATTTAAGCCGCTGATCGGGTACTGGATAGGATCTGACAACCACCATCCTCCACCATAACCAGGAGTTATATAGTAGTTCTCAAGATATCTTCCTGCCTGTCCTACTTCGGCATAGGATCCTCTTATCTTAGCAAATGATAACCAGTCAAGATCTTGCAATCCGCTTAACTCAGTAAGAACAAAGCTCAATGAAACTGAAGGATAGAAGAATGATCTGTTATCGCGTGGCATAGTTGATACGATATCATTTCTACCTGTTGCGCTTAAGTAAAGCATTGATCTCCATGATAATCCAACACTACCGAAGAAACCAACATCTCTGCTTTGGTTTTGTGATTCACTCGCAGTCTGGATATTGGCGTTTCCAATATGGTTCCAACCTCCAAAGTTAAAGTCAGTTCCTGACTCGGAATAAACTTTAGTATTAACATGGTTCAACTCAGTACCCAACATAGCATCAAACTGGAAATCTGAATTGATATTCCAATCTAAATTAGCAGTAGCAAGAGAGTTGAATGCTGAATTGGTTATACCGTAGTTATCCAATTCTCCGGTAGAGTTTCCTCTACTTCCATATCCAAAAATATCCTGAAGGTGCGTAGTATAGTTATCAATACCTGCCTGATATTTAACATTTAAAACTACATCGTCTGACAAGTTGGTACCATAGTTTATATATGAGTTACCAAAGAAACGATCTGTTTTTTCATTAAAGGTGTTATTTCCCGGAATCCAATATGAGTTATCAAAAGAACCTCCTCTAAAATAGATTTGTCTGTATGGTTCACCAGGATAATGTTCAGGTGTACCTTTTAAGTCATAGCTACCCGGAGCTGCAAGTACTCCGGTCAATGAACCGTCGTTTGCTCCTGAAAGCTTATCTATATTACTCTTGGAAAAATTAGCACTATATCCAACAGTAAAGTTTTTATTCAAATTTTGTGCACCGGCAACGTTTGCATTGTATCTGGTCATACCAGTTGCAAGCGCGATACCACTCTGATCAGTAACTCCAAACCCGATCGAGTAATTTCCATTGGCAGTACCTTGGGAAATATTCAGGTTATTGGAATTGGTATATCCTGTTTGGAAATAATCATCCCAGTTATTATGGAATAATGGGGATTTCCATGGATCGATACCGCCTGATGCCCTTTGTGGGACGTAGAACTTTCCTTCTGTATTGATACCATCGGCTTTTGCTGCCAGGCTATACTGGTTTTCAGTGTTACCTCCATAATTAGGATCATTAGGTAAGTCTGAAATCTTAGGTCCCCATGAGAAAGAAGATGTAGGCGCATATTGCCCGTAACTTCCCTGTGCATAAGTTGTCTGGTAGTCAGGTGTACGTGACACTACATCAAATGCACTGTTGTGGGTATAAGTAATAACCGGTCTGTCTGTCTTAAGGCCTTTTCCACTCTTAGTTGTAATTACAACAACACCGTTGGAACCTCTAATACCGTATAAAGCAGCTGCAGCCTGTCCTTTCAGGATATCGATACTTTCAATATCCGCAGGGTTAATATCAAGCGCTCTGTTTCCGACATCCGTTCCTGTAACACTGTTCCCGGTAGAGAAAGGAGATGTAGATGAAATAGGCATTCCATCAACAACATATAAAGGCGTGTTGTTTCCTGTAAATGAACGAGCTCCTCTGATCACAAACTGGGTAGAAGCTCCGGGCATACCACTTGAAGGTTTAATATCAACTCCTGAAATTTTACCTTGCAATGCTCCCATTAGGTCGGAATTACCCGTAAGTTGCACTTCTTCACTCGTCAAGCCCTGTACAGCATATCCCAGACTTTTCTCTTCTCTGGTAATACCGAGAGCAGTAACTACTGCTTCTGACAATTGAACACCCTCAAGCATTATAATGTCATAGACATTATCACTACCTAATGCAATACGCTGGGTTTCATATCCTGTAAAAGATATTTCCAGTGTAACTGCGTTTGCCGGTATGCTTAATTCATAGTAACCATCAAAATCAGTGATAGTACCAATAGCAGGGTCTTCAGCCAAGTATACGTTGGCACCGATAAGGGCTTCCCCAGTATTATCGGTAATTGTACCTGAAATCGTTTTCTGTGCCATCATCGTAGCCCCGGCAAAGAGCACCATCATAGCAACTAGTAGAATTCTCTTCATACATTAAGTTTTTTAATTAATTTTATTCAATAGGTATTATTTGTACACACATTTGGTCACAAGTTTAACAAAAAATTATCAATTTCCCAACATCTATTTTATCTAATTGATTATCAAACTATTAATTCAACAGCTTATCCCGATTAATTCAGGTTGCTTTTATACAGTGAAATAACATTTTGTATTCCATAATAGAGCGAGTCAGAAATCAAGGCGTGACCTATAGAAACCTCCAGTAATTCCGGTACAGTTTTAGCATAATATTTCAGATTTTCCAGACTGAGGTCATGTCCTGCATTGACTCCAAGTCCCAGTTTCACCGCTTCAATTGCACAAACTGCATGCTGAGCGGCTATGTCCAGATTCCCATTTGCGTAAGCTTCCGCAAATGGCCCTGTATATAATTCAATTCTATCTGCGCCTACTTCTGCGGCCTCCTCCATCCTCCTTAATTCTGCATCGACAAAAAGAGAAACGCGCATTCCCTTTTCTTGCAGAGCGCTTATTACTTCTTTCAACATACTTTTATGTGAAGCTATATCCCAGCCCTGATCGGAAGTGAGTACATCCGGCGCATCGGGAACCAATGTTACCTGATCAGGGATCACTTCATTTACCAAATCGAGAAATCCGGCATTGGGATAGCCTTCCACATTTAATTCCGTAGTCACTACCTGTTTCAAAAGGCGTACATCGTTATATCTGATATGCCTTTCATCCGGGCGGGGATGGACAGTAATCCCGTCCGCTCCATATTCTTCACAATCCCGAGCAAACTGAATCACGTCCGGAACATTACCTCCTCTGCCATTCCTGACAAGTGCAACTTTATTGATATTGACGCTTAATCTTGTTGTCATTTATTGTTATGTTTGAACCGGAAATGAAAAAATCTTCTTTCCGCTTAGCTAATTTACACATTATATGCAGGTTTAAAAAAAGAAAGAGTGCAGAAAAATCTTCTTGTTTTCTTATTCTCTCTAATAGTATGGGCGACTAGTAATATTCTGGGGTTGGTAATCGCCGGTGCGATTTCCTATGGACTCGATCCTCTGGCCGCAGAAGTTGATTACGAGGTGTATATGAAAATGGCTGCAGCAGGAGAAATTCAGGCTCCATTTCTGCATATTTTTCTTATCATCACTCATGGATTTTCCTTTATTGTTCCGGCAATTGCAATTGGCCTCCTGTTGTGGAAAAAAGATCTCGTTAAAAATCTCCGCTTAAATACTTTTCCCAAGCTTGGCCATATCTTTTGGAGTAGTGTAGTAATGGTGTGTGTCCTTCCCCTTTCTTTTTACTTTAATGATTTCCTTCAGGGATTAGACTGGCCTGACTGGTTTAAAAGAGGTGATGGAGATGCGCAGAGCCTGATGCTGGCTCTTTTTAAAGATAGAAGTGCGATTGGCTTTATATTAAACATAGCTCTTATCGGAGTTATGGCAGCTGTGGGAGAAGAGCTTCTTTTCCGTGGAGTCATACAACAGTTTCTGGAAAACACTTTCAATAGTGGTCATATAGCTGTGGTAATAACGGGAATTATTTTTGGCTTAATGCACTTTCAAGTAGATGGTCTTTCTGTACGGATTATACTGGGGATCGTCCTCGGCTATGCTCTTTTTTATACGCGTAGTCTGTGGTTGAGTATTATCCTTCATTTTCTGTACAATTCCTTTCAGGTGGTCATGGTTTATAGCTTGTCTGAAGCTGAAGTAGCAGAACTTGTGACAGATCAGGGATACTCTCCCGGCCTTCTCATTTCCTTGGTAATATTGATTCCTGGAATTTTGGCATTTTATTTGTTCAGAAAAGTTAACAATGGACAGGAAAGCACTTAATTTACGAATAACTTCGGCAATTATCTTTGCAATTCTATTTCTGGGAAGCATCCTGGCGCATGGGATAAGCTTTCTCCTATTCTTCTTATTTGTAGCCTATGCAGGTGGGCGAGAATATGCCCGCATGCAGAAACGGTACGAGCGAAAGATGTTTAGACGGTCAACTGGCATTATAGCCGGATTAATGGCAATGCTGCCTATTGTCCTATATCTAATGCTGGTTTTATTTGATATCAATAAAGATTTCTTTAAGCTGCTTTTGTTCCTATCGGTACTTCTGACCATCGTTTTTATTATCGACTTATTCCGCACCGGCAGTTCTTTTCTCTATCGTTTTCCATATCAGGTTTCCGCTTTTATCTACCCCGGTTTATTTCTTGCGACTCCTGTTCTCGTAGTCCTGGATATTCAGGGAAATTATGAAAAGTATTATTTACTCGTAATGATTTTCAGTATCTGGGCTGTAGATGTGGGCGCATATTTCATCGGCTCTACCATAGGTAAGCATAAATTATATCCCAGGCTTTCGCCAAATAAAACAATCGAAGGTGCTGTAGGTGGTCTCATCGTAGCAATATTGGTCGGTTATTTTGCAGCAATGGGCTTTTCCATCTCTACTTCCACCGGTCTGTTGATTGGTTTAGCTTGCGGTGTATTGGGTGTCCTCGGAGATTTATTTGAATCCAAATTAAAACGAACGGCCATGCTTAAAGACAGCAGTAGAATCATGCCCGGTCATGGGGGAATGCTCGACAGATTCGACGGATTTATTCTCGCTTTACCAGTGGTGAGTGTAATACTGTTCTGGGCACTGGACTTAGGTTGAAATTGAGACTATTCTTGATATGGACGAACGGCCATTAGTCCCTACTCGAGGCCCTAGATTGAGGTATAACGTTGAATACAATTAACAGAACCCGACTTCCATGATATTCTTTTCCGGACATTTGACGAAAGTCTATAACATAATCGCTACAAGTAAATAGTCGTTCCTTAAGAATTCAATATTACTCTACTCGGGTTTAACCAACAAGCAAA
>CAYRFF010000023.1:0-52097 GCA_964423575.1 uncultured Saprospiraceae bacterium | reverse complement strand
TTTGCTTGTTGGTTAAACCCGAGTAGAGTAATATTGAATTCTTAAGGAACGACTAAATAAAGCTGCAGCTTATATAGAGTACCAATTTAAAGAAGCTCAGCTCCCGGTTAATATACAATCTTGGGAAGCGAATGGAAATGAATATAAAAACATAATCGCTCAATACCGACCGTATGCAAAGCAACGATTAATCATAGGCGCCCATTATGATGTGTATAAAGATCAAGCCGGAGCTGATGACAACGCTAGTGGGGTAGCAGCTATATTGGAAATGGCGAGGATAGCCGCTATAATGCAGCCTGATATAGGTTATGGTATTGACTTTATTGCTTATAGTCTGGAAGAGCCACCCTTTTTTAAAAAGAAAGAAATGGGCAGCTATGTCCACGCTCAATCCATCCTTGATAGTGAGCAAGATTATCTGGGAATGATTTCTCTGGAAATGGTCGGCTATTAGGAAGGGAAACCTGGTGATGAAGTCAGTAATAAACAGCTTTTTGTTTCAGGTATACAAAAATTCGATTCTTTTAATCGTAGGGTTTCTGAATTATTGAGAACACCACGACTGATTGATTCCAGGACTAGGTCCTTAGCTGATAATTACGTTAATAATGGTCCGTCAGATCATCGCAACTATTGGCCACTGGGCATTCCTGCTGTGATGGTTATTGGCTCAGGAGGAAGTGGGAATCCTCATTACCACAAAGAAACAGATACCATAGATACCCTGGATTTTGATACGATGAAATTGGCTGTAGAGAGTATAGCCTATATGATTTTTAATTTCCGGGGCTAATAGTATCAGGAATGACTTGAATTAAATGATTAAAAAGCTGGAATGAAAACTGCCCGCCCATTTGCCGAAAGGCGAGCAAAAATGAACTACTTACTCATACAGAAAGTTCGACTCTATAAACTGAATAATTTTCTGTGCATAGTCTGTGGTGTGCATTTCATTCCAATCGCCATGTCCTTCGCCGGGATAAAGGGTCTTTTCGTTAATGACGCCATAAGCATCCAGTCTGTCATGCAATCTGTTCATTTGACTGGCGGGTACTAAAAGGTCTGAATCTCCAAAGAATGAAATTGTCGGAGGACTTGTAGCATTAACGTGCCATGCCGGGCTGACCTCTTTGTATAATTCCGGATTTTGGGTGTAGGTATAGTTCCCTACAAAGTTTAAAAGACCATAGTCATAAATAGAGTCTTCCGTATAAGATGGATCAGTAAAGTCGGTAGGCCCCACAGTATTGCATATACCTTTCACTTGATTGAACTCATCAAAACCATAACCGTACAGCAATGCCAAATGACCTCCCGCACTTGAACCAAATAAGAAATAATCATTGGATATCGAAAAGTTCTCGTGTTGCATGTACTTTATTGCAGCCCGGATGTCATCAACTTGCTTTGGATAGCCAGGATCCTCTACTGTAGCCAGGCGATATCCGATATTTATGATTGCACACTGCGGATAAAACTGTTTCAATGAGTCATAAAAGTGGCTGTAATCCTCCTTGGAACCGCTGGTCCAGCCACCACCATGAATAAGTACAAATACTTTTGTCTTCTTTGTGCGATTAGCCGGAAGATAAGCGTCTAAAACCTGTCGTGGGTTGCTGCCATATTTTATATTTTCCAGGTCATAAGCTCTATCCGTTAAATAAACGGGAATAGTATCGGTATCCTTAGCGGGACCGTCAGACTTGCTTTCCTTATTGCAGGAAAAAAGCATGATACTGAATAGAATGAGTATTCTGAGCATAATTGATAAAATATCAAGCTATAGTTAAATGGCACTTCATATCTATCAGAGATATTAAATCTGAAATGTTTACTCTGATAAAACGTCAAGTTTTTGAAAGTAGTCTTTAAGTCCACTAAACAAAATATATCCGTTGACAAAATCACTTGAACAAATCATTTTAATACCTTTGCATGGATGGAGATTCAGAAGACGAAAAATATAATCAATGAATATCATTTAAACAGATATCAACCTGATAAACCGCAGTTTGCCATGTATGACCTACACGGCTATGTGGAGCGAAATCAGGAGCATACGACCAAGCCACATATTCATAGTTTCTATCAAATTATATGGTTTAGGGAAGGAAGTGGTAAACACTTCGTTGATTATAAGGAGTACGAAGTACGAGAGAATTACATTTTCTTCATTGCGAAGAACCAAGTACACTATTTTGATAACAATAAAGATTATCAGGGTGTATTACTGCACTTTAATGAAGCGTTTTTAGTGCAGAAAGAGAGTGAGACAGACTTTTTCCTGAAATGTAATTTATTCAATAACCCTTATCAACTTCCATATAGTTCTATAGGAGAGAAAGGCAATACTATTTTGAGTCAATACATCTCCCAGATGGAAAAGGAATTTGAAAATGAAGGCATTTTCGGTAAGGAAGAACTATTGCGAGCTTACCTGATTTCTTTTCTCATTCAGATTCAACGGATAAAAATAGAAGACAATCAATCTCAAAGCGATGCCCCATTTGAAATTGATGAAAAGAGGAAACAACTCATTAAATTTATTAATTTGGTAGATGAAAATTATCCCAAAGGACTTTCTGTTACCGAATATGCACAATTACTAGCTATCTCTTCAAGGACACTTTCTGATCTTACTAATCAACTATTGAGCAAGACCCCCTCACTTATTATTCAAGAACGGATAATCTTGGAGGCAAAACGGCTATTAGTACATTCTGATTTGAATGTAAATCAGATTGGATATCGCTTGGGATTTGACGATCCTTCCTACTTTGCAAAGTACTTTAAAAAGCATACTGAAGCTTCACCGAGCGAATTTAGGGAGTCAATTTCCTAAAACTACCAGCCATTTTCGGTTTTGTCCATTTTCCATGAATGATATTCCCCCGATCTTTGTCTTGACAGATCAGGATAAGGTTTTGACGTCCCCGGACAAGTGGCGTATAACGCTCAGAACTTAAAGTTTTGTCTGGATTGTGAGGTAATCGGTACAACTCCGCGGCCATGTAGTGAAACGTTCAGTTAACACTATTCTTTTACCTCCCGAAGTAATTTATTATTTAACAATAAAAATCTTAATTATGAGTAAGAAATTAGAAAATAGAGTTGCGATTATAACAGGAGCTGCACAGGGAATGGGTGCTTCACATGCAAGAGTCCTTGCTTCAGAAGGTGCCAAGGTTGTTATTACGGATATTTCGGAAGAGAAAGGGCAAGCTGTTGCAAATGAAATAGGGGAGAATGCAATTTTCATAAAACACGATGTGACAAAATGGGAAGATTGGGTGAATGTAGTGGCTAAGGCTGAAGAAGCCTTCGGTCCGGTAAACATATTAGTTAATAATGCAGGTATTGCCTTTGTAAAGCTTATTGAGGAAATTACGGAAGAAGAATATCGCAAGACCATCGATATCAACCAGGTGAGTGTATTCTTTGGGATGAAAGCAGTAGTGCCGTCAATGAAGAAAACCAAAAATGGTTCCATCGTGAATATTTCTTCTGTAGCAGGACTTTTTGCACTGCCACAATATATTACCTACAGTGCTTCCAAGTTTGCTGTGCGTGGAATGACTAAAGTGGCCGCCTTGGAATTTGCTCAGTACGGGATACGTGTGAACTCTGTGCATCCGGGATTGATTGATACGCCATTAATTCATGACCCAAGTGTGGCAGCCTCAATTGAGGAAATCACTAAGGCGATTCCGATGCAGCGTGCGGCACAGCCTGAAGAGGTGAGTAAATTGGTTCTATTCCTAGCTTCTGATGATTCAAGCTATAGCACGGGGTCTGAGTTTGTGATTGATGGTGGAACCTCTCCTTTCTAAAGAAAGCGATAGACCCAAAGTGAATATTTTATTAATTAACTTTTGAAAATATAATAAAATGACTAAAAAATTAGAAAATAGAGTTGCGATTATAACAGGAGCTGCACAGGGAATGGGTGCTTCACATGCAAGAGTCCTTGCTTCAGAAGGTGCCAAGGTTGTTATTACGGATATTTCGGAAGAGAAAGGGCAAGCTGTTGCAAATGAAATAGGGGAGAATGCAATTTTCATAAAACACGATGTGACAAAATGGGAAGATTGGGTGAATGTAGTGGCTAAGGCTGAAGAAGCCTTCGGTCCGGTAAACATATTAGTTAATAATGCAGGTATTGCCTTTGTAAAGCTTATTGAGGAAATTACGGAAGAAGAATATCGCAAGACCATCGATATCAACCAGGTGAGTGTATTCTTTGGGATGAAAGCAGTAGTGCCGTCAATGAAGAAAACCAAAAATGGTTCCATCGTGAATATCTCTTCAATTGCGGGACTTACGGGACTTCCGGGTGGTGTTACTTATTGTGCTTCTAAATTTGCAGTGAGAGGGATGACCAAAGTGGCTGCCTTAGAATTTGCTCAATACGGAATCCGAGCAAATTCAATACATCCGGGGTTAATTGACACACCTTTATTACAAGGTGATGGAAATGAATCTACCGTAGAAGAATTAAAAAAGAGTATTCCGATGAACAGAATTGCACAACCGGAAGAAGTTTCCAATATGGTGTTGTTCCTGGCTTCTGATGACTCTAGCTACAGTACGGGATCTGAGTTTGTAATTGATGGCGGTTCAACTCCGTTCTAAAGACAACTTAATAAAATTGCCTTGAAGCATTAGATTTTTATTTATGCTTTCGCAAATTATACAGCGTGACAGCCCTACCAAAAATAGGGCTGTTTTTATTTGTATATTATTCATGAGGAACGAGAGAATGAATTAACATGAATTCTATAAATTGTATATACCAGCGTAACAGTGGTATAGCATAGTGGAATATATAAAGGATAAAATGTAAGTTGAAAAATTATAAAATTACTAGTCTTAAAATATTGAAGCCTTGGCTTGATTATAAGCAGTTAACCAGCCATTTGTCGAAAGGCTATGCAACATATCGCTATGAACTTTTTGGATAGATTGAAAGTTGGGTATCTAATTAAAGCTTTTCAGCAATTATCCAATACTTCGGTAAGCAAATCAGACGTAAACTGCATACCGAAGTGAGGGGAGAGGGGCGTTTTTAATCATTGTAATTCAACGTGATTATGCTATAAATTCCTATAGCGCATCTAAATTAAAGAAGGCGATATTTAAAATAACGGCGATTACTTATAAAAATGCAATCCTGCTTGGTGAATAAAAGTGTGTGTTTACGTCTAATGAAATAATTATATAAAATTTTAACAATGAAAAAAGTTAAACTAATTTTATCTGCGGTAGTGGTGTTTGGACTATTGGCATTTACAACTACGCAAACGATGTGGAACTCAGACAAAGCTCATACCAGTATAGGGTTTAGTATTGGTTATCTGGGCGTGACGGAGGTTGTCGGGGCGTTTGATGATTTTACGGCTACAATTACCGGTAAAAAAGAGGATTTCAGTGATGCTAAAATAGAAGCAAGTATTAATGTAGCTTCAATCAATACAAAGGTTGAAATGCGTGATAACCACCTTAGATCTGCTGACTTTTTTGAAGCAGAAAAATATCCGCTTATGACTTTCAAGAGTACAAAAGTTGAACTTGCTGAAGACGGGAAATACCTGGTGACCGGAGATTTAACTGCCAAGGGAATTACTAAGTCTGTAGTATTGGATATGGTTCATGGAGGTACAATTGACCATCCACAAACTAAAAAGCCTGCTGCCGGATTTCATGCTACCGGAACTATCAATAGGTCCGACTTTGGTATAGGTGAAGGATTTGGGGCGCCGATGTTAAAAGATGAGGTTGCAATTACGATTAATGGAATATTCCATCAGGCATCGACAGACAGCGAGTGATTTCTAAGATATAGAGTATGATTCCTAGTGATATCAGACTCAGTTAAACTACTTGAATTTTGCGTGTCAGTACTTCTTGTACTTGGCACGCAAAATTTTATGGGAACTAATCAATGGAGTACAGAGGAATAAATAGAGTAATAGCGATTATAATCCTCCTGACAAATATTTATTTTATTCCTTTTAACTATATCACTATTTAAACAATGGGAGAACCGTTGAGTTATGGTTTATCATACCTACTAATATTGTTATCAACCAATCTCCTTTTAATACCGGCTATCCTTGTAATTACCCGTAAGTACAAAAACAGCATTTTCCTTTTGATTATTAATAGCATTGGATTGCTCTGGAATTTGTTTTGGCTTTATTTAGCTTTGGCAATACCACTCTTGGATTAGGAAAAAGAGCATCCATGAAGTGAAATTTATATTGAAATAGGAACGTTCTAAAAATAATACACTTGATATGGCGAGAATAATATTGAAGATATTTGGATTTGCTCTCGTGCTCAGTTCTGTATCAGCACAAACGAGTTTTTACGGAAGGCTTGCAGACTCAACTTTAACCTTGACAAAGCAAGCTGTACGCTATGATCCGGCCTATGTACAACTTGACTATCCCAATGGCGATGTCCCCGCAAATACTGGTGTATGTACGGATGTGGTAATCAGAGCTTATAGAAAAATTGGGATTGATCTGCAAAAAGAAGTACACGAGGATATGAGAACAAACTTTGATGAATATCCCAAAAACTGGGGCCTATCTAGACCAGATAAGAATATTGATCACCGACGAGTTCCTAACTTAATGACCTTTTTTAAAAGACATGGAACGGTTAAACCTATTACGGCAAATGCTGAGGATTACTTGCCTGGAGATATTGTTTGCTGGAGGTTAAGTGGAGGAATGACACACATTGGGATAGTGTCCGGTATAAAGACATGGAACGGGCGGAGATATAAAATAGTGCACAATATAGGCGGCGGTCAGGTTCTTGAAGATTGTTTATTTAGTTTTGAGATAATAGGGCATTATCGCTATGGGAAGTGAAAAAGATACTGACTATTATAGTGGCAGTATGTTTTATTTCACAATCGGAATAAGTGGAGATGATTAAGAGAATAGATATGTATTCAGTACTTCAAATTGAAATCTCGAGAAATCTGATAGGAGATGATTTTATGCTGTGAGGCAGGAAAAAACCTCGAAGATTTTTTCTTACTTGATGGTAGCTTTTCTTTCAAATTATAAGTAGCTGTTATAGTTTATCCGGAATAAACCTTCGAGATTTGGCGCGCCTTAAAAAGTAAGTAGAACCTACTCAATCTTTCGAAATTCGAGTACCATTTTTAAAATGCCAAAAGGTCATTTTGAAATCAGCATCAATAGGGTAACGGAATATGATTGCGGATACCACCCTAGAAATGTGTGTATGGTTTTACTATAATATTCTGTAGCATTAACCCCAGTAGAACGAATTCATGAATTCGTTCTGTTCTATGATTTAAAACCCGGGAAACGTCATTTAATGCGGATTAGACAACTCTTCACGGGTAATGAAGTCATAATCTGTCAGAGTCTTTAAAAATGCGACTAAGCTGGCTTTTTCCTCCTCATTCATCTGGACTCCTCCCTGCGCTGAATATTTCATCAGTGGGGAGAGATTGGGTGAATCATGTTGAACTCCTGAACTATAAAATTCTACGACTTCTTCCAGTGTTTCATATCGCCCGTCATGCATATAAGGGCCGGTAAGCTCAATATTTCGCAGTGTCGGAGTCTTAAACCTCCCAAAGTCTTTTCTGTCGCCTGTGACTGCATATCGACCGGGGTCAGGACTAATGTCCAAGCCATTATTGCCAAAGCCATTATCGTGAAACAGTACGGTTCCGTGACAGTGAAAACAATCTCCGGTTTCGGAGATAAATATTTCATAGCCCTCGTATTCTTCAAATGTAAATCCTTCCTCACCACGTAGCCATTTATCAAATTTTGAATCGTAAGAATTCAAAGTGCGGAAAAACTGTGCGAGAGCATAAGCCACATCCTTGGATGTAATCGTGTTGACGCCGTAAGCTTCTTTAAATTTCCTCTTGTACTCCGGACTTTTATTGAGCAAGTCAATATTAGTCTCAAAAAACTCATTCACCTCAAACATCATGATGTTTTCAAGGCTTTCCTGATAAGCTCCGTTCCAGAGGTAAGAGTTGCTCCAGCCAAGATTTATATGAGCTAGACTATTGGATTCCGGTGTTGTAAAGGCTTTTTCCTGATTGTGGCAAGATGAACAGGAACGACTTTGGTCCTTATCCAGAATCGGATCATAGTAAAGTGCTCGGCCTAGCGCAATTCCTTCAAGAGTCGGCTGATTATCATCAGGAATTTTCATAGTGGGAAAATTAAAAGGATAATCAATTGTTGTCGGGGTGGGATCGTAGGCAACCTTATCCCCATCATTCTCATCTTTATTACAGCTCATTACGATGATTGCAACCAGAGTAATAAAGAACAATATGTTTGTGAGTGATTTCATTTTATTTCACTTTAAATACATCATGCCCATTGGCTTTTACCAATTCCTGTTTTTCCTGATCCCCCATCATCCCTCCGAAAATCGCGTCTAAATCAAAGGTGTTTGGATTTTTAAACCAGTTCTGAATCTCCATGGTAAGACTTACGTCAAATGTTTTATCTTCAATGGCCAAGTCCATCGGTACTGCAACCTGGAAATAATTTTGGTTTCCATCGAGCGGACCGGTATGGAAGTTGAAATGATTGTACGATTTCTCATGAAGATACTTCCCTTCCAATTTCATGTAGTGATATCCGCCACCCATAGGAATGGGCCATTCCATCGCAGTTTCCGGAAAGTCGGGAAAAGCACCGGTTTTATTCATGTCAGAATCCAGCCCAAAGGTAAATCGCAGTTCCGTATATGTTCCATTTGGGAATTCAGTGTCGTACTTTTTTAAATCATATCCCGGCTCTCTCGGGTCAACATAAATTACTTCATCAATGGCGATTGTTTCACCGTCAGCTTTCGCAAATTCAATATTTGAAATAAAGTATCTGATCGTTTCAATGCTAAATATATTACCATAAGCATTGGTGTATTTAAGCGTATCGTATTCAACACTTAAACCGTCTACCTCATGATTAAAACGCAGATAAGAGGTGAACTCTTTAGGTGGTTTGTTATCATCTTTTTTGCAAGAGGAAATAGAACTTGAGAGTATTATTAATACCAGTGCGAGTACTAGTGGAAAGTTTTTAAAACTCATGGCATTTTGTTTTAAGATTATCTATACACAAGATACGAATATTATATGTCATATTGTTATTACTATTTGTGAAAACGAGAATTATGAGAAGAAAATTACGTAGAAATAGTATGGATTATGGATGATATGCAAAACAAAGTAGAAGGATAAAATTTGCTTCGGGCTTTTTTGGCGGAGAAACAGTTTCAATTGGATATTTTTGATTAGAAAAAGTATTATCTTAGTACTAAATATTTATCAGTAAATACCTGCGAGATCTCCAAACCGTTTCTCGCGATATGCCTATTTCTGAATGGTAACTATAAAAAACATACTGACACTAATTTTCCCGGTATTTCCTTTCCTTGCGTATGGGCAAGCTGATACATCAGTAAAAACATATGAGTATACTATATGTATTTACGAAGCAACTAATGAAAATTCGACGGTTTTAAAAAATGAAAAAATCGGGACTGCCGATACTATTACATCTGTTATCAGTGGGACGATTGTAGATTATCGGGGAGATCCGATTGGCTTCGCGCTATTGAGTTTAATCAATTTGACAGACAGTAGTGAACACTTGGCTGAGGCGGACAGTGTAGGAAACTTTCGACTTCTTGTGCCGAGTGATAAATATAAATTAACAGCTATGTTTGTTAGTTATACAGATTTGACAATTGATGAACTTCAACTTGGGGTTGGGGAACATCGAGAAATGGAATTGCAACTTGGCAAAAGTAGTGGATTCAACACTTACATCATTCGGTCTGAGAAACCATTGAGCAAATGGAAGTTGAAAAGGATGAAACGTAAAATGAAAAGAGGAGATTGAAGAAAGGGTAATTACCCGGTGAAATCAGTTGGTTTTATTTCAGCTGGATTGAAAGCCTTCGTATCATTGTCAGACCTTGGCTTTATCGCGCGTGCTCAGCAATTTAGGATAGAGTCTCACAGTGCTGTTTTTATGTACTTTAATTTTGTTAGCTTTGGTTTAAATTGAAGTAACTAAATATACACAGCACGGTATGAAAATAAAACTCTTGTTATTTGTCGGAAGTATCCTTTTCCTATTTTCTTGCTCTGCTAAGCTTACTTCCAATGTCCATAAAACATATCCTCCTATAGATTACAGACAAGAAATAAGAATCTTTGGTTTAGAAGAAGAAACTCCTCCAAATGCTGAAATCCTTGGAACAATTAAAGTAGGAGATACAGGTTTTTCTACGGATTGTGATTATATAACCGGAATTGAATTAATAAAGCAGGAAACAAGGAAGTCAGGAGGGAATGCATTTAAAATAATAAGACATAAAACGCCTGGCATGAGCACATGCCATAGAATAAAAGCAGAAGTGTTGAGAGTCCCTGACGTAGAAGAGTATGCCTTACCAATTGAAAAAGAAATTGATAGCCTAATGCTTGAATCGGGCTATGCGATTATCAATGTATATCGTATGAACGGACCCGGAGCTTTAGTAGATTATAATTTGTATCTGGGTGATTCTATACTGTGTCGGGTAAGCGCTAATTATAGAGAAGCCATAAAGGTAGATAAAGACGGATTGAATATATTATGGGCCAAGACGGAAACGCGATCTGAAGTCCCAATTAAGGTGGAATATGGCAGAACATATTATCTGCGTTGTGGAGTAAGTACCGGTGCATTTGTTGGACGACCAAAAATAGAGTTAGTAGACAATGAAATAGGGAGAATTGAAATTAAGGCAATTCTGGAAAATAGATGGGAAAGGTAATAGTGATTATGAAACGAGTGATTTTAATCTTTGTGACTTTATTCTTAATAATTGCAAACCTGCAAGCACAAGATTTAATTGTGACAACTGAAGGTGACTCCATAAATTGTAAGATAACTAAAACCACTAAAGAAGTTACTTATTTCACTTTTAAACATAAGGGAGAGATAAGGAATGTGCTATTGCCCGTGAATGAAATTGTTACTCAACAAAAAGACTACTTTTCCCATTCAGAAGTTCCCACAGAAATTGCTGTGAAGGCTGTAAGGAGAGTAAATCATTCTCGTTATAGAATTGCAGCAGATGCAGGATACCAACATAGAACAACTAAACTTGATAATAGCATGGATAGGGATATGTGGGAACATTATAAAAAGATGATGTCAGGATTCCACTACGATCTTCAGGCAGCATATTTTATATGGGAAAATTATGGTTTTGAGTTAATGTTTTCGCAACAGAGATTTGGAAATAGTGGCTACGGTTATATAAAAGATGATGATGGCAATTTACTTGGAGAAGGAGAATTAAACAATATGATTAAATTCAATTATTACGGCCTTAATTATTTGACGCGATATCAACTTGGTGTGAATCAGAAAAGTACATGGCTCGTGACTATTGGTGCAGGTTATTTAACCTACGATGATAGATGGTTTATAAATCAAACTGAAAATTTAAAAATGACGGCCGGTAACTTAGGGATTAATATAGCAATCGGATATGACTATACTCTTTCTTCTGAATATAGTGTAGGTGTAAAACTCTCATTGCTTGGAGGAAATTTCAGTAAATATGCCCAAACTGTCAATAGTGAAACAACAATGAAAACCTTACCGGAAGGTACAGTTGAAGGACTAGGTACAATAAAGATATCTGCAGGCCTGCGGTTTATAAAGTAAGATTTAATTTAGCAGGAAGAAAATCCTGCGATGATAAGCTGCTGCTAAGCAAGGCAGAACAATTATTTACTAGTCAAAGAACTCAGGATGCTCCTCCATCAGATCTTCTATCAGCTTGACAGTAACCATGAAAACAATAGATTTGCCGAAAGGCGTATTCTTATGCAGATAAATTTTCCCGCGCTTAAATACCCCAAAATTCTGGATGCTGATATGGCTGATTAATTCAAACGGAATCCGTATTGTCCTGAAATAATTAGTGACATACAGTTTCTCATCCTCATATTCCACCCGTTTAATCTGTAGAATAGTAAGGAAAATCACAAACGATCCAAGGACATAGAATATCGTAATACCCCAGCGGAATCCCTTATCCAGTAAAAAGCTCTGCTCTTCTCCTGTATATGCCCATAGAGCAACAGTAAGAATACCATAAAAGGCAAACCAGAAAGTAGGGAAAAATATTTTCCAGAAAAGACTGGCATTGGAGGAGATACGTTGCATGTTTTTATGATTTAATCTTTGTCTTTTTTCCTGACTCGTTTAGTAATCTGAATACTTATCTCATAGAGTATTATCAAGGGGATAGCTATGAGAAGCTGGCTGATGACATCCGGGGGAGTTAATAAAGCACCCAATATAAAAGTCAGCACATAAGCGTACCGACGATATTTCTTAAGGAATGGTGCATCTACAATTCCGATCTTTGCCAGAAGATAAATGACAACCGGCATTTCAAAAATAATTCCGGTCGGAAGGCAGAACATAACAAGATAACTCATATAAGAGGATAGAGTCACCGTGTTTTCAATAGAGGGGTCGACAGTATACAAGCCGAGGAAACTCACTGCAAAAGGACTTATAACAAAATACCCAAAACTCACCCCAAAGTAAAACAACAGTGTGCATATAAAAACAAAACCTCGACTTGACTTTTGTTCGCTAGGGTAAAGACCGGGTTTGATAAAACGCCAGAACTCCCATAGAATATATGGGAAAGCTATTATAAGTCCGAGCCAGAAAGAGCTGATCATGTGCACGATAAATTGCTCACCCAAGGTCCGGGTAATCATGGTGAGCTTACTAGGCTGAAAACAGACGTTTATGTATTCGCATAGAAATCTGTAGGTTACGAAACTCTCCTTTGTCGGACCGAGAAGAAGCACTTCGAAGATAAACTTCTTAGCCAGAAAGACCACAACCGCTATAATGAGCACAGCAAGAATACTGCGAATCAGATGCCACCTGAAAGCTTCCAGGTGATCCAGAAAGGACATTTCTGAGCCTTTCTCCAATTCATCAATATCTATTTGGTCAAGTGCCATTATCTAGTTTTGCTAAAATTTAGACAAAAATAGGAATTATAAGCCTTGAATTCTCTTTAAATTGTAAGATTATTCAATAGTGGTAAAGATTTTTGATTAAAAAGCTCGTGGTAGACTCACGGTGTTTAACGGTAAACGGACAGTGTCCTGTATTCTGTCCTTTTGTTGAATTTAGTCTCCATAGTTTTAAAACCTTTTAGTAGTAAAGAGAAGTGGACTTTCTCAATAATTCTCAGCTTACAACGTTATAAACTCTGTGAAAGGGAATAGTAATTGTGGAAAAGATGCCTCGATGACTGGGAAGTACCGGAATTCATTTTACTTTTGCACGAATTTAATACAGGAAATGAACATCGGGCTTAAATCCGACTTGTATAAAGACATTTAACTATAACAAAACAAGACTATATTATGATGGGAGATATGATGGACAACCTACGCAAAAACCAGGAAATGGTAGAAGCGCGTTTAAAGGAAATCAGAGTGAATGGTGAAGCGGGAGATGGAGCGATAAAGGTCGAGGCAGATGGAAAAGGAGAAATTTTAAATATTTCTATTAATCCGGACAAAATAGATATGCAGGACACTGATAACCTGGAGGATTTATTACTTGTGGCTGTAAACAGAGCAATTGCACTTGCGCAGAAATCACAGGAGACAGAGGCACAAAAATCTCTTAACAGTTTGATTCCCGGTGGATTAGGAGGCCTATTTGGTTAATTACAGGAAGGTAAATTTATGAAATATTCACTGCTGATAGTTCTTGTACTGGCAAGTTTAAATCTATATGGACAATCCCGAGAAGGGCTGGTTACCTATCTGAGTATGGACGGTCTGCCGGTATTGGATGAGTCTGAAATAGAAAATGATCTTGTGAGCTCCGATATTGCGCGATTTGGTTGCGGGGTAGTAGGGCAGGCGGCGTACTTTGATGGTAATACGAGCATCGAGTTTTTAACGGATTTTAATGCATATTTCAGGGGTAACTTTACCCTGAGCTTTGATTTTAAGCCATCTGGAGGAACAACTAAGCAGATTATATTTTCCAAGGCATCAGATTGTCTTAGCCCCAAGGATTTTGAAGTGTCATATATTCCCTCCTCTCATTCTCTGGGCTTTATAATGTCGGAAAGCTTTGATAAGAGGTTGGATTTTGTCATTCCGCTAGACCATAGTGAATGCTGGTATCATGTGGATATTGTCAGAGCCGGGCCGCGGACTTTGATTTATGTCAATAATAAACTTGTCCGGGAGTCCAATCTCGATGTGCGTATCGATTTTTCTAACTCAGGCTTCCTTTCAATATCGCAGAGCCCATGCATACCCATGCGTGCAGCGATGTATGAGGGTTATCTAGATGAAGTCCGTATCTATAATCGCCCATTGCAAGAGAACGAATTGTTTCTGCTATACAATAAGATGAATAAGATAGTCACCAATGATACCCTGGTATATATCGATTCTGAGATTCAGATAAAAGTAACGGATGATTGCACGGAATCCTATTCCTGGGCTCCGACTTTCAATGTTTCCAATCCCACAATAGGGAACACTACTATCAGCGCTCCAGACCCTGGAGAATATACCTATGTACTTACTTTTAGAGAGGAATTCTGCAGGGCAACGGACACTCTCAAGATTACGGTTGTTGATCCTGGCAATGTGAACTGTGAGAGCCTTATTATGCCTTCTGCCTTTACACCCAATGAGGATAGGCTTAATGATATTTATAGAATCAGTAATCCCTTTATCGTAGAAGAATTGCTCCAGTTTCAGATATTTGACAGAGCCGGTGGTTTACTTTTTCAGACCTCTGATGCGAGCCAAGGCTGGGATGGTAAATATCGAGGCGAATATGTGTCTTCGGGAACTTATTTTTACAGAATTACCCATATCTGTAACGGCGAAAAGAAGGTGTTGCAAGGGAATGTCGTTGTTTTACGATAGTTCTACCTAACCATTTATTAGCCTGTTTTTTAAGTTTAGCGTTTCCGCAAATGTCGGTATATGCTTGTCATTCCTCGTGACTGGATAGTCTTTTCCGTGCTTTATAATTCAATATAGTCCTTTGTTGAAAATATTTCTTCAAAATTTGCAATTTCATAAACTTATTATAGAGTACGAAGCGTTCTACTTTTAGAACGAGCTCGATAAATAGAATTGTAATTAAACATTTGCGAAAGCAGTAAAAGGAGAAACAACAAGATGGAGATTTTGAAATTCCCACTTTTATTAATATTGCTATTCCTGGTGACGGGATATACAGACCTTTATTCTCAGGCAGTAACGCTTGAGCCATTGCCTTTCGGTAGTATGGATCACTGGAGAGTGCGTGAAATCAAGGAGTCGGGGGTGATAGGAGGTCAGACTAAACTTCTATACGAAATAGGCACTGCAGGTGATACTCTCAGGGGAAATATTCCTTACAGGAACCCTAGATCACCCTGGGCGACCTCTTCAGTCTATGCGCGTATTAAAGGAATTAACAAGGGGATAGTGAATGTTTTTCCCGAGCCGCGATATGGCGGGAATGCAGCAAGACTGGAGACGCGTGTTGACCAGATAAAAGTTCTGGGTGTAGTGAATATTAATGTGCTGGTGAGCGGTACAATCTTTCTGGGCGAAATGGTAGAACCGATTACCGATACCGGAGATCCCTATAGTAAATTGGTCGCAGGTGTTCCATTTACAAGAAAGCCGGCATTCCTTCAGTATGATTATAAAGTGAGAACCGGAGGGCAGAAAAGAAAGATTAATGGCCTGAGTAGTACAGGACAAGCCATGGGTGAAAGGGATATGGCGGAGGTGCAGATTTTGTTACAAAAACGCTGGGAAGATGAAAATGGTAACGTATATGCACGACGCATAGGAACAGGCTGGGAGCGCTTTGAGAAGTCAGTTGAGAACTGGCAGAATAAGCACAAGTTAACCGTTCAATATGGAGACATCACCAAGACTTCTTATTACCGCGATTTTATGGGTTTAAGAGTAGGCGAGGGGACATATTATACCAAGAACAGCAAGGGTAAAATAGTTCCTATCATTGAAAATGGCTGGGGGAGTGCAGATGATGAAGTTACACATCTGATTGTTCAGTTTTCCTCAAGTAATGGCGAACCGTTTATCGGCTGCCCTGAAAGCAGGCTGTGGGTTGATAATATTTCTTTGGGATATATCGATTAAGACAGGAGGTAGAAATACTTTAAGTTAAAAGCGCTCAGAAAACGATGTTCTCTGAGCGCTTTTGTTTTTTATATGTTAGTCATAACTTATTCTATCCAGGATAGTGATATCGCCGGCATATTGACGGGTTACACCGTCTTTGAATCTGAGCTTGGCATTGAAAACATACACGCCTGGATTCAGTGATTTGTCCTTAGACATTCCATTCCACCCTCTGGCAGATGCATTATTAACTATAGGAATTTCTCTGTCTTCCCATAACTTGTTACCCCATCTGTCAAATACAGTAAAGTACTCGACTTCTTCAACACTGAAATTCACATAGATTCTGTATATATCATTTATTCCATCTCCGTTGGGTGTAAATGCAGTAGGGAAGTACACATTCCGTTGTTTGTTGATTTTTATGTCAACTGTTTTTTCGGCTGTACAACCGTTTTCATCCGTTACCATGAAAGTCAGAGTTCCATCATCCGTCAATAGGACGGTCACATCTTTACAATCAGGGCAATCTACTCCGGAAGCCGGAGTCCAGGAATACGATCTGATAGGAACAGTATTTCCAAATACAACCGGGCTAATCGTTGCAACATCTCCCAGGTTTATCGTGATGGTGGATGGCATGTCGATTTGAATCTGAGGTGGTTGGCTTATAGAGATACTCGTATCTACAACACAGCCGTTTTTGTCCATAATAGATAAGATATAATCGCCAGCAGGAACATCAATAGCGCCGGGCACTGAGAAAGTCTGACCATTTATCTCGCCGAGGTAGGGGGCCCCATTACCACCGGTAGCACTTAGTACATGGATAGTCGCATCTTCTCCGTAACAATGTGCATCTGCTACGTTGGCAAGTCTGAATTCCATAACAGGTGGAACATTAATCGTTTTTTGAATGGTATCTCTACAGCCCGCAGCATCGGTAACGGTAACAGTATAAGTACCATTGCCCAGATTCATTGCAGAATTGGTATTGCTTACATTTCCTGACCATTGATAGGTGTATCCACCATTACCACCGCTTACATTGAGTACTATATAACCATCTTGTTCTCCGGCACAGGTGACATTGGAAGAGTCTTCTATCCTTATATCGAGTGCATCTGGTTCAGTCAGTACAATCGTAGTATCAAGGCTGCAATTGCTGCCGTCAGTTATTGTAAGACCATAACTGCCACCGCCTAGATTTTCAAGGAAGTGATCTATGCTCCCATTGTCCCACTGATAGATGAAAGTACCTGATCCTCCGGAAGCTAGAACCTCGATTCTGCCATCCTTTTCTCCATGGCAAGTAGGAGATGTTAAATCTACGATATCGAGATTAATTGCAGGAGGTGAAGCTATATTTACATAGAAAGTGTCTGTACAGCTTCCATCAGAAACAATAACATAATTTTCACCCGCACATAGATTTGCGTTGTCCGCAACAGTACTGCCATTACTCCATAAGTAAGTAAATGGCCCACCGGTTCCTCCACTGACATCAACGTACGCGTGGCCATCACAGCTGTTAAAGCAGGAAGCCGGTGTAACGTTTATGAAGTTTACATTCATCGCAGGAGGATCAACAAGCGTGAACTCTCTGGTTAGTTGACTACAACCTCCAGCATCGCTGACAGTGACAGAGTATGTTCCGGCACCGATATTGTCGAGTCGCGGTGAGTTGGACAGGCCTCCCGGGCTCCAGTTGTAAGTATACGGAGTTGCCCCTCCACTGATTGATATTTCTATAAAGCCTGAGTTGCGGCCAGCGCAGTCAGGATGTCCGATAATTTCATTCTCCAATACCAATGGTTCTGGCTCCTCCATTGTAATGATTCGCTTGGCAATACAGCCATTAGCATCGACTACATGGACTGTGTAAGTGTCACTGCACAGATTGGATATTGTAGTTCCACGGAGAGTGTCATAATTGGTTGTTACCCAGTATATATCTACGATGTCAGCAGGTCCTTGTAATACATATACTGTCAACTCGCCATCACATTCGCTGGCACAGGTAATATTTTTACGATCGATACGGTCTATTTCCGGTCCTTCCGGTTCTGTTATGATGTAAGAAGCGGTATAAGTACAATCATTGGCATCGGTAATAGTGACTTTATAAGTTCCTGCGGGTAAATTGCGGATGTAATCATTAGCAGGCGGGAAGTACTTGCCTCCGTCTGTCTTTGTTCCGTCCCAGCTATATTTCAAACTGCCGGTTCCTCCGGTAGCATTTAAACGAATTGAACCCTGATCTCCACCATTTTCACAGGTGCTGTTCTGATGATCAGGATTTACCGTGATAGGTTCAGGCGCGTTTAAAGGGATAATTGTATCAAGTACGCAACCTGCTGCATCCATGAGCTTAACGATGAAGTCATCACCCGGTATATTGTTGAATTGAATTCCGGAGTTGCCTGTGTTATTTAGGTTGATTGAGCTGTTAGTGCCTATTAAATATATTGTGTAAGGGGTTGATGCAGTTGCACCTGTTGTACCCGGGTTAAAAGTGATACTTCCATCTTCACTATCGGCGCAAGTAGGTTCAATCCTGCTTATACTATTGAATACGAGCTTCTTGGTCGCATCCATGAAGAAAGAGTCGACATTTACACAACTGTTATCATCAGTAATTGTAACTCTGTGCCATCCATAGCCCAGATTCTCTCTGAGAATATTATTACCGGTTTCAGTATCTCCATTTTCAAATCTGAAGGAATAAGAATTGTTACTCATCGGTACACCACCTCTCGCGGAAATAGTTGCTTGCCCATTGTTCTGCCCTTGGCAGGAAACCTCAGTTCCCGTTATCTCAAGCTTTATCTTTTGGTATTTGATGACGCCGGATTCTTCTGCTGAACAGCCGAAATTATCCGTGATAGTTACAGAATAATGGCCGGAACTCAGATACTTGAGCTCTGTGTCATTGAATCGACCATTGGACCATTCAATTGTATAAGGTGCTGAGGCATCTATATTACTCAATGTGATTCTACCATTATTTATATTATGACAGGTCGGATCTAAGAAACTTATGTCAAACTCCGGCCTGGGTTTAACATCACTGACCGTAACTTTTGCTGTATAGGTACTTCCATCGGCATCTGTAATAGTAACAGTATAACTACCATAGTCTGCACCGGTTACGGTATATGTGCCTTCTTCCTGATTGATTGTCCCGGTTCCAGATGGACCGCCACCCCAGTCAGCCTGCCAGTTCACCGTGTATGGCGCACGACCTCCGTGTGCTTTTATATTGAACACTCCGTTGCTGAGACCGATGTCTGATCCGCAAGAAGTCCAGTCAAAGAATATGTCGGATTCCGTAACGATTCTTACATGACCGTGGTCCATTTTTACTCCTATTTCAACATAGCTATCAAAGGTTCCATCAGGCTTAACTTTCATCGATACTGCTTCTACTGCTGTAGGAGTATTAGTGAAATCAAGCGGGCTTATATCACCAATCTTGGCTTGTGGTGTAACCCTGAAGCAAAACTCAATAATTGCTGTGCCGTCCGGTAAAGTTACTCTGTCCTGTTCAGGAAAGGATTCTGCAAGCCATATATAGGTTACTCTTCCTTGTGTTACTTGCGCTTCACCTACCATTGCGTCGCCGGGTATTACATCGGAATTTCGATGTTCCAGGTACTGAATTATTCCCGGATCAAATTGCAATGTGAAACTCAGGGAAATTAAACTGTCAAAGTTGCTGACAGTGATAGGTACACAGAATTCCTCACCTAGTTCTACATCCAGTTTTGGAGCTATCAGGTGCAGGGAGTTGCAGTCTACGTCAATAATTATTGTCTGAACACAGGACTTGCCATCCTGTACGTGAATAGCATATTCTCCTCCTATAGGAACTGAGAAGTCAATCCTGTCTCCATGCTTGTAGTTGTTGCTGCTAAGTTTTCCTTTGTTATTGGGATTGGATGTAGAGACAATTTCAATCTCGTAGAAGGCCTTGTTATTATATTCCGGATATCCTCCTTCAATAACAAATGATCCAAGGCATTCGCCATCATTGCCGCTACTTGTAGTTTGTTGTGATATCCTGAAAGGATTGAGGTAGGTAACTTCAATCGCCTGATCAGTTCGTACGTTTACGCAAGGTCCTTCCTGACTGTTCCCTTGCTCATATTTCGCAAAGTAAGAGCTTCCTTGAATCTCAACATCATCGAATGTAATCGGAGCAAACCACCAGGTTCCAGGATTTCCACCGTTGAAAGCATTATTTAAACCTCCATCATTATTTAACAGTACATCCCCATCGAGATTTCCATCGACTATAACATAGAAAGCACCACTTGGCGGTGGAGGGCTGGTAACGTGACAATTGTCTGCTGCTACATCGCTCAGGCTTGTTCCGTTAATGGTAGGAGCACAGTTATAGAATCCGTATCCCACGCCTGGGGTAGTAGCTGGATTTGGGTCGCCATCCAATATCTGATTTCTATCGTGAATAAGAGGTACCTTATCAAATGCGCATAAGAAAATACGCTCTTTACTTATATCATTACTTAATGCAGAATTCTGATAATTGCCGAGTTGAAACGTTCCGGCATCATGTTCGTTGCCCATGCATTGAATCAAAGCAGCACCATTCCCATAGTTCTCTGGGAAAATAGCCCCCTGAGGAGTCTGTGCAATTCCTGTGCTAACAATGCTGAATATCAGAATGATAAGTATATATAAATTTCTCATATAAGACAATTATTACCAATTTTTATTACGCGCGCAAAGGTACGCAAGTAATGCAAGCTTTTAAGGTTTTTTATAGATTCTCTTTCCTAAAAGATACTCATTTACTTATAAACGCTGTATAAAGAATTTATTATTATAAATAACTTTATTATTCTTTGTTATAGCGATAAAATACTGTCCCGGAATAAAGTTTTCTGTGTGAATCGCAATTTTATGACCGCTTACTTCGGATTCAAATTGGATCTGTTTTCCACTTGCGTCAAATATATACAGATTATTCCCTGTACAATCTTTGCAATTGAAAATACCCGAGAGTTCTTCACCGGATTCAAGATAAAGAATATCGCTGGTCGGATTGGGGTAAAGGCTGATAGCCTTTAGCTCGCCTTGCATGGTAGACGTTTTGTTGTCTATCTGGAAAGTTACAATTTCCAGACACAGATTTTTGTCGATCACGATAAGTGAATAAATACCGGCCTCAACTGAAATTATCGTATCGTGTTTTATCTGTGGATTGGTAGACCAGGTTATATCGTAAGGCTCCGTTCCTCCGGAAATATGTGCTGTTGCAGTCCCGAGGCTACCGGCAGTTTGGGCTTCTGTTTCTATAATTATCTGGAGCGAATCAGGTTGTGATAAATAAACTGAATCGATAATTACGCAACCAAAGGAGTCCCTCACTTCATAAGTATATAGACCACTTCCTATAGCTTCCAGGATATCTGTTGTATCAGACTCATTCCACACGATGGATTCTATTCCGGTTTTATAAGTTCGTATTTCTAGTGCAAGAGAGCCATTTTCATCACCATAACAGGATGGTTCTTTCATTAAAATTTGCTCTACAACAGGACCTCCCAGGCTATCTATAAAGTATTCCAGCTGATGGGAACAATCATTGATGTCCGTAACTGTAACGCGGTATGTGCCTGCAGTAAGGTTGTCGATAAAGGCAGTCGTGTCTCCATTACTCCAATCCCATTTGACGAAAGTCGAGCTATCATCCAAAGTAGCACTCAGCGATATAAATCCCTCCGGTGAATTGAAGCAACCAGAGTGTCCCAGGCTGTCAAGAGTAATAGTAGGGAAGGCTGGGGCTCCTATATTGACAAATGTATCTATTTTACAACCGTAAATAGATGTGATTTCGATAAAGTATGCGCCGGCCCTCAGACTGTCCAGATAGTAAAGCGTATCACCTGAAATTTTAATCTCCAGGTCAGGTATAATCTTTATTTCAAAGGAATCCGATACGGGACCCGAAATGTGATTTAGGTTAAAGGCAAATAAACCATCGTGAATATTATGACAACTCAGATCAGTAACGGTATCAAGAGTGAAAGTGTATAGCGAGCCCGGCAGTATCGTAAAACAGGAATCCATTACGCAGCCACTGTCATCCGTAATTGTGATACAGTATTCTCCCGGACTTAAATCTTCACGTAAGGGAGTATCTACGCTATCGCTCCACATATAATTATAAAAGGATCCCAGACCTCCGCTAGCTCTTATATCAAGTAATCCATCATTATTGCCTGCGCAACTTTCATCCATAATTGTATCTGCATGAATTTCAATGAGTGATGGTACTGTTACTTGAAAAGTCAATGAGTCACCGCATAACGAATTAGCTCCTTCTATGTTGAGGTATAGGGTGTATGTGCCTTCCGGCAAATTTCTTATTTCGATAATACTATCGTTTTGGATAATTTCTCCCATGTCAGGTTTCAATAAAGGGATAACCTTTCCTTCTAAGATTCCGGTATCTCTGACCTCAATTAAAAAACCACCCGGACTGAGATCGCAACCAATATTTAAGGTTGTCGTATCATATATTGTCAATCTGTGATTCACATCGATGAAAAACTCTTCCGTGAATTCGCATTCCCCTCCGTCTATAACGGTTATAGAGTGCCTGCCGGGACTCAGATCCTCTGCAGCAAATATGGATGTATCAACCGGAGCACCACCATTTAGTATAAAAGTAAAAGGACCATCAGAAAGCGTGTCCGCTTCATATATTGTGATTTTTACCCTCCCGTCATTACTTCCTTCACAATCTGCTGCCGCCGCTTCAATGCGGATCTCGGGAATCGGTACGTTAAATGTGAAAGATTCCTGTAGAACACAGCCCATGTCATCTACTACACGCAGAAAATGCGTCCCGTTTCCAAGGCCGGTTACTTTGGGGTTCAGAACATCGTTAGTCGACCATACAAAAACGTAAGGCTCTTCAAAGCCTGAAATGTTGGTTATAGAAGCACTTCCATCTTTCAAGTTCCCACAAGAGGGCGAGTTTGTATTTAGATTGAGTTGCCATGCCTGAGTGTTCTTTAATTTTATAGTATCGCGCACAGTATTGCCCTCGCTGTCGAGGATGCGTACATCATAAGCCTGTGCATTTAAATTGTCAAATGTCACTGTAGTCCCATTGCCCAATATGTGTAAAACCGGATCCGTATTACCCAGTTCAGCAAATTGTAATCTCAATGGGGTTTTTTCTCCATAACCGGTAACAGTTATCGAGCCATTCGGATTGGACGGAGTAGTGACACCACAAGCTGAAATAAACATACTTACCTCAGTGGATGGAAGAATTCCATTTACAGTCTTTTTAGCGATTATTGTGCGGAAAACGGATTGACCATAAGCATCGAGCTGTCTGTCGAAGCCGGAAATATTAAAGGGTACTCTAGCAGATGGCGCACCGATGGCTTTAAATCTTAAGCTAAAGAGTTTAGCTGAATCCGGAAGTGTAATTCCCCCTGTATAAGGGTCAATAAAAGACATGACAGCTATTCCCTTGTCGACTCTGTTGAGACCTATATCGGCAATTTCAATTGCTGATTCGGGGTTTATGGATGATACTTCTACGAATTCAAACTGATGCGGATTCCAGTTCATTGAGAACTGAATAGCTTCAATTTGTACATAATTGGAGACCAATACAGGTATCTCTATCATCTCTCCTGAAACAACCGTATATTTTTCAGAGTAAATGTGTAAAGTGTCAGGAATCTGAGCATGTAGATTGAGTGCTGTAATTATGGTAAAAATAAGGGGTAGTAGTCGTTTCATCCGATGTTTTTTAGAAAATAAAAGTTTGTGTGTAATCAGATTCAAAGGTAAAATTTATTTCCTTCAATATCATTCAAAGGTTGAAGTTTTATATCAATTGCACTTCTCAAAGGTCAACAATAGTATTCAGCTTATATCTTTGATAGCTATAATTTAATGAATTAAAGATTCATTGTATATGTTAACTAAGGAAAGCTGTAGAAAATCCTTGCTTATGCATGCAGGAAATTACATGATTTTCCCTTTGATGATAACGCGATCAATTAAATCTGAACCAAATGAATAGGGGATGAATGCCAGGCTTGGAATTCGTTTTGTAATGATGAAATTTGCCATTTTCCCGCGTGCAATACTTCCGTGCGTATCTGCAATTTCCATGGCATAGGCTCCATTAATGGTAGCCGCAACCATAGCTTCTTCAGGTAGCATGCCCATTTTTAAGCAAGCTAGAGATAATACAAACGGAATTTTGCCGGAAGGCGTACTCCCCGGATTGTAATCTGTAGCGAGCGCAACTCCCAGCCCACTATCAATCATTTTCCTTGCCGGAGCATAATGCATTCCCAGGAAGAATGAAGCTGATGGCAATAAAGTAGCAATAGTAGGGCTGCCTTTCAGCACTTCGATTTCCGTATCAGAGATAGTTTCCAAATGGTCGACGGAAATGGCATTATTCTTAACACCTACCTGCACACCACCGCTGTTATAAAGTTGGTTGGCATGTACTTTAGCTTTTAATCCATACTTGGCGCCAGCACTGAGAATCTTATCGGTTTCGTCCACGGTAAAAAAACCTTTTTCACAGAACACATCAATGTAATCAGCCAAACCTTGATCGGAGATAAGAGGCAGCATTTCGTTCAACAAGAGATTTATGTATCCTTCGCGGTCTTTTTTATATTCAAGAGGGAAGGCGTGAGCTCCTAGAAATGTTGTTTTTATTGTCACCGGGAAATTCTCCTTTAATCTTCTGGCGACGCGTAACATTTTTATCTCAGCCTCTGTAGTTAATCCATAGCCGGACTTTATTTCAACAGCTCCTGTACCATATTTGATTATTTCCTGAAGGCGGCCAACGGCCTGTTCGTAAAGACTTTCTTCAGAAGCTTCCTGCAATCTGCCTGCTGAATTTAGTATTCCACCACCGCGTGCTGCAATTTCTTCATAGCTTAGTCCGCGTATTCTGTCGACAAATTCCTGTTCGCGAGAGCCCTGATATACGAGGTGGGTGTGGGAATCGCACCATGCCGGGATGATGAACTGATCCTGAAGGTCGAGGATCTCATCTGCACTTTCAGGGCAGGTGTGCATCGGACCAAAATCTAGTATCTTTTCATCTTCTACGAGAATCCAGCCGTCAAACAAGGACGGAATCTCTGACATTTTACTGCCTTCCAGGCGTTTGCCTTCAGGGTTATCCTCTGTTAAGTATATATGTCTTGCATTGCGTATAAGTATTGAGCTCATTTTTTATCTGCCTTTGTGATTTACAAAGGTAAAGATTTTACGAAACCTTCTATACCATACTTATTAACAAGTTGTAAATAATCTTTGGATTCATTCATACTGCTGAATTCTCCCAGCACGACACGGTAAAGTGTTTTATTGCCACTGCTGTCTGAGATGACCTTGATCGGCTCGTTAAACATGCGGCGCAGTTCAGCGATTCTGGTTTCTGCATTCTCTTTGCTACTATATACTCCTATCTGGATTGTGTAGGATTCAGTTGTAGAATGCTGGACATTCTCTGTCGCTGCAGGAGGGACGATTGCTGTGGAACTACTCTGTGTGTGATTCCTGGAAGAAGGCACAAATGAGCCGGAGCTTCTCCCTGAGGGTTTAGGCACAGCTGTTTCACTATTGTTTTTAATAGTTGTTCCATTGTTGCTGATGGCAGTACCGTTAAGAAATGCCAATAAATCGGCCTTATTGATGTCCGAGTTTATTCTTCTGATAATCTTGCCCTGAGGAGATAGTAGTATTAACGCTGGAGCTTCATTGATTTTATGATATTTCTGGAGTGTTTCTCCATCAAAATGATGAATATTTACCCTCGAGCAGATATATTGAGAACTTGCCAGATCAGCAATTTCTTCATCGTGCCACAGTTTATCTACAGCCCCGCAGTGTATATTATTGTCGTCGTAAAAATATACGAGTAGAGGTTTATCTACTTTCTTGCTCAACTCTCTACCTGAAAGGTAAGATTCTGCAAACTCTACTTCTCCGGTAGCCGGAGCTGCTTTTATAGTTGCGGAAATAATGAGTAAACAAAGGACTAGAAAAAGATAAGCAAAATGTTTCATATCATTTTATATTTAAATTTTATCAAATATATAATCACCTGATTATCGGTATGTATACATATAGCAATTATTATGCCAGTATTTTCTAGCCTGTGTGTTGAGTACACTTTGAGACTTCTTAGGTATATTTTTTAGGAAACGTTTATACTTTATTGATAACGTATAAAACAAGCCTTTTAAATATTCATCGAAAGAAAAACTTTGATAATGATTAAGTTATGCTGTATATTGTCTCACCTCTGTAAAGATATTTTTTTGAAACAAGCTATAAGGTTTATATTTGTTTTGTTTTAAACATTAAGCGTTAATAAATAGTGTATACATGGGAATGAAAAATGCAAATGTCACAGCAGTTGCCGGCTGGGTTCCGCCAGATATTTTAACTAATGCCGACCTGGAAAAAATGGTTGACACCTCGGATGAATGGATACGTACACGTACGGGGATTCAGGAGAGGAGAATATTGAAAGACCCCAATAAAGCTGCTTCTGATCTGGGATATGAAGCTGTAAAGATTCTCCTTGAAAAGAGAGGGATAGGCATCGATGAAATCGATTTGTTGATCTGCGGTACGGTGACCGGTGATTATGTGTTTCCTGATACTGCCAATGCTATACTTAATAAACTGGGGGCTAAACGACCTTTTGGATATGATATAAATGCGGCGTGCAGTGGGTTTATTTATTCGTTTACAACAGCATCGCAGTTTATCCGGTCAGGGATGTATGAGAAAGTGATAGTCGTGGGGGTTGATGTGATGTCAAGGATAATAGATTATGAAGACAGAACAACTTGTGTTCTGTTTGGTGATGGCGCAGGAGCTGTATTGCTGGAGGCGAGTGAAGAAGAGTATGGGTTTGTTGATGCGGTATTGAGATCTGACGGAGCCGGAGCTAAGCACTTGCACATGAAAGCTGGGGGTTCATTACTTCCCCCGAGTCATGAGACGGTGGAGAACAGACTTCACTATGTATATCAGGAGGGGAGGCCCGTATTTAAGGCGGCGATTAAGGGAATGGGTAATTCTATATCGGAATTGCTAAAGAAGAATAATCTTGAAAAATCAGATATCGCCTGGGTAGTGCCACATCAGGCAAATTTGCGTATAATTGAGGGTGTGGCGTCAATTCTTGATTTCCCTATGGAGAAAGTCATGGTGAATATCCATAAATACGGGAATACGACATCGGGGACTATTCCTCTGTGTCTCAGAGATTATGAAAGCCAGTTGAAGAAAGATGATTTAATAATACTGACTGCCTTTGGAGGTGGTTACACATGGGGTTCTATTTTGGTCAGATGGTCTTATGACGGGTAAAGATAATTTTTAAAAATTTGCTTATCTTTGCACGGCATTTGACGAAAGTCAAAATTATTAAACCAGAATAAAATCTTAAAAAATATATGGCAACGACATCAGATATAAGAAATGGACTTTGCATGGAGTTCAAAAATGATTTATATACAGTTGTGGAATTTCAGCATGTGAAGCCGGGGAAGGGAAATGCCTTTGTCAGAACTAAGCTAAAAAGTCTTACAACGGGAAGGATTCTTGAGTACACTTTTCCTGCGGGACATAAAATTAATGATATCCGGGTAGAGACGAGACAACACCAGTTTCTATACAAGGATGATATGGGGTATCATTTTATGAATATGGAGACTTATGAGCAAGTGAGTCTGCCTGAATCAATTATTGCGAATGCGCAATTTTTAAAAGAAGGAGGTACTGTTGATATCGTATTCCATGCGGATGAAAACAAGCCGATAAATGCTGAATTACCTGCGCACTTGGTATTTGAAATTACTTATACAGAACCGGGGATAAAAGGTGATACAGCAACTAATGCGATGAAACCTGCGACGATTGAAACGGGAGCGGAAATCCGCGTTCCTCTTTTTATAAATCAAGGAGATAAAGTAAAAGTAGACACTCGCACAGGAGATTATGTCGAACGTGCTAAGTAAATATTGACACAGAAAAATATTAAAACAATCAACATATGGATTACAAGGATATTTCAAAATTGATAAAACTTATCGATGAGACTAACCTCGCTGAATTTAAAATGAGAGACGGAGATTTCTCAATAAGAATACGGACAGATAAGTATTCCTCCGGACGTGTTTCCGGACAAGAAGCACAATTTGTCACAATTCCACAAGCGGCAGCGCCGCAGGAAATGGTTGTGCCACAAGCCAAGCCGGCAGCAGGAGCTCCTCCGGCAGTAGCTGAGACTTCTGGTTCTGATGCGGCGGCAGAAGAAAGTACTGCTAATCTTCTCGAGGTGAAATCTCCTATTGTTGGAACTTTTTATAGGTCTTCAGCACCGGACAAGCCACCTTATATAAAAGTGGGAGATGTTATCAGTGAAGGTGATGTAGTCTGTATTGTTGAAGCGATGAAATTATTCAATGAAATAGAATCTGAAATATCAGGGAAGGTAGTGAAAGTGATGGTGGAAGATGCAGCTCCGGTAGAATATGATCAGGTCCTTTTCTTAATTGATCCCCAGGGATAAATAATCTCATAGCTTTATGTTTGATAAAATACTTATTGCCAACCGTGGTGAAATTGCACTGCGGATAATACGTACCTGCAAGGAAATGGGCGTTAAAACAGTTGCCGTCTATTCAACTGCAGATGAAAAAAGCCTGCACGTCAGATTTGCTGATGAAGCAGTGTGTATCGGCCCGGCAAGCTCAACTGATTCATACCTGAGCGTGCCGAGAATTATGGCTGCTGTGGAAATAACAAATGCTGATGCTGTGCATCCGGGATATGGCTTCCTTGCGGAAAATGCTGACTTTGCAGAAGTCTGCGAAGAATACGGAATTAAATTTATCGGGCCGACTCCGGAACAGATTCGGATGATGGGAGATAAAAGCACTGCAAAGGAAACTATGATAAAAGCTAAGGTTCCTGTAGTACCGGGTTCTCCGGGCCTATTAGAAAGCGTCCAAGAAGCAAAAAAGGTTGCAGCTAAAATCGGTTATCCGGTTATGATTAAAGCTACAGCAGGGGGTGGTGGTAAAGGTATGCGTGAAGTGTGGAAAGAAGAAGAGCTCGAAAAAGCCTGGGACCTTGCGCGTAAAGAATCAGGAGCTGCCTTTGGAAACGATGGACTCTATATGGAAAAACTCATTGAAGAGCCTCGACATATTGAAATCCAGATAGTCGGAGACCAGCACGGAAACGTAATCCATTTGTCAGAGAGAGATTGCTCAATTCAGAGAAGACATCAGAAACTCGTTGAAGAATCACCATCTCCATTTATGACGGATAAGCTTCGTAAGAAGATGGGAGCTGCTGCTGTTAAAGCTGGGAAAGCAATCGGGTACGAAGGCCTTGGAACTGTGGAATTCCTCGTTGATAAAGATAGGAATTTCTACTTTATGGAAATGAATACCAGAGTTCAGGTAGAACATCCGGTTACTGAAGAGGTTATTGAACACGACCTTATAAAAGAGCAGATTAAAGTCGCCGCAGGTGAGAAGCTGGAAGGGAAAGATTATATCCCGGCAATGCATGCTATAGAATGTAGGATTAATGCCGAGGATGTATTCAATAACTTCAGACCATCTCCGGGAACAATTACTTCTTTTCATTCGCCTAAGGGACACGGGGTCAGAGTTGACACTGCCGTATATGCGGGATACCAGATTCCTCCATATTACGATTCAATGATTGCCAAGCTAATATGTCGGGCTCAGACGCGTGAAGAATGTATAAAGAAAATGGCCAGAGCATTGGATGAGTTTATCATTGAAGGGATTAAATCGACGATTCCGTTTCATAGGGCATTAATGAACAATGAAGACTTTAAGGCGGGCAATTTCAATACCCACTTCCTGAAGGATGTCGACATGAAGGAATTCATAAAAGAGAACAGTTGATTCAGGTCGGAGGTTTCTCGTTTTATGCTGAAGTAATTGTTGAAGTAAGTTAGCTGAGGGACCGAGAGTTCTGTGCACTAGTTACGGATTAATAAGGTGATTTAGCTTTCGCAAATGTCGGATAAATCAATAACCGACAATTATATCATTGTAGGACAACGCAGGAAATACTAATAGAATATGAAGAATTATTTCGGCATACTGCGGTTTGTTAAACCTTTCAGGAAGGACCTTATTCTGTCCATTATATTTAATATTCTGCTCGCGATATTCTCCCTGGTTTCCATTGCGATGCTCATACCTGTACTGGATATTATATTCCAGCAGGTAGAACCGCCAAGCAGGGCAATGCCCGAATATTCAGGCATGGGTAATCTGAAGGACTACTTCAAGGAAAGTCTCAATTTTAAGCTTTACAACTGGAGCCTGATATATGGTAAGAAAAAATTATTGTTTTATGTCTTGCTAGTGACAGGCGCATTGTTCTTTTTTAAGAATCTTTTTAGATACCTGGTTGAGTTCTTCATGGTAAACCTTACCAATGGGGTTCAGATGAATATCCGAAACGATCTGCATAGTAAGATGCTTTCTCTGGATTCCTCCTATACCAAAGAAAGTAAAAAGGGTGATATAATGGCTCGGCTGTCTACAGATATCCAGGAAATCGAATGGACAATTATCAATTCGATTCACAGAGTCATCCAGGATCCTCTACTCATTATATTTACCCTGACATTACTTATGATTATGTCATGGCAGCTTACAATTTATGCACTTTTGTTACTACCTGTAGCGGGAGTGATAATAACCGGGATAGGAAGAAAACTTAAAAAGCCTTCAAGAGCATCAAGAACCGAGTTGAGTAGGTTGCTATCTCTGATTGAAGAACATATAACAGCGCTTCCTATTATACAATCTTTTATAGCACAGGATTATTTCCAGAAAAAATTTGAAGCATCCAATTCTAAGTTCAAAGGCTATATGAATAAGATGATGAAGTTGCAACGCTTGTCATCACCGATGGGAGAATTTATTGGCTTCCTGGTCATCGCCGT
Organism: uncultured Saprospiraceae bacterium; assembly: GCA_964423575.1. GTDB lineage: Bacteria > Bacteroidota > Bacteroidia > Chitinophagales > Saprospiraceae > CAYRFF01. Next base: position 20,805 of record CAYRFF010000023.1, on the reverse strand, counting down.
TATTATATGGTTGGGAGGTTCACTTATTCTCGATGATGGAGATTTAAAAGCCTCTGTATTTATTACCTACATTATTTTATTCTTTCAGATAATTCAACCAGCGAAGTCATTGTCTACAACAATTTATGATATCAATAGAGGCGATGCATCTGCAGAAAGAATTCTGAATTTCCTCGATCAGGAGATAATTGTGAAGGATAAAGAAAACCCTCTGGTTTTAGATAAGTTTACCGATTCTATTGCTTTTAAAGCTGTAGATTTTGCCTATGAAGATACTTATGTATTACAGAGTTTTAACCTCACTATACCCAAAGGGAAAACCTATGCGTTGGTCGGTGAATCCGGATCAGGAAAATCGACAATAGCCAATCTCCTCAACCGGTTTTACGATGTAACTAATGGTGCAATCGAACTTGATGGAATCGACATCAGAGATTATAAAATAAATGATTTAAGAGGTTTGATCAGCTTTATAACTCAGGATTCAATATTGTTTAATGATACAATCCGCAATAATATCCTTATGGGTGATCGCAAGGCAAGCGACGAAGACATCGATAAAGCTCTGAGACTTGCTCATGCTTATGATTTTGTCTATGAGAATGAGGGAGGATTGGATTATGTAATCGGAGAGGGAGGTGGTAAACTCAGTGGTGGACAAAGACAACGTCTGGCGATTGCGAGGGCACTTTTAAAAGATGCACCTATTCTTGTACTGGATGAAGCGACTTCTTCTCTCGACTCCAATTCTGAGAAAATGATTCAGGAGGCTATACAGGAAATTATGAAGGGAAGAACTGCGCTGGTAATAGCTCACAGACTTTCTACAATTCAGGATGCTGACAAAATTATTGTACTGTCAGAAGGGAAAATAAAAGAAAGTGGGACTCATGAGGAATTATTATCTTTGAATGGGAGTTATAAACATTATGTAGAGTTGCAAAAAGTATAACAGATTCTGTATTATTGTAATATAATTAGTTAATGTAAAAAGCCAGTGGTCGTATGAAATTGAAATCTTTTACTTTTCTCGTATTTATTTCCTTGTTTTTGAGCTCTGTAAGCGCACAGATAACAATCTTTGCTTCGGGATTGCCTAAGGTAGGTGACCAGGATAATAGGATTGTTGTGAATAATCTCTCAGATATCTATTATGATTCCGGAGTAGGTGCTGGTGATGAAATATATGAGTTTGGAGATATGGAAGGAAGAAAAGAGCTTGCACAGAGCTTTATGGCCCCGGAGCAAGTTGATGCACAAGGCTTATTCCCCAGTGCCAATCTCGTGAGATTGAGTCCGGATAAGTTCTATTATGAAATGCTTCAAAAAGATGATGACGGGCTGAAGTTAATCGGTGGAATATCACCAAACCCTATGGTCCCTGGTACTACGATTAAGTGGAAATTAACCGGATCATATTATCTTAGAAACACTCCTATGACCTATGGGGATGAACTCAATCAAACCGCAGACTTGTCTACGGTTATGGACACTGAGTTTTTACCTGATTCTATATTGGAGAATCTTCCATTGGCTATTGACTCCATAAAAATCAAGTTTAAAATAAGCAGTGAATCTGAAGTGGATGGTTTTGGTAGAATTTACATTAATGATTTCAAATCAATGAATGTCCTGAGGCAGGATTATCAAGAAGTGATTGACCCAAGAATTGAAGCACTTACTATCCTTGGCTGGATGGATGTTACCGGTCTTGTAAAGGAAATGATTCCGGAGTTTGGAGAGATGTTGCAAGCGACTTCAGTAAAATCTTATAGATACTATTCTGATGAGTCTCCATTTTCACTATTGGAAGCTGTGACTAGTACAGATGGTACAATTCTAGAAGGTATTAATTATAATGATAACGACCTGAAAACCTTTATTACTACTGTAAAAATGGATGATGAGTACGGATATGATATTTCTGTATCACCAAATCCATCTGATGGTAAAGTAAACCTGGAGGTAAAGGTGGACAGACCCGGTGATTACACAATCAAGGTTATGAGTATTATAGGATACCAGCTATGGACCGGTGATTATTATATCTATGATAAATTAAATGAAGAACTCGATTTCAGAAATCTGAGACGCGGAACATATTTCTATAGCCTTGTAGGTCCCAATGGTAAAACCTTGGTTACTAAGAGAATGCTGATTATAGGTGCCTAATGAATTTCAACGAATAATCGAAGAAAGCCTTCCTACGGTAGTAGAGAAGGCTGTTCTACCATATTCCGGCTTTCCCTGTCTTATTAAACGCGACGATTTAATCCATCCTGCAATCAGCGGGAATAAATGGCGTAAGTTAAAAGGATATATTACAGATGACAGACCGTTAATCACTTGTGGTGGTTTGCATTCCAATCACTTGTTTGCATTTGCTTATCTGGCAGGAAGGATTCCCAATAAATGCTACGCCATCATCAGGAGGAGCGATAAGGTTGAAAGTGCCGTTGTCAGCGCTTTAGCCCAAAATGAGGTTGAGTGCTTATTTCTGGATAGGCTTAATTACCGGCAATTGCGAGAAACGGAAATCCCCTGGACTTTCTTTCCGGATTTGCCGCAAGGCAGATTCATCCCTGAAGGCGGAAAAGGGGAAGCAGCATTATCAGGACTTGCAGAGCTTGGTTCAGAATTGAATGCTGATTTGCCGGAACCCAGCACGGTAGTCGTTGCATGCGGGACCGGCACAACAGTAGCAGGGTTAAGACGGTCGCTATCGCCTGAACATTCTATACTTGCCGTTAAGCTCTTCGAAGATGGCGGGATTGAAAAGAATGTTGAAAGCCTCTTGAATTCTACAAGGGGAATCAGATTTTTATATAAGAACACATTAGGAAAATTTGCCGAAAGGCATAAAGCAGTCGAGAAATATATCGTAGACTTTTATAAGAAGAACTCGATTCTTCTGGAACCGATTTACAACGGTCGTATGATTTATTTAATTGATAAAATGATAAGCGAAGGTGAATTTAAACCTGATCAAACATTGGTGTTATATCATTGTGGAGGACTGTCCGGTATCTGGGCTTACCTACATCGATATCCCGATGCTATAGAAGAGCTTAAGACCTTAAACCATCCTGATATTTTACTATCAGGGCATCTCTGAAACCTTCTCTGGCAAGTCTGTTCTTAAGATTCTCAGCTTCTTGGCGTGTAGTGAAGTTTCCCAGTAGAAGAACATAAACATCTCTGTTTTTCCATTGCTCCATGTGGAGGTTGCCATAATGTTTTCTAAGCATATCGAGACCGGGATCCTTTTCGTCATAAAAAGGAATACGCATGACTTCGACTTTATAGCTGGCACCTGATAGCCGATCAGACTTGGTGAAGATGGTATTGTCCTTGTACTGATATGCATACATTTTATCCCTTGGGAAAGTCGAATCCTGTGCATTCAAAGCAAACGCGAATAAAAAGAGTAAAAATGTGTAGAATACCTTTTTCATTATGCAATATCTTCTTCTATAAGCTTCTCAATAGTTGTTGCGTACCATTCAGCCTCTAATTTATGAATTTTTTCTTTTATAGTATCTAGATTTTCATCTTCAGCTATAGAAAAGGATTTTTGTAAGATTACAGGACCTTCATCATATTCTGCATTAATGCGATGAATCGTAATTCCGCTTTCTGTTTCCTTGTTTTTAAGAACAGCTTTATGGACGTTGTCGCCATACATATTCTTGCCACCATACTTCGGTAGTAGGGAAGGATGAATGTTGATGATACGTCGCGGGTACGCAGAGAGCAAGTAGTCTGGGATTTTCCAGAGGAAACCTGCGAGAATAATCAAGTCCGTTCCATCATTTTGTAACGCCGGCAGGATGTAACTGGGGTCCTTGAGCTGAGCACGTGTAATGATGCGGTACGGAATACCGTGCCTGATAGCACGCTTGATGGCATAAGCGTTTTTATTGGAAACGATTATCTGTGCTATACGTACCTTGTCTTTATTCTGGAAGTGTCGGATTATGTTCTCGACATTACTCCCGTTCCCCGAAGCCCATAAGCTCAACCCGACTTTTTTCCTATTCGTCATTTCAGAACCTCAATTCTTCTTGCATTGGAAGGATTTATGTCAATAAGAGTTGCGTAAATACTTCGCTTTTCACTAGTGTCGGCGACGTTATAGATATTGATTATCTCTTCGATCTTGGCATTTGTGACAAAATAAACGTAGGTTGAATTTGACTTGGAACGGCTTGCTTGTTGAATCGCCGATAAAGCGCCGGAGATATTTGATCTGCCTGTTTCAGCTTCAGCACTCATTATGTCAAGTCCTTTTCTATGGTACATGTACATTGCTTTTCTCGCTTGTCTTAAGCTTGGATTGAAAGCATCGTTTACGAGAGAATATCTATTGTGTGAGGTAGTCTTTTCTTTCCAGCCATCATCACCAGCAGAATTTGCAGCAGCATTTACAATAGACTCTGCTGTTCTGAAATATTCATCACCTCCCAGCTCTGAAAAGGTGTCAAAGTCCATTCCTATAATCATATAGGCATAATAGCTAAGAATAGAGGATAAATTGTCAGTAAAAGAAGTCTGAGTCTTCCTAATCGGCTGAAACTCCTTGTAGCCGAAGACTACATCTTTGTCCATCCAGAAGAATACCTGAGTTTCATAATCGGTCCCATATACCGGACGGACTGCCTGAATTGAAAGTTCAGCAGTGTACATGGATTCTTTATCAGGGATAGCCTTACTTATAGTCAGTTGCAACATCCCTTTAATTCTCTCTTCCGGAGCGTAAGTTACATTGGTCCACTGCGTGGAGTTCATGAATTCGGTAATCTGTGCCTCCAATGTCTGAAAGACTTTGGGGTCTTCCTTCAGTTGAGCTCTGTTAGGAGTGTTAACCTGAATATTTAATTGCAATTCCTGCGCATTCAGTGAAAAACCCCAAAGTACGATTAAAATCAAGCTAGTGATTAATCTCATATTTTTGCTAATTTAATATAGTATTCAACGATATAATCTGCGACTTCCGTCTTGGTGAGAAGTGGTAAATCCACTATCTCTCCACCTTTACTAACGATGGTTACCTTGTTCGTATTATGGGCAAAGCCGGCTCCTTCGTCAGAGAGATTATTCATGACGATTATATCAAAATTCTTTTTGTCCAGCTTCTGTTGCGCGTTCTGTAGGGCATTCTCCGTCTCCAGTGCAAAGCCGCAAAGAAACTGTTCTTCCTTTTTATTCTGTCCCAGGGTGAATGCGATATCCGGATTTCTTATGAGGCTTAAGGTCAAACCTTCTTCATTATCCGTCTTTTTGATTTTCTGATCTGCAATTTCTTCACTTCTGTAGTCTGATACTGCTGCAGTCATAAATGCTGCATTCATTTCCGGGAAGTAGGAGACGGACGCATCATACATTTCTACCGCGCTGCGCACATGCAGTATTTTTATCGAATCATTAGTTGGTCTTATATTGGTCGGCCCTAGTACAAGGGTAACCTCTGCACCGCGATTTGCGCAAGCATCAGCAATAGCAATCCCCATTTTACCCGTGGAAGAATTGCCTATAAATCGGACCGGATCGATGTTTTCATAAGTAGGGCCTGCTGTAACAAGTATCTTTTTACCTGCAAGTGGTTGCGTCTTTTCAGCAAATATTTCTTCGCTGAGATACTTGATGATTGTTTCGGTATCTGCAAGCCTGCCATAGCCTATCAGGCCGGAAGCCAGTTCGCCATATTCCGAGTCTATTATATGATGGTCCCAGCTTTTAAGCATCTCGAGATTTCTCACTGTAGCAGGATGTAGTATCATGTCGCGATCCATTGCCGGAGCTACAGCAATCGGACACTTGGCAGAAAGCCAGCATGCGAGTATCATGTTATCACAGATTCCTGCATACATTTTACCGAGAGTAGTAGCAGTCAATGGTGCGATCAGCATCACATCAGCCCATAAGCCGAGTTCAACGTGGCTGTTCCATTGATCTTTGTCTATTAAATCGATAAAAACGTCTTCGCCGGAAAGAGTGGCGAAAGTGATAGGTTGTACAAACTTTGCAGCTGTAGGAGTCATGACAACCTTAACTTCTGCACCGAGTTCTTTCAATCGGCGCAGCAGAAATACGCTCTTATACGCGGCGATACTGCCGGTAACTCCGAGCAGTATCTTTTTTCCTTTGAAGTTTGCCTGACTCATAATTCATGATTGAATCTTAATCTTCAGTCTCTTCTTTTTCGTTATATCTCCATCCGAGATCTCCTTCTAGGTACTCAGTCATTGCAATAATAGCAGGGTTGGGTAGTCTCTCGTAAAACTTGGAGATTTCAATCTGCTCTTTATTTTCCTGAATTTCCTCAATGGAGTCATATTCAACTGCAAATTCTTCAAGCTTTGCATGAAGCTCTTCTCTGATTATGCTCGTAAGGAGTGTTGCACGCTTGGCACAGATTGCCAGAGCTTCGTAGATATTTCCTGTCGGCTCAATTATTTTAGCCAAATCCTTTGGATGCGTATTCGGATCAATGTCCTGTACTTGTGCTTTTATATCTTTCATTTCGTAAATTCACTTAATATTTTGAATGTGTTTTCTCGCAGAATGTTCAATTCTTTGATTTTATTGCTGTTTGGATATTTCTTCACAAACTGATCGTAATACTTGAGCGTTTGATTTGCTCGCTCTTGCTTCTTCTCGTATATACTGTGATAGCTGAGGTTGTACTGAGACTTCACAATTTTATAACGTATGTCTTCTTCTGTCTTGGTGTCCGGAAAGTCCTGCAGAACATGCTCAAATGCAACTACTGCGGATCTATAGTCTTTCATGTCATAGTATAACTGAGCTGCAGCAACCGCTTTAACTTCCAGTTTAGTACGTAATTCATCTATTATTACGTTGCTTTCTTCCGTGCGTTCACTGTTAGGGAAGGTATTGACAAATGTCTGAAAGCCGTCAATTGCCTGTTCTGTGTAATCTTGATCAAGTCTATAATGCGGAGACATTTTATAGTTGGAGTAGGCCGACATAAACATTGCTTCCTCACGGTTAGGTGAACTAGGATAAGTATTGGCAAATCTCAAGAAATAATAGGAAGCCATGATATACTCGTGCAGATTATAATGTGTGTATGCATACTTGAAGTACAAGTCTTCAGTTTCCATACGGCCTCTGTAGTTATTCATTACGAGTTCATACAGCGTCTGAGCTCTTAAGTAATCGCCATCCTCGTATAGCTTGTTGGCTTCTATATACATCTTCTCCGTATCACCGCTAGCACGCAATTTCTCAAATTCCGATTTGCAACCGGAAGCTAGAAATGCAAGGCTGAAAAGCAGCAACATCATCTGAATCGAAGTATTTTTAAGGGATACTTTCATAGGTTTGCAAAGATATTCTTTTTTTGCCGATTTCTCAAATACTTTTAATACTGAAATAATCCTCTGGATTTCAGGGCAGATAAGGGATTTAGCTTATATACAGCCTGTACTTAAAAGTAGTACTCATTTTTCTTAATCCAGCCTCAAATCCTCCAGCTGAATACCCGGGTAATCGGCTTCGTTGAATGTAAAGGTTGAGGCGTCCACGGATGTAGTGTATTTTACATCTTTTATAGTTAATACTGTACGTTCTCCGCTTCGACTTACTACAAAGAAGCTATAAAGATTATCCTTGTTATCGATTAAAAATCTGACCTTGGTGTAATCAGCATTTCTCGCTTTTGGTTTAAGAACGATGGCACGATACAATCTGTTGCCTTCATTGTAGTCAGGGATAAGATTATATTCATAATCTTCCTTATTGTAGTCAGAGATAATATCCAGAGGAGATTCACCATCTGTAGCATTGCCAATGTATGCAACTCCTTCAGATTTTTGCACAGACCAGGCATAAGTGCCATTGGAAATCATGTCTACATTATCACTGCTTAACCTATATTGATTCCCGCTTTTCACAAAAGTGCCTTTTATCAATTGACTTTCATTTCCAGGGATTAAAATGTCGAGTTCCATAGTCATGGAAAGTTTATCTGCTGTAAGAATCTTATTCTCTACTTTCGTTAAAAGCTCCAGACCGCCCGGATTCTGTGCTTGCATATTACCGACAGGGAAGCCGATAATCAAGAGTAATGCTATATGAATTGTCCATTTCATATTCCTTAAACGAGGGATTCCCTTGCTTGTTTTATAATAAGCTCTTAAAAAGTCATAAGAAAGAGTTAAAAGTTTGTAGTAGACAGCTAAATAGGTAGACAAGTGAACAGGTAATATCGCTCACTCATCCCTCTAAGCTGTTGTGCCAAAACTATTTATATTGGGCAGTGACAAACCTGCTCGGTTTTATCATCCTATATCTTCAATCGTGCTTTAAGTATAGGGATTTGAAGGCAGGTGCAATCCGGAATAAACCGAGCAGGTTTTGCGGGATCTTAATTTTAAGTCTTGTTAGCCTCTCAAAATAAATACTCTATACAATGCTCAGTGCGGCGCAAGTGAACAGTTAACAATATCGCTCACTCATCCCTCTAAGCTGTGGTGCCAAAACTATTTATATTGGGCAGTGACAAACCTGCTTGATTTTACCTTCTTACATTTTGTATTGTGCTTTTGAATAAAGTAAATAAGGATAGATTTTATCCGGAATAAATCAAGCAGGTTTTGTAGGATTTTAAATTAAAGTTGATTTTATCTTTTGAAGGCGCGTTAAACCTCAAAGGTTTATTCCGGATAACCAATAACAGCTACTTATAATTTGAAAGAAAAGTTTACTCCAAGTGAGAAAAAACCTTCGAGGTTTTTCCTACCTCAAAGTATAAAATCCTCCTCTAGCGGGTTTTGCGTGATTTTAAATTTAAGTCGAATTCGCCTCGCAAAATAAATACTCTGTATAGTGCTTAGTGCGGCGCAAGTGGACAGTTAACAAGACCCCTCACTCATCCCTCTAAGCTGTGGTGCCAAAACTATCTATATTGGGCAGTGACAAACCTGCTCGGTTTTATCATCCTATATCTTCAATCGTGCTTTAAGTATAGGGATTTGAAGGCAGGTGCAATCCGGAATAAACCGAGCAGGTTTTGCGGGATCTTAATTTTAAGTCTTGTTAGCCTCTCAAAATAAATACTCTATACAATGCTCAGTGCGGCGCAAGTGGACAGGTAACAATATCGCTCACTCATCCCTCATTTCTAGTTCCTCATTTCTAGTTCCTCATTTCTAAGTAAACACTTCAATAAGTTCGAGGCAACACAAATAAATAAGAAGAACCCGAATGCCTTTTATCTATTCTTTCCTTTTACCACTGCGTACTCTGCTGTTCCCTTAGGGCTTCAAGCAGTGTCATGAGTTCATCTTCACTATAGATAAGTACTTCTCGTGCTTTGCTACCTTTCTGCTCGCCCACTATACCGAAGTGCTCAAGTTGATCAACAATTCTACCTGCCCGGTTATAACCTATTCTGAATTTGCGTTGCAGCATGGAAGTAGAACCGGATTGTGTGGCAAATACCAATTTGGCAGCTTCATCAAAATAATCATCCAGATCATCCGCTGTAATTTCAAATCCACCTGATTCATCATTAGGATCGTCATATTCCGGTAAGAAATACGGTTCGGAGTAACTAGGCTGTTCGTAAATGTATTTTATCACATCTTCAAGTTCATCCGTATCGACGAATGCACCTTGAATACGTTTTATATCTGAATCTACACTCAAGAGCATATCTCCGCGACCGATTAACTGATCAGCACCTCCGGTATCCAGAATTGTGCGGGAGTCAACCGTAGAAGAAACTTTAAAGGCTATACGCGCTGGGAAGTTAGCCTTGATTATACCGGTAATAATATTTACTGAAGGCCTTTGCGTAGCGATAATAAGGTGAATACCTACTGCACGTGCCAGTTGTGCCAGCCTAGCAATCGGCGTTTCTACTTCTTTCCCTGCAGTCATAATAAGATCTGCAAACTCATCAATGACGAGCACTATGTATGGAAGGAACTGGTGTCCTTTCTCCGGATTAAGTTGTCTTGCGATAAATTTCTGATTGTATTCCTTGAGATTTCTTACTCTCGCGCTTTTCAAGAGATTATATCGATTGTCCATTTCAATACAGAGAGAATTCAAGGTGTAAATAACTTTACTCATCTCGGTAATAATAGGCTCATCGCAATCCGGAATACAAGCCAGGAAGTGATTTTCCAATAATGAATATGGGGACAATTCAACCTTCTTGGGGTCAATTAATACCAGTTTAACCTGCGAAGGGTGTTTCTTATACAGTATGGAGGCAATAATAGAATTGATTCCTACGGACTTTCCCTGTCCGGTTGCCCCTGCAATAAGTAGGTGAGGCATTTTGGCAAGATCCGCCACAAATGGCTCATTGGAAATAGTTTTACCCAAGGCTATCGGTAATTCCATTTTAGCATCTACAAATTTATCGCTGGCCAATATGTCTTTAAGCGCAACGGTCTGCTTTTGCTTGTTAGGTACCTCAATACCGATTGTTCCTCTTCCCGGCAGGGGAGCAATAATTCGTATTCCTAGAGCAGCCAAACTCAGAGCTATATCATCTTCCAGATTCCTGATTTTAGAAATACGGATTCCTGGAGCCGGTACAATTTCATACAATGTAACGGTCGGCCCTACGGTAGCTCGTATTTTTGTAATTTCTATTTTGTAGTTGAGTAAAGTCTCAACAATTTGATCTTTATTTTCTTCGAGTTCCTGTCTGTTAATTTGGACTTTCTGATCATTATAATCCTTGAGAATTTCTAATGGTGGTCCTTGGTAACGAGATAGTTCAAGCGTGGGGTCATAAGGATTGGAATCATCATCATTTTCTTCGGTAACTCGCATCTCCTGTTCTTCGAGATGTTCATTTATTTCTATGGCTAGAGTTTCGGCTTCAGAATTGTCCTCATTATTTCTTATCTCAGAAGAGGATGTTGTTTCTAAAATAAAATCATCCTCTTCTTTAGGGAGATTGCCGGGACGAAGGGTAACTTCTTTTGCTTCTATATCTAGTTCCAGCTTTTCTTCTCGTGGTTCGTCATAATTTGCGGAACTGTCTATGAAGAAGTCATCTTCTTCTTTTAACTTTTCTGTTCTCAGATTCTCAGCCGTATAGTTTTTATTATCGGCGTAAGCGAGTTTTCCTTTGAAATTCAGCATTTCCTTCAGTCGAGCAAATGTCAGTGAATCCCAGTTTGGATTGAATAACCAGACTAGATATCCAATAGTAACGGACAATAGGATAACGAATAAACCGATTTCTCCGAGGAAATTGGATAGCCAGTATTGTAGAGCATCTCCGTAAGCACCTCCCCAAGGGAAAGAGCTGCTGCCCATGATGAAAGACAGAGTCAACGAACTGAATAGCATTACTAGAAATGAATACATCAATGTTCTCCCGTATCCCTTAAATCCGGTTCCTTTGTAAACTCTTCTTCCCAGGTCAAACAAGTTGAAAAGAAGAATCAGCGATGACACCCCAAAACCGAGATAAATCAATGCATGTGATGTTAAAGCACCGACTCTCCCAAGCCAGTTTTCTACAAATAAATCACCTTCCCACAGCATGTTAATTGCAAATGGCATTACCTTATCCTGGTCTACTTTCCAGGTAAAGAAATAGGAAAAGCAAGCTATAAAAATGAGAGATGTGATTGCCAGAATACTTAATCCGTATATCTTTCTACGTTTGGCAATTACTTCTTTCTTCTTTGAAGAGTTTTGTTTTTTTCGTTTAGCCATAGTCTTATTTTTGAAACCTGAACTGTATGCTCGATGAAGACTTATATTCCGTTACAAGAGTTAAATCCTTACCGTTCACACAGATTCCATATACGAAGATACAAATTTTACATATAAAAGAAAATATTAATATCATTCTCTTACCATATTGATAAAATATAAGATGTGCTGCTAAAACGACCTGGAACCAGCCTAAGGTGAAATTATGAACGGTGGCGCTTGTTTTTTGGTATAAATTCGGCTACAAATTTGATATTGCGGTTTAAAATGTTTCTTAATCTAAGCTATAATAAAGCCCATATCGTCTACATATCATTTGAAAAGTCCCATCGATTAAAATATCCTATGAAAAGACGAGAAATGAACAACTTATATTCGTCGATTAACTAGAATACTTGTTAAAAAATAGATCTCTTCTGAAAGGATGCGAATGTAATTGAGATGAGCAAATATAAAGCGGCATGAAATTTGTTATTTAAAACTAAATATCGATTAGGAATAAATATCTAATAAAATGATTGAACCCTATATCTGGATAGTAGTGACAAATTGAGGTGTATGGATGAGTATGGAATCTCTGGATGGATACAAGATTCTTTTGACTGGGGTTAATAAGATAGAATTTTTTAATCGTAAAAACAGAAGCCTGGGAAAAGAAGAAGACAACTATTGAACTCAACATCAACTGGCAGATAATAAGGAAGAAACAGTAAGTCTTGTTGAAAGCAAGTAAGAGAACAGTGAATCATTATCGTGGAGGACTGATATAAACAGGTAACAACTATGTAACAAGATAGATTATGATACTTTTAAATAATTTACCTTTTAAATATGTCAAAAAATGTATAGAACATTAATATTTCGATGCAGTGGCTTAATTTTATTATTCTTTACAGTAATAATTGTGAGCATTAATGGACAATCGCAGGAAATGGCTTATGTTGATTCTATTTATCATATTTGTGGTGAAGAAGCCGGATTTGTTAAAATGGGTATTAATGGGGTTCCAGCCGAATATGATTATTACTGGGACGATGGAAGCACCGAGTTGCGTAGGACTGATTTAATGCCAGGGAGGTATAATTTTACGATAAGAGATAGAGTAGGGTGCATTGAGACACATAATATTGAAGTTATAAGATTTGTATCGCCTAAAGTTGAAATTTATCAATCTGATTTAAATCCATGCAAGGCTGAACTAGGAATTGTGGTATCCGAGGTGTTGTCGAGTCAAAATCGAATAATTCAGCCTGAAGGGTTGGACATTAAATGGGTGGGGCTTAATAATTCAGAAAACTTTGAAGATAATGGCAATTATATTGTAGTTAATCGACCAACAGCTGGAATATATAGCGTGGTAATTAATTTAAGTAAGAATAATTATTGCACTGTTAGCGCCCAGCACCAAGTAACTGCAAGTTCATTCATAACATATTGTTCTCCTAAGGATGTGCCGCCAAAGGGACTGGCTGGAACTGAAAGCCGAATGAGTGAGAATATAAATGACATACATATATATCCTAATCCTGCAGAAGATGTATTAAATGTAGAAAATGCTGGAGATCTCTTAATTCGTAGTGTTGAGTTGAGGAGTATGGGTGGAAGATTGCTCTTGTCCCATCGTGAGTTGAATTCTAAGAAAATAAGACTAGATTTAAATAACACGTTAAAGTCGGGAATATATTTTATAAAGATAAATTTAGATGGGGGACAAATTATAAATGAAAAGGTAGTTATAGTGAAATAGTTGTTAATCTGATTGTAATTGAAATAGAAATTTGTTGATTATGAAATATATTGGATATAAAATTACGATTGTAATGTCATTATTGCTGTTTAGCATTAATATAAACGCGCAACAGATATGTGAAATTGACAGTTTTGCAACTTACATTGATATATTACCGGATTCAATTCCGTGTGGTATAGCTCTTACAGGTGATATTGAAGAGTTGTATAATATTGAGGCTAATTTTAGTTGTGACAATCCACCGCAAACATTACAGGGTAGCGCTGTAGCCACTTATTGTGTCGATTCATTGTATGTTGAAACGATAGCAGGAAGGGACTCAATACCCATTGATTACGAGTTGTACCGTAAAATGTTGTATCATGGACTTCATATAACTCCAGAACTAGTTGAATGCCTTAATATGAATTGTCTAATTGATGTTAATCATTTCTTTACGCCTGAAATGTTAAGCGTCCTTAATGATTCAATTGCAGCTAATGCTCATGTGTTGGATGATTCGCTAAGCACTGAGGAGCTAGAAGAGCTAGGTATTTATACTACAGCTGTTGAGTTTTTTAGTGATCCAAATAACACGATAGAGGATCTAAATGGTCTAATAGATTCAGTTAAAGCGCGATTAAACATTAACATAGATAGTTTGATGGAGGTCGCATTTGGTGTAGGGCTAACTGGGCAGCAACCCGGTGATTGTGGTGATTTAGAAGGGGGAATAAATCAGATATTACAAAGGGGAATAACCGGGAATAATAAGAGTGCAAAAAATGCTGATCTAGACGTGCTTTCAAAGTTGTCAAAAAACTTATCATTAAGCGAAGTTGGTACGCCTACGCCATCAATACCTGACTTTTCTGCGGATAATGGAGTTGATTTATTTACTGGAGCCGCCCAATCAAGCATCTCATTATTAAGTATGAATTCTATAAATCTAGGGGAGTCTATTTCTTTAAGTTACAGATCTAATGGAGTTAAAGTTGATGCAACTGGCAGTGAAGTTGGGCAATCGTGGAATTTAAACGATGGGGGAGAAATTATCCGGATTGTAAATGGTCTACCAGACGACATCAATAATACTATTTATGGTCAAAGTGTAGGGAATGTTCCTACTGTGAAATATACAACATTAATAAGTGGAGGTATAAATATAGGACCAGACGTTGGTGGAGTTGTGGAGCAGGTTATTCAGTTTAATCCATTTAATGCAGTAAATGCTAAGTCCGACATTGTGAAAGCGTATTGGAGTCCTTATCGACCTAATCAGCTTGAGATTAGAATAAAGGTTGCTACATTCACTGTTTGGTTTTTAAATATAGACATCTATGTTACTACAACTGTACGTCTAGAATTAGGGTATAAACCCGGAAGTATTAAGTTGAAAGAAAAGCAACTAGGATATTCTCATCTGAATAACAGTGCTTTGATGGGACAGTTTGATTTAAATCCACTTAGTGATATAGATATCGAGAATTTTTATACAAAACCTGAATCAATACAGAAGAAATATTTAAGTGAGTTTAGCAAAGTTGAAGGTTTTGAAGATTTGAAATTTATTGTACCTGAAATAGGGAAATATGTAGATATCTTCTCAAATCTAGAAGCATTTTTAGGAGAAAAGGTTGTGAAAAGTCATACAATTGATACACAAGCTGATCAATATGTGATAAGTTCAAATGGAATAAGTGCTAATTTCTATATAACTCCAGAGAAGAAAGTTATTATAGAGGGGAATACAGGATTAATAATTACCCCTTTTTATAAGAACTTTCATAATGCAGGTGAAAGATTAGTTGGGTTTAAGGTAGTAGATAAAAGCGGTATAGAATATATTTTCGGTAATAAGCCAAGTGAAATAGAAACTGATTATATAAATTACAAGGACAATAAATACGTTGAAATAAAAGGGAATACAACTTATTCACTTCCAAATTATTATGACTATCCCGATTTTGCAAGTTTAAATCGCAAAGATTATTTGGCAGCTGAATTAGCTTGGAATTATTTACCATATCCATTGCCAATAATGGGTTTTCCGGTTGATTATGGATTTGCCAATGATTATACTCATAATTATAATATATCTAATAAAAAGAAAGACGGCGAGATTTTAACATACATTTCTTCATGGAAGCTAAATGCCAAACATAACCCACTTTCCAATGATACGATAAGCTATGATTATGAAAAGTTGCCGATATCAGAATATAATAGCTCCAAGGGGTTTTCCCTGAAAATTCCAAATTTTAAAGAAGGGCATAACAGATTGATAGCAAATCCTTCTTTGTCAGACCTTAATGATCTACATTTATTTCCGACTAACTGGCAAGGTGGGAAAGCTGTTTTTACATATTCAGTAGTTGAAAGTCTCGAAAGGAAGAGTATATTAAAAACTGTTAAAGGAAGGACCGGAGAATCATTAGAGTTATTCTATGATCAAGAACGGAGAGATCTGCCGGGTGGTAAGTTGTTAACTGAAGTCCATAAGTATATTGATTCCAGTTTTGTTAAAGGGTACAAATTATCCTATGGGGACACGACATTAGTGGCTGACTTGTCTACCACATGCGATATAGCTGATGAGACGGTTTCTTCTCCTATACCTGAGATTGTTACCAACAATGGTTTTTTAATCGATTTAGGTACTAAGTATAAAAGACCAAAGTTTCAACATAGTATCCCACTCCCTATGTTTATATCAATATTTGGTATAAGTATAAATTTCCCACTCCGTATTCCATTGCCTCCATTGAGTAAAGATAATTCAAGTGGTATTAAATCCATGGATGAGTATGGAGCAATATTCACTGTGAAACAATTAGCAAATATAATGATTGACGATTCAGTCGAAGAAGATAAAATAATTGCTGAAAATAGTAGACACTTTTTAAAGGATATATATGAAATAGACCGTTCGTTAAATAATCACCCTTATGTTTCGTTGACTTATATTGACGAAAAACAACTACCTAAGCGGTTTTCTATGATGAAAGATCCGTGGGGATATTATAATGATAATAGCGAAAGTATGTCAATATTACCGCCAGTTAGATATCGAGATTTTAATAATAATATTGTCTCTGCAGAAGTTGGGAGATATCACGTTGTTTTTTCGGATGCAAATAATCCTACTGCTAAAATGTGGAAAGGTATTAATGAATCTCCAACCTTATCTTATGCGCAAACAGGGATGTTAAATACAGTTGAGTATATGACGGGAGGAAATGTATCATTTGAATATGAGCTAAACGAGGCTCCTGATAATTCAATAACTGAATTTAGAGACGGTGGGGGTGTTAGGGTCGTTCAATTAACGATTGATGCAGTTGAGAACGAAAAATCTATTATTTACGAATATAATAACCCATACTCAATTGGGATGCCTATATTTATAGATAACGATTATTTAGATAAAACAAATTTTGAATCTGAATCCTATGTTCACCTTTCATCAAACTCCTTATTCCCTGAGAAATTAATAAGTGGGAGTTATACAGGCTTTCAAAAGGTTTTTGAAATATTTCCGGATAATGGAATGATTGAACATAATTATAGAGGAGAAAACCTATGCAATGTACGGCAGTTTGAACCCCTACATCTTCCGCTTGCTCCTGATTGCGATGGAAAATCTATACGTTATGTGCTGAAAGATAAAAAATATTTTAATTTTGGAATCAAATCTAATGTATCCCCGGTACATAAGTTATATACTCAAAATGAGCTTTATACTTCAAATGAAATAATTCCATCAGATTTGCGAGAACGGTCAACTTACTTTTTTAACGAGGCAAACGATGAGGAGAAATCAATTAAAGTTCACGTGACTAATTATAATAGGGAAGGCGATGTTGATGAGAGTAGTAATACGCCGAATACAATTATTGGAATACAACCTAATGTCTATACTAGGTATAATCCCCCATCATTTAACTATGGCCTTCAAGCAGGATTACTTTACAATTATTTGCCTTTTAAGACGTCAATAGTTAAAACAATTTTTATGTATTTATGGACATCTGTAGTTAATAATGAAGATTTTGTTCAAAGCCAATATGTGAATCGAGTATATTCGTATACTTTACAGGAAATTCCAGCAACCACTGTTGTGCTAGAAAGTGTAAAAACTACAGAAACATTTGAAAATAGTTCTAACTACGAGAACACAACCTATTCTTATGAAAATAAAAATAGAGGAGAACAAGTTTATAAAAATGTAGTCTCACAATTAACAACAACAAGTGATAATATTTCTAAAAAGACAGAATATTATTTTCCCGAGAGCGCACAGCACCAGGACCCAACGGTAATGAATGAATTTATAGCTATTAAATATATGCAACCGATTGAAACATATACAACAATAGGGAATGATGTAACAGGAGAATGGTTTAAGTGGGCATATTCCCCTTCAAATAATCTTTATTATCCTTATGCGAAGTTTACTGAGCGTCATAATACAATTAGATTAAACTATGTAGTGAGTTCAATAAATGAATATGGGAAACCTACACTAATTAAAGTCGCAAAATGGGGAAGTGGTGCCAATATTCTAAATTATGATTTTAGACCAGATATCACAATAACATACGATGGAAGTAAATTGTTGCCTACTAAAATGTCTTTTGTGGGATTAAGTCAAGAAAAACGATACACACAATTAAGAGAATTAAAATATACTAAAGACGTAAATAATATTGTGACTAGCTATAGCTATGATAATCGAGGAAGAGTTAATTTAATCAAGAGCTTGAATGGAGCAGTAAGTGAAGTTATAGAATATACTCTTGGAGCAGGGAATAATACCATAACAACAACAACTCATTATCAGGACCAAACACCTTCGATTTCCTTGAAAAAGAATTATGACGGATTTGGAAAGCCACTAGAAGTCAAGCGAGTTAATGATGGTGCGATATTGGAAAGTAAAGTATACGATTCTTTCTTCCGCCTTGTCGAGACAACTACACTCGGAGGCGGAACTACTATTCACGAATATAATAAATCTCCAGTAGAACGTCTAATTTCTCAGACGGATGAAGAAAATAATATAACGAGATTTAAATATGGGGCAGATATGCTTTCGCTGGGTGCATTTCAATCTACTGAAATAGAAGATCCTAATGGGGCTATAGTTATAAGTTCAGTAAACAGTCTAGGAAATATTGCTGGGAAAAGGTCCGGTGAAGGAAACCTGACAAAATATGTTTATGATAATAGTAATAGATTATCAGAAATTATCACTCCTGAGGGTCGTAAGTACGAATATACCTATAATGAGATGGATAAAATTAGAACGAAGAAAATACCTTCTCAGTCTAGTAAAACCACATACTGGTATGATCAGAGTGGAAGAGAATTATGCATAAGTATGCCTAATGGGTCAATAATTCTAATTGAACATAACCAAAGAGATCAGGTTGTAGGTAACTTTTTAGTTGATGAGAATGCGGCTATTGTTTGGGCTGGTTCTGAGATTGTCGATGATGATGATATAGGGAATTCCTTTCATGAGGCGAGACGATTGTTGAAAAATGAGTATTCGTCAGCAAATACATACCTCACGAAGCAAAAGATAAAACTACTACCATTCGATGATAACCTAGGGTTTATTACAATGAACTTTAAGAAGGATGATATAGGTAGGGATACTGCTATATATAAAACCTACCCCGATAATCTCTTGAAATATATTGTGAGAAACACATATAATGATGCCGGGAATGTACTGAATGAAAAACATTTATTAACTGGTGCTACTGGTATATCGGAGAAGGTGGAATTTAAATATGAGCACGATTATCTGCAAAGGCCTAGCCGGGAATTCTTTAATTATGCAGATATAAATATACCGATTAAGGGGTACACATACAATCAAAAGGATCAATTATCAACAGAACTAGTTGGATACAGCAGTCAGGGTGGCTATTTGCAATCACAGACTTTTGGGTATGACAAGATTGGGCGTCTTGCGAGTATAAATAATATTGATGAAACAATGTGTAATCCTTTACAATCAAAATGTGATTTTGAGTTTAGTAGAGAGTTTTATTTAGATTATAATTATTGCATAAAGGGTGTCGTTATAGATGGAGAACTTGTTTCTTTTAATAAAAGAACTTTTGTGATGTCATCTAGTCAGGGTGATGATTCACCTATTAAACTTGAAAATCTACTAAGAGAAGCACTTGATAGGATAGGATTATCCGTAGAAGATGTCCAAGTTTATAAGGAAACTGGGACAATACAGTATGGAGAATTTATGATATTTACTACTATCATAAAAGTGAAGATTGTCAGCCTGAGCGCTATAGATGTAAGTTTTCAATTATGCGATGAAAGCACAAGACCGTTGCAAAAATCCAATTGTTGCCAGGATCCCCTAGCCGATCCATACGATATTGCTGAAGGTCTATACTCATTTCAACCATCTTTATTTGCTGAAACGCTTGAATATGAAGGTCTTGATATAAAAAAGATACTATTGAACAATGGTTGTGAAGAAGGGAAGATGGAATTTAATTACAGTTATGACCTAGATCATCGGTTAAGCCGCATGACCAGCATTATACCCGGCTTGGGCGAAGTGAGCAATCCCTATGCATCTACCTACACATATACTGCAGATGGCGATATTGAAAAACTTAAGAGGCGTGGTTTTATCGAGGAAGTCAACGGAAATAAAAATTATGGAATGATTGACGACTTGACCTTTGATGTTAAGGTTAATGGACATATAAACACAGTAACAGATAATGCGAGTGGTCCCGGTCAAGCTAAAGGCTTTTTCCCTACTTCTGCTAGTTTTATATATGACGATAAGTCCGGAAATATTCTTGACGATGGCAGTCGGACATATACTTACAATACCATTGATTTACCATCTCGTATTGAGAATAGCGAAAGTGGGAAAAATGAAGATATTATCTATAGCTATCAAGGAGAGAAATATCGGGTAGAAGGAGACTCCACACTTCACTATATCGGTATCTTTGAGCTGAAAGACCTGGAGGTGAAGAAGGTGCATTATACAGATGGTTTTGCGTATAAGGGAGATAGTTTACGGCTGCGGTATCGCTTGAAAGATCATCTCGGGAATCCGGTAGTGATTTTTGAGGATGTGAATAAAGATGGGCGTATTAATCTCGATACTACGGGACTGGATGCTCCTGAAGTGATAGAGCGCATGGTGTATTATCCATTTGGTCTGAGTTTTGATGGATTATACGATGCGAGCGGAAAACATGAACTGGGCAGTCGATATAAATTTGGTGGGAAGGAAGTGGTGAGTGGAGTTTATGACTTCGGTGCGCGGTATTATTATCCGGCTATCGGGCGGTTTATGGGTG
>CAYRFF010000022.1:0-52911 GCA_964423575.1 uncultured Saprospiraceae bacterium | reverse complement strand
ATTGAGGGAACGTTGTGGTGATTAATAGGTTGAAATGTAGTTGTAGCCTCGACAGGAATCGAACCTGTATCTAGAGTTTAGGAAACTCCTATTCTATCCGTTGAACTACGAGGCCATTTGCGGAAGCTAAAATGTTCAATCAATGCTTCAAGAGGCTAAGGTAGTAAAATTTAGTTTTTCACCAAGAAACATAAATCATAGAAATAAAAAAAGCCCGGCACACATATAGAGGCGTACCGAGCTCAGCTTATGAGAATACTTACTTCTTATTGTTTTTCAGAGACAAATTGAGTATCTCCTTCAATTCTTACCTTATCGGAAACGATAGCGTTGCCGCTTGCAAGTAAATCGTTCCATTTTAGTCCGTATTCTTTACGGCTAATTTCTCCTTTAAGGCTGAATGCTGCACGTCTTGTACCATCACCTGAATCAATTGTGCCGGTATGCTCCATGTCCAGTTCAATCGGTAAGGTGTTATCTCTTATGGTCATCTGACCATGCAGAACAAATTCGTTGTCTCCTTTTCTTTCTACTTTTTGGCTTTCAAAAGTTATATGCGGATGCGCTTCAGCATTGAAAAAGTCATCTGATTTTAAGTGGTTGTCGCGGTACTCATTACGCGTATCAATACTATCAACTGCGATAGTTACAGATGCATTTGAAGTGCTCCAGTCTTCGCCTTCTGTTGAGATTGTTCCTTTTACATCAACGAACTGGCCGGTTACTGTTGAAATTCCCATGTGGCGTATTTTAAATTGGATGTCAGTGTGTGCGGGATCTAGATTCCATTTCATGTCAAAACTCTTTATATGTTATTTAAAATTATTTTTTTTCTTCAACAGGATCCAGGAACGTCAATCGGACCCTGCTTGTAGTATTAGAAAACGGAAGCCCTAAAGAAATGTTTTTGAATTGTGGACTTGTGACGGTAGATTAACAAAACGTTTAAGAATCAGGGGCAGGAGGCAGGGGACAGGAGTCAGGATCGTTCATGATATAGGTTGACAGTAGTAGAAAATTGCGGGGCATAGTAAAATGAGCTATCATCGGGTTTTAATAGACAGGTTTTCTTTATATCTTTATTTATTAAATAAGATAGAATTAAATGAAGTCTTATCATATCCGGTAAATAAAAATAAATGGCGAAAATAAATCAGAAAAAAGAGAAAGCAATTGAGGAAAGTTTATGGCAGTCATGTAACAGCTTGAGAGGAACAGTAGATCCGGCTGATTACAAACACGTTGTTCTTGGATTGATTTTCTTGAAATTTGCGAGCGATAAATTTGAAGAGCGAAGAGAAGAATTAATTGCTGATGGCAAGGAAAAATATATTGAAATGAAGGATTTCTACCTTATGGAAAATGTGTTTTTCTTACAAGAAATTTCACGTTGGTCGTATATTCAGAAGAACGCAAAGCAAAATGATATAGCTTTAAAAATAGACACTGCTCTACATGAAATTGAGAAGAATAACCCATCTTTAAAAGGAGCTTTACCCGATAATTACTTTTCGCGACTTGGACTAGAACGCAATAAGCTTGCATCCTTGATTGACACAATTAGCGAGATAAACACATTAAAAGATAAAGAACAGGATATTATTGGGCGTGTGTATGAGTACTTTCTACGGAAGTTCGCTATTAATGAAGGAAAGGGGAAGGGAGAATTTTATACGCCTAAGACGATTGTGAACCTTATGGCTGAATTAATTGAACCGTATCAGGGAATTATTTACGACCCTTGCTGTGGTTCCGGTGGAATGTTTGTCCAGTCAATTAAGTTTATTGAAAGTCATCAAGGGAATAAAAAAGAGGTGTCGATATATGGTCAGGAATCTTCTCCGACGACTTATAAGCTGGGAAAAATGAATCTTGCTATTCGTGGGATTTCAGCAGATCTGGGAGAAAAGCATGCCGATACATTTTCCAGAGATCAGCACAGAGATTTGAAAGCGGATTTTATTATGGCTAATCCTCCATTCAATTTGAAAAACTGGCGTGGAGAAAATGAGCTGGTAGATGATCCGAGGTGGAGAGGTTATGAAGTTCCACCGGTAAGTAATGCCAATTATGCCTGGATATTGAACATGGTTTCTAAACTTTCCGAGAATGGTGTCGCCGGATTTATTCTAGCTAATGGTGCACTATCAGGAGGAGGAGATGAATATAAAATTCGGAGGAAGTTGATTGAAAATAATCTGGTAGAAGCAATTATCATTATTCCTCGAGATACTTTTTATACGACGGATATAAGCGTGACTCTCTGGATTATCAATAAAAATAAGAAGGAACGAACTGTTAAGAAAAACGACATTCATCGCGATTACAGGAATCGGGAGGATGAGGTATTGTTTATGGATTTACGGACTTTTGGACAGGTTTATGAAAAGAAATATATAGAATTAAGTCCGGAAGAAATCATAAGAGTAAGAGATACTTATCATAACTGGCAACAGATTGAATGGGATGATACATATCAGAATATTTCGGAATTCTGCTATAGTGCCAGCATTGCAGAAATAAAAGAGAATGATTTTTCTCTGGTTCCGAGCAGGTATATAGAATTTGTAGATAGAGATAGCGGAATTGATTTTAATACGGAAATGCAGCGGATACAGAAGAACTTTAGACAGCTGTTAAAAGATGAGATTGAGTCTCAACAAGAGTTAAAAGATGCCTTTGAAAAGCTTGGGTATCCGCTGGAAGATTAAAGCAGTGTGCAAATTTTGCAAATTTGGTCGGAAAAGAATACTTAAAATATAAAGAGTCCACTAAAAAGGAACTTTCGGGAGTAGAAAAGGACTTTATTAAACAGATGGACAATACTGCCAAAACTATTGAGCAACAGAAAAATGATAAAAAGTAGCTATAAACCCATCGGGGATTATATAGAAATTGTTGATGATAGGAACAAAGAACTAGAGGTAACTAATCTTCTGGGAATAAATATCGATAAAGAGTTTATGCCTTCGGTTGCCAATCGCTCCGGACTAGATTTAAGTAATTACAAGATTATTAGAAAAGGACAATTTGCTTATTCATCTATGCAGGTTGGTAGGGATAAAACCATACGTATTGCCTTATATAAGGAAGATGAACCTGCCATAATCTCTCCGGCTTATTCCGTGATTGAAGTGAAGGATAATGATAAACTTCTTCCAGAATTTATGATGATGTGGTTTGAGCGTCCGGAATCTGATCGCTATGGCTGGTTTATTAGTGATAGTAGTGTACGGGCAAGTCTGGATATGGAGCGATTCAATGATATAAAAATTCCTATTCCCGATATAGAAGAACAACGGAAATATGTAGCCGTTTATAATGGCTTGGCAGAGAATCAGAAATGTTATGAACGGAGTTTTGCGGATTTACAGTTGATAAGTGATACCTATATTGAGGAATTGATAAAAAAGGAAGGGAAAAGATTTGTTTTAGGAGATTATATAGAAAGGATTTCTGAGAAGAATTTAGATGATAAGTATAACTCAGTTATAGGTATTAGTGAAAGAAAGGAATTTAGGCCACCAGCAGGTAAGGTTAATAAGAAGAATCTTACTAATCATTTAATTGTAAGAAAGAAAGAATTCGCATATATCCCTCGGATGAATCCATTTAAACCGTTGGCGGTAGCTCTTTCCCAATATGACTATCCGGTTTTGGTTTCTCCTTCTTATGAAGCTTTTAGGATTACCAAGCCTGATATACTATTGCCTGAATTCTTGTTCTTGTTTTTTAAAAGAGCTGAATTTGATAGATATGCAGCTTTTAATGCATGGAGTAGTACGCGAGATACATTTGACTGGCCGGATATGTGTGAAGTGAAGTTGCCTATTCCCAGTATAGAAAAGCAGAAAGCTATTGTCACAATATACCACACGCTGGAAACCAGAAAACGGATTAATGAAGAATTAAAAGGAATGATTAAACCTCTGTGCCCGGTGCTGATGCGCGGCGTGGTGGAGGGGATGGGGAATTAAATTATGAAATGCTAAGAATTGTAACAATTTTGATATATTAAGTTATAGCGCGATTCTGGCTATTGTTGAAAGGAGAATTAAGTAATATAAATTTGACTTTGTAGTATAAATCAAACATTATGAATCATAAACTTTATCTTGACTTATATACATTTTCTTTTGTAGAAAAAGGAAAGAATGGAAGGCAATTATCAAATAATGATTTTCTTTCCGAGAGTTATCCAGACATCTCTGAAAATAAATTCACTCATGGATTTGCTAAGCAAATTATTGATCTATTAGATAAAAAAGTATATAAAAATAAGGAAAACACCAGAGGAGCAATTCTTGATAAACAGAATGTTAAAGGTGAAGAGAGGATATTTGATATTTTAATTAACGGAGGCACTACAGGAATAAAGCAATATTTAATCGATGAAAAAGGTGAAAAGGAAGAAATAGATGAGAATGATATAGTTGGTTTAAAGTTTTATGCTAGATTTTGGCTGCCGGCTGGAAGTAATACAGGATTCATTTTTATACAGAAGTACGGAGGAATTAGTATCAAACCAATTTTTGACTCGATAATAGAAGAAATCATAATGCCATTAGACTTAAAAAAAACATCTGCTAAATTGAGAGCAACGACTACAAAGAAAAGAATGAAAGAATTTTTGGAAAACTCTTCTATAAAGGATATTACGATTATTGGACATGATGGAAGGTTTGATACTGGCGGATTAAACTCATCGAGGGCTGAAATACGATTAAAGAGAGTAAACCCTATTAAAGAATTATCAAAAAAAGAAATAATTGATAGGGCTAGAGAAGATATCGCCAGATACGGTTTTAGTATTTCAGATAGAGATTATCTTGTTAAAGCTAAGTTTGAATATAAAATTAATGAAGATACTACTCAAGAAAGAACCATATATCTAGGCGAAGACGAAGATGAATACAAAATTGTTCCTAATATATTAATCCCAGCAAATTTAGTTGAGGATGATAATTCACCTAAATTCGAAGATCTTGGGCGTTTCGTTGATAGAGAGATTGAACAACTAAAAGCGGAGGCAAAATTAAGATGATTGAATTAAGGACTATATGGAAAATCTATATTGATGGTGTCAATGCCATTAGAACTGATAGTGATGGTCAAAAGATTGACGGGAGAGCTTTAAAAATAATATTTTATAGTTTATGGGTAGTACTTCCTTTAATTGTTATGCTAATCGTAATTTGCAAACAGATACATATTAGTGAACTTCAAAATTTCTTAGGATCAAGTATTGCCTTGTTTACTGGATTGTTTTTTTCTTTACTATTAAGAATTGGAGAGAAAATAAGGACGGAAAAAGCTAATGAAAATAAGGATATTCAAAACTTCTATAGATATAAAGAATCTCTCTATCAAATCTCTAAAATATCTCAATTAATCATTCTTATAGGAATAATAGTATTTATGTTGCTTATTTTAAATTGGTTGTTGAAAATAGACTACTACCCAGTAATTGAGTTGATTATAAGTTCAATTTCTTTAGGATTAACTGTATGGTATTTGATTGCTTTATTTGCACTCATACAGCGATTTACTTATACGATGAGAGATGAAGTGGGAAATATCCTATAAGGAGAATACTGTATTATATGAAGTAAATTATATAGTAAAAATGAAATGGCTTTAGAATTAAATAATCAAATCCAAAAACTTCATCAATTGCAATCTTTGTTGTTGGCGTGAATTACAAGAGAAACGAAAATGTAAACAATATGAGTCGGAAATATAAAGAACATAACCCAACTGAGAGAGAATTGATTGAAAATTGCGAGGTCGAAAAACTTTATTCCAATGAATTTATAAGTGGAAAATTCTTTTACGTTGTGTACGAAGATGATGAAAATGTCCATTTGCAATATGCACCTAGGACTAAGTTAGAAGTTTCTTATATTGATGATAAGAAGGATATCAATGGGCTAAAAATTATAAAACTTGTAAATAATAAAGAAACACAGAGGTTACATTTGAGTAACTTTGATTTTGCTCGACTTAAAGAGTTTTTAAGATTTATTGATGGGATTAATTTGGATAGTATTACGGAAAGAAAAATCCAGATTGTAGAAGGTGCTGAATTAGATGCAGATAATATCGAACTAATAAAGCAACTTTTATCAAAAAAGGGTGGAGAGGATTTGATAGTAACCCTTATTAATGAAGGAATGATATCATCTAAAGATATTGTCAATACAGCATTTAGAAAACGTGGATTAGAAATCTTTAAAAAGATGCTGGACGATTCAGATGCTTGGAAGGCTTATGCAAGAGAAAATGATTTATCAGAATTAAGTGAGGAAAAAGTATGGCAATATTTTTTTAAGAAAAATGAATGGATTTTTGGCTATGGATTGGATTATAGGTATCAAGAAATTCTTCAACCTGAGGTTAGTTTATCGGACTCTGATTTAGACGGCTCAGAAACAAGGTATGGCGATTTCTTAATTGGAGATAATAATTTTACTTCATTTATAGAATTGAAAAAACCTTCGACTCCTTTATTCTCAAGCAGTAAAAATAGATCAGGCTCTTGGAGATTATCAACAGACTTTATTGATAGTGTTTCCCAAATTTTGGAGCAAAAAGCGACGGGGGAAATTAAATTAAGTGAACTACAATATATAAAAGGAGAGCCTATGCAACAGAAAGCTTATGATTCCAATGTAATATTAATTGTAGGGAGTTGGAGTGAAGTTGACGGTATATCAACAAAAGAACGAGATATTAAAAAGAAAACATTTGAACTGTTTAGAAGGAACAATAGAAACATAGAGATTCTCACTTATGATGAACTATACGAAAGAGCTAAATTTATAACAGCTGATAAGCTGATAAATGATAGTCGGGCTGAACCTGAAAATGATTATGCTCAAGAAGTAGTAGATAAAGATGATTTACCATTCTAAAATAATTAAATAACATGAAATTCACCGAGCGTAAATTAGAAGAGGTTTTTATCCGGCTACTGGAAGAGCAGGGATATCCTCATTCTATCGGTGAAAGTATTGAAAGATCGGAGGATGAAGTCTTGATAGAAGAAGATCTTTACAACTATTTACTCCGGAAATATGAGAAAGAGGAATTAACTTCTTCTGAAGCAAAAAGTATTATTCTCAGATTAAAAACACTCCCGTCTTCCGACTTATATGAGAGCAATAAGAAAATTATACGGTGGTTACAAGATGGCTTTTCCTTTAAAAGAGAAGATCCGGCACAGAAGGATATCTGGATTTATCTGATTGACTATGAAAATCAGGAAGAGAATACATACAGGTTTGTCAATCAGCTGGAAATCGTCGGTACAGAAAGGCGCATTCCGGACGGCATTTTATATATTAATGGACTTCCGGTGGTTGTCTTTGAGTTTAAGAGTGCGATACGAGAGGAAGCGACTATTTATACGGCATATAGACAGCTGACTGTTCGCTATAAGCGCGACATTCCCGAGCTGTTTAAGTATAATGCATTCTGCATCATCAGTGACGGAATAAATAATATAGTCGGCTCCTTCTTCGCTCCTTACGAGTTCTTTTATGCTTGGAGACGGATCGGCCTGGGTCCCAAGGAGCTCCAGCTCTTTGGAGAGCGAGAAGGAGATAAAGAGGGTGATTCCTCGAAGCTGGAGCGGGAAGATAGAGAGGGTAATTCCTCGAAGCTGGAGCGGGAAAGAGGGCATTCCTCGAAGCTGGAGCAAGATGCTTTCTTGGGGGGATCTTTAGACACCTCGAAGCTGGAGCTTCGAGGAGCCCAGGAGCGAGGAACCCAGGTAAGTAGTTTGGACACTTTGATACGGGGGATTTTAAATAAATCACGATTGGTCGATGTGATCCAGAACTTTATATTTTTTCCTGATACATCCAAGAAGGATGAGAAAATCGTCTGTCGTTATCCGCAGTATTATGGTGCACGAGCCTTGTTTAATAATATTAAAAAGGCGCAGAAACCGCAGGGCGATGGTAAAGGTGGAACTTATTTCGGAGCTACGGGAAGTGGAAAGAGCTATATCATGCTTTTCTTGACGCGCTTGTTAATGAAAAGTACATATTTTGAGAATCCCACGATAGTGCTTATTACGGATAGAACGGACCTGGATGATCAACTGTCGGAGCAATTTGCCAATGCTAAAGAGTTTATAGGTGATAATCTGGTGAAAAGTGTAGAAAGCAGAGCCGAACTCAGAACTCTACTGCAAGGCCGTAAAAGTGGTGGCGTGTTTTTGACAACTATTCATAAATTCACGGAGGATATTGAATTATTGACAGAAAGGACCAACGTAATCTGTATTTCAGATGAAGCGCACAGAAGCCAGACAAATCTTGACCAAAAAGTTGTTGTCACTGAAGATGGAGTCCGTAAGTCTTATGGTTTTGCCAGATATTTACACGATTCTCTGCCTAATGCCACTTATGTCGGGTTTACAGGTACACCAATTGATAAGACTCTGGATGTCTTTGGGGGGATAGTCGATGAATATACGATGACTGAATCAGTAGCAGATGAAATAACTGTGCGGATTGTTTATGAAGGACGAGCTGCTAAAATAATTCTACAAAATAGTGAATTGCAGAAAATTGAGGACTACTATATAGCTGCAGAACAAGATGGTGCCAATGAGTATCAAATCGATAAAAGTAAGCGGCAGACCGCCAGTATGTATTCAATACTGGGTGATCCTGACCGGCTTGACGCACTAGCCCGAGACTTTATTCAACATTATGAAACCAGGCTTAAAGAAGGTTCGACTGTTGCAGGAAAAGCGATGTTCGTTTCCAGCTCCCGTGAAATAGCTTACGACTTCTACAAAAAAGTACGGTTCTACCTGGGTTCGCGCCTGGGCCCGAATAGCTCCAGCTATTCGAGTAATATAAACAACCCCGACAGCTCCAGCTATTCGAGTAGCCTAGAAAGCACAGAAAATCCCTCCGACTACTCCTCGGATTACTCCCAGTACTTCACAAGACACTTTGGTCAGCCCGAAGAATGGCATCGCGGTAAGCTCCCACATCGCAACAGAGAAAACCTGGTTCAATTTATTACCTTCCGTTTGGCGGACAGTCTTCCTCAGTCCAAGCTTCAAGAAATAGAGCAAGAGATTAAATATTTATCAAAGGACGACCAGGAAGTGGAACGGCGTAAAAAACTGCAATATTGGCTAGACCAAGGCTTGGGAGCGTGTTCTTTAGCTAAAGAAAGGATGGCTGAAGTAATACTGGACGCTTTATTTTACCACGATGGAAAGAAGTATGATTTATTGGCCTGGTCAATTATGCCCAATCACGTCCATGTCTTAATAAGAGCTACCGGTGATTTAGTTAGAATAATTCAATCTTGGAAATCCTTTACCGGGCGCTGGGCAATGAAGAACAACGAGAAATATAATCTGGGCATTAAGGATGATGCAAAGCAATTCTGGATGTCTGAATATTGGGATAGGTTTATTAGGAATGAAGAACATTTTAATAATACAGTACGATATACCTTGAATAATCCTAAAAAGGCAAGATTGCCGGAGAATCATATAGCGTATATGTTTACGGGTCACCGACTAAGTGACTCGGCGAAGCAGGAGCTTCTGCCGGCCCAGGTGCGAATGGTGATGACCCGCCATAAGGATGATCCTAAGGAGATGTACGATTTACTGGGTACAAAAGATGATAGGAAAGAATTGGAAAGACAGTTTAAAGATATAAACTCCAATTTTAAAGTAGCCATTGTTGTCGATATGTGGCTGACGGGTTTTGATGTTCCTTTCCTGGATACTATTTATATAGATAAACCCATAAGAGAGCACAATCTGATACAGACTATTTCTCGTGTAAATAGGAAGTTTAAAGGCAAGGAAAAAGGATTAGTTGTTGATTATATCGGCATTAAGAAGCAGATGAATCTAGCAATGGCCAAATACACGACCGATGTCAGTAACAACTTTGAAGATATTGAAAAGTCACTGGTTGTTATGAGAAATCACCTGGACTTGCTGGCTAATATGTTCCATAAATTTGACTCAAGTCGATATTTTATCGGCTCTGCGATAGAACAACTGGACACCTTGAATCTGGCAGCGGAATATGTTCAGCAAAGTCAAAAATACGAGAAAAGATTTATGGATTTGGTGAAACGTCTCAAAGCAGCTTATGATATCTGTTCCGGCAGCGAGGATTTAAAACAGGATGAGCGAGACCATATCCATTTTTATTTGGCAGTACGGACGATTGTTTTTAAACTGACAAAGGGTGATGCGCCGGATACCGAGCAGATGAATGCCAAGGTTCGGGAAATGATAAAGGACGCGCTTCAAAGTGATGGGGTTGAAGAAATTTTGAAACTTGGCGAGCAGGAAGATAATGAACACGATTTGTTTTCAGAGGATTACCTCGCTAAACTCAATAAAATAAAATTACCAAATACGAAAATTAAGCTTTTGCAAAAGCTTCTTGCACGTGCTATTGGGCAATTGAGAAAGGTTAATAAGGTCAGAGGAGTTGATTTTACTAAGAAAATGGAAAATCTTGTCAGCATATATAATGATCGAAGTGAAAATGATGTCCTGATAAGTGAGGTTTACGAGGATATGGCAGATCAACTTACAGATTTAATCTGGGAAGTTTATGAGGAATACAAGTCCGGTGATGAACTGGGAATAGGCTTTGAGGTGAAAGCCTTTTACGATATCCTAAAAGATTTATGTGCTAAATATGATTTTACTTATCCCGACGACAAGATGATTGAACTTGCGGGAGCAGTAAAAGAGCTAGTGGATAATCAGACCAGGTTTCCCGATTGGAATAAGCGAAAAGATATAAAGTCGGCCTTAAAAGTAGGATTGATATTGTTGTTGGATGAGTATGATTATCCCCCGGTTGAACGCGATGAAGTTTATGAAGAGATATTTGAGCAGGCAGAGAATTTTAAGATGAATAGATGAGGGGGCAGGGTTTTGGGGCTGAAATCAGTTGTTTTCTTGAAATGGAAATGATTCAAGATAGATGTTGTTAATTTGATATGTAAGTTGCAAATAACATTTTGTTTTCCTATATTTACGCAAGTATTTTATTTACTGTTTAAATTTGATTTTATGAAAAAGCAGGTTTTGTTTTTAGTTATTGTTATGGCTAGTGTGATATTAGGTGGATGCCATAAAGATAAATTTTCTAATTATGAAGAAAAAGCTGGAGATAGTCTAATGTCTATTAAGTTAGAGAACGTGAAGTTTGCAGAATCCGAGGTTGAGTATCGAGATGTGGATTGCCCAAGAGTTAGATATGTTGAAAAAGTTTGTATGATATATAAAGAGCCAAAGGAAGATAGTCAAATAGGCTCTGCATGTGAGGATGGTGTTGGGGGCAAATGTAAGAAAAAGCGCTCTTGTACCGCTATTGAAACTATAGCTAGTTCAGGGGGTTTTTCCAAAGAAGAAATAGATTATACGATAAAATTAATAGAAGATGAGTATGGGATAAGGTATTTTTATGAGTAAACATATTATGCTAAATATGATGAAGTATTGGACATATCTGTATGTAATGATGTTTATGGCATCTTGTGGTCAGATGAGAGATTGCACTGAATATGCACGGGAATCTTTATCCTATACTGTCAGTGAGATCTCATTTGATTACAAGCACTCTTTCCATATTTACGACTATTTTACAGAGGATGGGGCTGAGTTCTTTGCATACTATGCCGAGAATAAAATATATATTGTTAATCTGGCTAAAGAGAAATATGTTGATTCAATTGACATAAATTTTATCCCAAATCAGGAAGATGAATACGGAAAGCTTACGACATTTACCTTTCATGGAAGTAATGAATTATACGCATTATTGAATGAGGCTATTTTTCATGTAGAGAATAAAAAGTTAAAGAAGATAGTGCCGCTTAATTATCTCAGTAGCACACAGAATGATTCAATCCGCTTTGCTAATAGAGATCATGCCAATATTTATTATGATGAAGAGAAGAATGAGCTGATAGGAGAGGTGTATTGCTTAAAATGCAGGCAAACGGATAAGTCTTATTATCAACAAAAAGTACTAGGTGGAGTAAATATGGAAACCGGCAACATACAACTATATGATATCAGTTATCCTCAATTGTATATTGACGGGTATATGGGATTTACGAATCTTGTGCATTTTGATAATCAAGAGAAATCATACATTTCTTTTCCCGGTGAACCACGGTATTTTATTGTTGACAGAGATAGGGCATTAGTGGAAGAAGTCTGCGCTAAAAGTAGTTATCAGAGAACCGAGGCTATACCATTAGATACGTCTACGGTAAATTATACGGAGAAGAAAATGCAGCACTTGGTGGAATCTCCTTTTTATGCGCAAATCCTATATGATAAATATAGAGATCTCACATATAGGGTTTTTCTCACTGATATCCCACTTAAAAGAGAGGACGGAAAGTACAATACTTTTAAAGATAAAAAGACCATGCTCATGGTGATAAATAAGAAAAATGAAGTGGTAAATGAAATAGCTCTTGATTCGGATTACAATAATTATATATCATTTGTCGGGAAGGAAGGACTGTGTTTTAATTACTATGTGAAAGAAAGGAAATACAAAAAGAGTACTTTTAAATGTTTTAAGTTTCAAGAATGAGAGTTGATTTATTTCTCTTAATTATTGTTTTTGTAATAATTGGCTGTAATAATGGGAAAAGGGCCATAACGGAGCTTGATGATTTAAGAAGTTACTATGAAAATGTGCTTAGGCAAGAGTTAAATAGCCAAGGTGCGGTCGTCATTATTCAGAATCATCGCTGTGTAGCTTGTAATGAAGGAGTGCTAGAAGAATATTTTCGCGAGTTGGAGAGGATTGAAGCCCCAATGGATTTTATTTTATCTCGTTATGAATGGGAACTGGATAGTATCATACAAGGCATCGATCGAAGCAGGTTGTTTATAGATTCATTATTGCTTAAAACCGATTATGGCCTGGACTTCGGAGCTCATTTGCTTTTTATTATAAACGGTACTGAAGGGAGTGAAAGACTTGAAATAAAAGATGATAATATTGATAAACTTGCTCATATCCGTTGATGTAAACAGGTTAATTCTCAGCAGATTAATAGAATTCCGTACCTTTGCACTATGCGATCGCAGACAGAAGAAAACTATCTCAAGGCTATCTTTACTTTGGCAGATGAAAACGGGGAAGTAAACGTTAAGGATATCTCCACACATCTCGATTTAAAGATGCCGACAGTGACCAATATGATGAAGAACCTTGCGGCAAAAGGCTTGCTTCTTTATGAAAGCTACAAGCCTGTTAAACTTACCGAAGAAGGAGAAAAAGAAGCAGCTCTTGTTATACGCAAGCACAGGCTCACGGAAATGTATCTGGTGGAGGAGATGGGTTTTGGCTGGGAAGAAGTACACGATATCGCTGAGCAGATTGAGCATATCCGATCGCCGCGTTTCTTTCAGAGGATGGATGAAATTCTGGGCTTCCCCAAAATGGATCCGCACGGCTCACCGATTCCCGATAAGGACGGCAAAATGATTCTGAAAGAGTATATTAAGCTCAGTGACTGTAAGGAAGGTGATATAGTAAAACTTGTAGCAGTTATCCGATCGACTACTGATTTTCTGAAGTTTCTAAATAGCAGAGAGCTTGGCCTTGATGTAATTATGAAAATCAAGCAAGTAGAACCTTTTGATAATTCAATGACAGTTTCATACATGCATCACCCATCCGAGACTTTCAGTAATGAAGTATGCGAGAGATTGCTGGTGACAATCGAATGAGGATTGTATTCTCAATACAAGAATTATTAACGTTCCACAATGGATGTAGAAAAAGGATATAAATACTGGTCCAAACAGTATGATAGTAATCTGAATAAAACCAGAGATCTAGAGGCAGTTTCCCTGAGAGAAACGCTAGCAGGTGTAAACTTTGACCATTGCTTGGAGCTTGGTTGCGGTACTGGTAAGAATACCGAATGGCTGATTACCCGAGGACGTAAAATGACAGCCGTTGATTTGTCCGAGGAAATGCTCGCTATTGCCCAAAAGAAGGTTATCAATGAAAATGTCGAATTTGTTAAAGGAGATATTAATCAGGATTGGGCTTTCGCAAATGTAAAGTACGATTTAATTGTGTGCAGCCTGGTACTGGAGCATATTGAGGATATTCATAGAATCTTTAGACTGATATCTCAATATTTATCGGAGGATGGACTTTTATATATAGGGGAGTTGCATCCGTTTAAGAAGTATTCCGGAACTAAGGCACACTATGAAACTGAAGACGGGAAACAATATGTCACTGCATTTACACATCATTTTTCCGAATATTTAGACGCAGCGCAGCAGTCAGGTTTGTCTTTAAAGGAACTCAGAGAATATTTTGATGATGGAAATACGGATACCATCCCCAGGATATTGACGATGACATTTAGAAAGGAACTTTGAACACTTTTATAGCGTTTAATCACAAAAGGAACAACTCATGATTACTTCAATGTCACAGCTTGATATGAACAAGAGATATTCAGTGAGCGATTATCTCAACTGGAAGATTGATGAGAGAATTGAGCTCATCAATGGCAAGATATTTAAAATGTCTCCTGCACCTAGCATTACTCATCAAGAAGTCTCTCGGAATCTTGCAGGACACTTCTGGGAATATTTTAAAGGTCATAAATGCAATTACTTTGTCGCCCCTTCTGATGTCTTTCTGGAAAATATCTCTGATACAGGAGAAAAGCTAAAAGATACGGTTGTACAGCCGGATTTATTTGTAGTATGTGATCTCGGCAAAATGAAAGAGAATGGTTGTCACGGTGCTCCTGATTTAGTTATAGAAATAATTTCTCCATCAACGGCGAGAAAAGATATGGGCTTTAAATATGATTTATATGAGGAGCAGGGAGTCAAGGAATATTGGGTTGTTTATCCGAAAGATGGCGCAGTAAGTATTTACAGACTTGAGGACGGGAAATATATTGAAGATGGACCTTTTACCCGTACCGGAGATCTGTTGAAATCCGATGTTGTTTCTGGCTTTAAACTACTTTTGGATGATGTGTTTAATCAAGTGGATAATGGAAATATCGTACTGGAACCACGTCTGAAAGTCTATGAGGAGAATTAAACTTTTCATTATGCCTTAAGAGGTATAGATTTGATTAAAAATGGATAATTATACCAAAGAGGGTGTAATCGTAGATAATTTAACTCTATTTTCATTAGAATGGGTATATCTTGGTATATGAATAACTGGGATAAAAATAGTGAGTGCTTTTCTAAAACAGCGAAGTGTTTTAATTCTTAATTATTTTTAAAGTTTCTTTAAAATGACTAAATTGCACGCATCTTTGAGATAGCCTTGCTATTCAAATTGACTGAAAACCATAATTATTTTCAATATTAAATTAGCCGCGTTTTACAATGGAGAAGAAATTACTATTTATAATCTCAATCTTTACATTCCTGTTCTTATTTAGCGCATGCGAAAAAGAATATTCTTGTGTATGCAGTAACTACTCTGATGGCGAGCACGTGAGCACCACTACATATGTTTTAAAAGGATCGAAGGGAGAAGCAAAAAAAGAATGTGATAATTTATCGTTCGAGAACTTGCCCGATAATTTTACTAGCATTTGTGAAATTAAATAGCCTTATTCAACTTCTGCCAATTCCTTTTTTCCAAAGAATCTCTCCACCAGTTCTTCTTCATTCTGCTGTAGAGCTTGAAATGACACTTCTGTAAAAGATACTTTTTACATTCTGTACTAGGGATCTTCTTGAAAATTTAACCTAGAAATATAATAGGTGAAATTTTTAAATAGTACCCGTAAGGGTATGAAGAATTATAAAAATTAGCAATTATATCTAATTGGGTATAATTATTGTGGTTTTTCTTATATTTGCATTAGTACAGGTATAATTTGAGATATGAATAGCTGGGAT
The DNA here is from genome assembly GCA_964423575.1 of uncultured Saprospiraceae bacterium. Lineage (GTDB taxonomy): Bacteria > Bacteroidota > Bacteroidia > Chitinophagales > Saprospiraceae > CAYRFF01. Next base: position 36,971 of record CAYRFF010000022.1, on the reverse strand, counting down.
AGAAATAATGAATTGGCAGAATTCCTTAGGGCTAAGAGAAAAGATGTCGGTTTGACACAAATTGAACTTGCGGATATTACCGGAGTGGGCCTCAGGTTTATAAGGGATTGGGAGCAAGGGAAACCCAATCTAATGACGGAAAAGGTAAATGAGGTATTAGCATACTTTGGTTATTATTTAGGTGTTAAACCTCTTAAACGATGAGGAAAGGAGTAGTAAAGGTAAATGACTACACTGCTGGTGTATTATGGGAAGATGATGAAGGCTTCCATTTTAAATATGATAGTGAATATCTGAATTGTTCCGATGCAATAGCTGTCAGCTTGACCTTACCCCTGCATGCTGAGACATATCATAGTGAAACGCTTTTTCCGTTTTTTGATGGTTTAATTCCTGAAGGTTGGTTGTTGAATATAGTAGTGGAAAATTGGAAAATAGATTTAAGGGATAGAATGTCTTTGTTGCTTGCCACAGGAAGTGATTGTATAGGAAATGTAAGTGTTTTGCCCTATGAATAAATGCTTAAGATGTATGAAGCCTATAATATCAGGTGATGTAATTCATTCTGAATGTAGAAAAGGATTTTGGCCGCAAGATAAAGAGTTTCTATTACCTTTTTCTCTGACTGAAATAGAAAAGCTTGCCAAAGAAAGAGTTCTTGCTAGAGTGACAGTACCCGGAGTACAACCAAAACTTTCCTTACAAATTAATAAGGGTGGAAAAGAGAATCGAATAACTATCGTGGGAGCTTTACAGGGAAACTACATACTTAAACCACCTCACAAAGAATTTTCTGAGTTGCCACAAATGGAAGCAATTTGTATGACCTTAATAAAAGAAACAGGCATTAAAACTGTTCCATTTTCTTTAATTCGCCTAAAAAGTGGGGAGTTAGCTTATCTAACTAAACGCATTGATAGAGATAAAGGGAAAAAGATTCCTATGGAGGATTTTTGCCAATTAACTGAAAGGCTTACAGAGCATAAGTACCGAGGCTCCCATGAACAAATTGCTAAGACAATAAGAAAATACGCGCAGAACCCATTAATAGAAGTAGTACGGTTTTATGAACTGGTATTGGCTTGCTATCTCATGGGAAATAATGATATGCACTTAAAGAATTTTTCTTTGATAAAAGGAACAAATGGATACCATCTTGCTCCTGCGTATGATGCTCTTGCGAGTATGCTATATCTACCTAATGATACTGAAGAACTGGCACTTTCTCTGAATGGCAAAAGAAATAGATTAAAGCAAACTGATTTTGTCCAAGCGATGAAAACAGCAGGACTTTCTGACAAAGCGATAACTAACCTGTTTGACCGGATTAAAAGCAAGTCAAACTCCTGGGAAAATATTATTGAAAAGAGTTTTCTGACAGCTTCATTTCAAGAGAAATTAACTGAACTCATTCAAGGAAATCACAACGGCTTGTTTACATAAGTATTTGACTTTTCAGAGAGGCGTGTGAGCCTCTTTTTGTGGCAAAAATTAAATAACCTTATTCAACTTCTGCCAATTCCTTTTTTCCAAAGAACCTCTCCACCAGTTCTTCTTCATTCTGCCGTATAGCTTGATATGGTTCTGACTGTTTCAAAAGATACTTTTTTACAGGCTTTTTAAAGATAGAGGCAAAGAATACTTGCAAAGAGCTGGTGTCGTCCTTCATCTTGTTAAAGAAATCGTCGATGCTATCTCTTCTGAAATCAACTATATCGGCTAAGTCGTCGCCATCTGCATAGTAACCACAGTGGAAATTATGCGTTGCGAAGGCTCCCTCTGGAAAATTCATTTCTCCCAGCCCGTTTATGGTAAATGCACGCTGTAGAAAATCCCTGTACATGATACGGCTTTCAGGCCCTCCACCTAAGTTGAAAGTCTTGTGTTGCAGTTGATCGCGCACAGGAATGGCATTGATAAATGCTCGTGCGGTATCTTCCGTCGTTGTGATTTCCATCGGAGTCTCGAGTGGCATGTGGAACATAAGCTTGGAGATTTCATGTTTGCCCATAATTGCCGATAGGCGGAAAATAGTCCAGTTCAAGCCTGATTCCCGGATGAGTTTCTCCGCTTTTATTTTTGTAACAGCATACTCATCTCCAACTGATGGCTTAATAGGGTCTCCGATGCGGATATCAGGATTTGCAATTCTATCTCCGTAAACTGATACAGAGGAACTATACATAAAAAATGCATGAGGGGAATTCTTTTTCAGGCAATTCAGTACATTCTCAGTACCGCCAACATTGATTTTCTCTGCCAGTGTAGGTCTTTCGTCAGCAACGGGTGGAATTAATGCTGCCAGGTGTATCACGATGTCAACGTTCTCAGTTGCTGTGCATAAATCTTCTGTATTGGTAATGTCGCCATATATAATCTTCAGATCCTTTTCATAAGGCTTAAGAATCCTCTGAGAGTTCTTCGTCTTTAAGTCGAAGACAATTGTGTTGTATTTATCCTTTAGGTTGACGAGCTGCTTTACAGCTTCAATTCCTACTCCACCGGATGCGCCCGTGAGTAGGACGTTCAGTTTTTTAGTCATATTCTGTTGTTTTAATACTCTATTCGCAAAACGATAAAATAATTGTATTTAGCGTGTAGTAATGAAAGAATTATGATGTAACTGATGTATATGTGTAACAGAATATTGCTGTTTTCTGTTTTCGTAGAACGAATTCATGAATTCGTTCTACAGGAAAATACAAAAACACACCCCAAATTAAATCCTCCCTTGCTCCTTCAATTTCCAATACCGCAACAAGCCGGTTACCGACATAAACGCGGGATTCCCCTTATCGTATCGGTCAATATTATCCTCATCGACACCCGCATCGCGTAATTGCTGACTCGTGTATGCTACAAATTCAGGGATAATTTCTTCAGCTGGAGTGCCGGCATCATAATGCGGCTTCATCCACATACTCCAGTCCTTTAACATCTCTTTCAATCTGTCCAGATGTGGAAGCGGATCTTCTACCGCTCCAAAATGTGCCAGGTAAAGAATCCGCGGATTTAAACCCTTAAGTACATCAATTGACTTGTACCAGGCTTCAATATTAATATCAGGAGGAGGGCAGGGCGGTGCAACAGGTCCGCGGTTAATTTTAATTCCGGCAACATCTCCTGTGAAAACAATATCTCCTATCTGATATACATTATGGTGTATAGCGTGCCCCGGTGTATAAAATACATTAATCTCTATTCCTCCGATATTCAGTACATCGCCATCATCAGCTGCAACGAGTAGATTCTCATCTATCGGTTTCATTTCTCCCCAGAGTCTCTCCATCTCATCCTGGTAAATCATCTTGGCGGAGTTCCATAGTCGTTCCGGATTATTCAGATGCGGCAGACCGATGGGATGTACATAGATTTTGGCGCCGATTTCTGCAAATTTCCAGGCTGCGCCGGCATGGTCAAAGTGAATATGTGTCAATAAAACGTACTTTACATCTTTCCAGTCAAAACCCAGTGCTTTTATTCCGGCTTTTAAATTCTCAAACGCCGTTTCAGGTCCCGTTTCAACAAGGATTAAGCCATCATCAGACTCGATGAGATAATTGGCTATAACTTCTGATCGTTCAAGGAAACGGATATCGATTGTGTGTACATTGACAGCTTTAGACATAAAGTTTTATTTTTTTGTAGCAGTAAATCTAATGACAGAACCCGTACCGACATGGCCTAGTCCTTCATTGAGTGTGACTTCATATTCACCCAATCCTGTGAAGTCATAACCAGGGAAATCCCGCTTGATTTCTTCGATAGAATAGAGAAGCTCTGCTACCGGAGGTCCACCCACAGCAGGATTCTCCTCTCTATAGGCAAGATGCTTCTTCCCAAAAGCTTCAAAGATTATCGTTCCTCCACTGCGTAGCAATGAACTGATGATTCTGTGATATTCTGCACGTATATTGGGAGGGAAGTGCGCATAAATCAACACGACTGCATCAAATTCCCCTTCTGAGTACGGAAGTTCAGGTAATAAACCGACTTTATAATCTATTTCTACCCTTGCTTTGTCGGCGAGTTTCAGAGCTTTTTTCTTTCCTTCTTCACTGATGTCAAAGCAGGAAACTTCCCAGCCAAGGTTAGCCGCATATACTCCGTTTCTTCCTTCTCCGTCGGCGGGTAATAGGGTTCTGCCTTTCGGCAAATGTGCGAGTTGTTCTTTCAGAAATTCATTGGCATCTGTGCCATATATATAATCTTCCCGGCTGTATCTGGAATCCCACTGTTCTTTCATTTGCGCAAGCATAAATTCAATTTTATAAAATGTATAAGTCTATCCCGGGATGACATTTGCGGAAGCATAAAAATCATTGCCGGTTTAAAGTATAATAAAACGGGGGTGAAAAGGTTTCAGAGGAATTGACTGATTCCCAATTTTTACATTTCAGGAACTCTTTTCCAGCGCCTGCTCAATATCGTAAATAAGATCGTCATGATGCTCCACACCGATGGATATTCGCACCATCTTCTCCGTAATTGCCAGTTTTTTACGCAATGCAGAATCTACGTCCACGTGCGTCATTGTCGCCGGATGTTGAGCTAGACTTTCCGTGCTGCCGAGACTTACTGCAAGATGTATAAGCTTAAGCGCATTGAGGAAGCGGAATGCTTCTATTTCGCCACCTTTGATGTCAAAGGAAATCATAGCTCCATCACTGGAACACTGCCTCTGCTTTATCCGGTATTGCTCACCATCACTTTCCTTTAGATTCCCGAGATAATAGACTTTTTCTACCTTGGGATGTGAGTTGAGAAATTCGGCAACCTTTGCGGCATTCTGCGCCTGCTTTTCCATTCTTATTTTCAGAGTTTCCAGACTGCGCAGCATCAGCCAGCAAGTATGTGGGCCAGCCATATTTCCTAAGAAAGTGCGCAGAGCTTTTACGCGTCCCATCAGTGCCTGGGAGCCAAGACAAGCTCCGGCAATCAGATCACTGTGACCTCCGATATATTTGGTTGCAGAATACAGGACCAGGTCCGCTCCGTGCGCTAGTGGATGCTGCCAGGTCGGCCCCATATACGTATTGTCACACGCGACATAAACCTGCTTGCTATCCGTAGAAAAGTAATCTGCAATCTCTTTGCTCATGCGTATATCGATGAGATCATTGGTCGGATTGGCAGGTGTTTCAATATAAATTAAGGCAAGTTTATCCGCCTTCCCGGTTGCTTCGACAATATTGATAATTTCTTCCTTGGTCTGACCCACCATAAACTCTGCTACTTCAATCCCAAACTGCGGCAAAACCTTCTTCATGAAGTGATCTGCTCCTCCATAAACAGGACCACTGGTAAGCAATAGATCGCCGGGCCTGAGGAATTCAAGTAAAACGGTAGTAATCGCCGACATTCCACTTTCAAATACTGCGCAACTTTCTGCTTCATCCCAGAGTGTTAGTCTGTCTTCTAGGATTTCAAGATTGGGGTTGTTGATGCGGCTATAAATGAGGCCTAGTCTTTCACCTTCCTGAAGGCTTCTGTGACCATAGGCTACCTCAAAGAAGGCCTTTCCCTCTTCCGCAGTTTTAAAAGCAAATGTAGAAGTCTGAAAGATTGGACTTTTGACAGCACCTTCTGATAGGTGCGGGTCATATCCATAAGACATCATGAGGCTTTCGGGTTTCATTTTTTTAGACATTGCAGTAGTTTTATGTGGTTTGTTCTTCAGATACTACGATACAAGGAATTCAGCAGGCTCAGCCTTTCTCATATCTGTCCAAAGATAGGTTTATTTGTGTAAAATTTCCAGTATCATTTCGGGAAATTAATATACGGAGATTATAGCTAAGTTTTATGATGTAAGCTTACGCAAATGTGGGGGTGGTGTAATTCAACCGTAGCTTTTTATGATTCGTGTTTTAAGTGATGGCTAATATGTGATTGTTAAATGAGAAGTAAAGTGCTACTTCACTGCTTGAGGCGGTAATATGATTGTGAGCTTTGTGCAGCACTCTGTATATAATGTATTGAATGGTATAAGTATAGGAGTAATTTATAGTTTTATGAGGTCGAGATGTAAAAGTGAAAACATACAAAAAATGATAAATAGCATGATAAATTTGGTAATATTATAAATAAGTGCTACTATAGGAGCATTGATTAACCTTTTTAAATTATCAGCTATGTTGAATTATACTTTTCACACACACACACACACACACACACAAGTAGAATTCGAGCTTATTGCATGAAACTTTTGCTTGTTGTTTTCTTCGCTTTGGTATATATGAATGGAGGGGATGGGCAAAATGCTTTTTTAAGCGGAGATTGTCATATAGTAGGTCCTCAAAAGATTGCCAATGAAAATGTTGTGCCTGTTGATGGTGATTTTCATATTAAGGTATATTTTCATGTTATTTCTAAGGACGATGGCTCTGCCAGATTCCCAGATTCCGGGATAAAGGAACTAAAAGCCGCTTTGGATGAGAATTTCACTCCGCATGGAATATATTTCCATTACGATTGTGATATCCGGGATATTAAAAATACGGAACTCTATGATATAACTATTAGATGGGTTTCTTATAATGATTTCTGGGAGGATGTTGAGAGCTACATAGAAGAAGACGGGATAAATATATTTCTTAAATTAACTACCGGTATTCTTAAAGAGGGAACTGATGGTCTCGCAGGTGGTATAGGGAAGAATTATTTTATTATAGAAGCTGATTTAGAAAACATAAATGGATACCCCTGGGAGTCAATGATTCAACATCAGATGGGCCATTGCCTGGGACTTTATCATACTGCTTATGGCTCGGGAAGAAATGAAAATGTATTTTATACCATAGAAAATGGAGTTACTTCGCTTGAACTGCTCGAATATTATTGGGGGAAAGAGTATTTAGGTGATACGACCCATTATAATCCCTTGCCGAAAGCAGAGCGGGTGGATGGAAGTAATGGCGATGTGGCTGGCGACTATGTTGCAGATACAGACGCATCTTTTATTTGTCTGGAACTGTTCCATTTTGGAGATGACTGTGAGATGAAGCTTTATAAGTTAGATGACTTTCCTCAAGGTCTCCCTACGTGGAATAAGACGAATGCCTCTATATGTGGAAGTGTCGAAAAGGATTTTTATACCTATATAACTGACCCAATAGGAGATTACTATTATGTCTACAATAATAGTATAAGAGATAATGTATTGCATAATTTTATGAGCCAGGTCCCAAAGCAAAGTTGCCGCAATCATTTTACTCAAGGGCAAGCTGATAGAATGCGATACCTTTTGGAAAATCATGACACTCTGAGAAATATTCAGATGACAGAAGAAGATTATGACCTGTATTGTGATTGCGATCATAAAGAATCAGGAATCATTGATATTTATGAAGACACAATTTTTGATGTGGACTTGTGGATTAAAAAGGATATTGTAGTTCATGGCGGTGCAATCTTGACTGTGAGTGCTAAATTGGAGTTTGTTCCTGGAACAGCAATCTACGTTGAAAGAGAAGGTACATTATTATTACATGGTGGAACTTTAACCGCAGCTTGCCCGGATAAATTATGGAAAGGCATCTATGTACAAGGGAATATCAAACTTCTACAACCATCACGAGATACGATTATGGATGGGAGCGGTGAATATGCGGGAAGAGTGATAACTAAGAGAAATGTAATGAAAAAATCAAATGCGGTAATATCTTTCGCAGAAATTGGGATTTATACGCATGATAATCGATTAACTTGGCCGGAATATGAAGAATACTGGGGCGGAGTAATTTATTCTAAGAACACAGAATTTATTAACGATAAACGCTCCATAGCTTTTATGTTATACGGAGACTATAGTAATCAGCAATATGAAAATAAATCAAGTTTTGTGGCTTGTGCTTTTAAGGGAAAAGACGGCATAAAACCAGAGACCGGAATAACTGTATGGGGAACTTATGGCATAACGATTGAAAATTGTGAATTTTACGACCATACTAGATATGCAATAAGTGGGATTAATTATGGAGTTAAAATAACAGGAGACAATGATTTTACTAGAAACCGAATAGCGATTAATCAGGAAAATACTGCACCATTTCAAGGTGAAATGATAATAGAAGCGGTAGAAGAGAGAAGAAATATTTTTGATAATAATACTGCGGATATCATTATTAAGGCCACGAGTAGAATCCATGATTTAAAAATTACAGGGAATGACTTTAAACGAGATAATTCATTTATACCTCTTGGCTCCTCCGGTATATTTATTGAAGGACCTAGTAACTTTGAAATAAAAGGAAACTCTTTTCATAATGTGTTGAGATCATTCCAGATGAAAAATACAGGTTCAAGGAGTAATAAATTTAAATGTAATACAATTACATATAACCGAAACAATAATTCTACATTTTATACACCTATTGGAATTTTAGCAAGAGGAGATAACAGGAGTTTTGAGTTCTTATACAACCATTTTAATATTGCAGGAACTTGCACACCTGACGTAAGATTGCAAGCGACAAAACAAGATCAAAAAGTTGTAAATCATGAAATCGGCAAGCCGGGTTTTCCCGCAGGAAATTGTTTTACAAATTATAATGGAAGACTAGAAATTGAGACAGTAGGAGAGACTGCGATTTTTGAATATTATATCCCTACAGTAGGCGATGATAGATATCAATGTTATTATCCAGATACTAGTGGTCAACGTTATATAACAGAAGATTCAAACAATAGGATCAATTTCAGTGAATGTAATGGTGGAAACTCAGAAATTGGTTATTTGTCAAACTCTACTGGAACGAACCTTAATGACAATGAAGCCTCCTTGCGTGATAGTTTGGAGAATTATTGGACATCAAAACAATATTCTGAAGTAAAGGATATTTTTAAGAATATGAATAATATTGAGGGATCTCGTATGCTATATGGAGTTCATATAGCATTGGGCGACCTTGATTCTGCGGCATTATTGTTAAATTCTATTCCTGTAAATTCTTTGGACGACCTGTACTTTAAACAAATCCAAAATTTATATCTAAATAGAATGAACAATATAAGCTGGCCAATAAGCTGGAATACCCAGGAAAAGGACTTGCTAACGTTTGTAGCAGAATCAGATGAATTAAGTGCTGCCTATGCTCAATCCTTATTATCCTGGGGAGGAGAAGAATTATCTGTTGAGATAGAGAAAATATCTTGTAATCAGGCCGAGCCACGTAGTGTTATAGAGAAGATAGAAAAAGAATTCACCATTTATCCCAATCCTGCTTTCGATAAACTTAGAATAGACTCGGATAACGAAATTGTTTTTTCTGAGTGGAAGATATTTGATATGAATGGAAAGGAAATAATAACCGGCGCTAGTCTTGACTTAGATAATAGTATCAATATTCAAAATATTAGCTCGGGTACCTATATTTTAGTTCTGAAAGATAATGATAATGAAGTATTCTTTAAGAAATTCATAAAGCAATAATTATGAACAGTCGCTATTTTATAGCAAAATATTTTTCATTCCTTTTCTTGATATATGGGCTTGTGCCGGCAATGGCACAGCCCTTTTACTCTCATTCTTATGATATTGAACCGGATGCCAGACCAGATGACCCACAAGATCAGTTGTTACAATCCTCCGTTGCAAAAGAAGAAGGAACATATTATTTACAAGATGTCACTGTTGAAAATAGTGGTGGTTTTCATGCAAACCAGGCAGTAACATTTTTGCAGGACAATAAGGATGTAGGCTGGCAAAAAATTCTTAAAATAGATAGGGGCCCGTGGGATAACTTATATGGACGTCATTCGATGGCCGCCACAGAAGATGGGGTCGTTGTTGTGGGGAACTCCTTTACAACCAAGCTTGAGTATTCTGTCGTTTTTTTGAACCGAGAAGGAGAGCAAATAAAGCAATATACTTATGTGCCTGAATATAATGGAGTGGCCAGGGGAATAGCACAAGGAGCAAACGGGAATTATTATATAGCCGGAACGGAGTATTTAGATAGCATTATCGATGGTAGATATTCAAGCACTTTTTTATCCATCATAGATGAAAATGGGGAGGAACTATATTACTGGAATTATGATTTACGCTCACAAGCTTTTCTAGGTTCTGATATTCATTATAAAGTATATGCCTTGCCTGATGGAGATGTGTTAATCACAGCACTGGCGTGGAATTTTTATGCCGAGGAATTATGGTGCTTGCGGGTTGATTCCAAAGGCAAGAAAAAGTGGAAATATAGGATTAAAGAGAATACTCCGCGAGGCTCACCTCACCCCAATAGTGTGGATGTGATTTATGATGAAAGTGGAGATAGGATATATCTTACATTTGTATATGCAGATGATAATCTCCCACGACTTGATGATTCACGAAGAGCAATTTATGCTTTGAATGGGCAGGGTAAAGTTTTATGGGAAGTTGGATTTTCGTCGGGGGATTTTTCATTTATAAGCTCACTTGCACTTACTGGAAATGGGGATATTATCGTCTGTGGTATGGAGCTGGAAGATGAGGATGATGGAGCTTCTCCGGCCTTGGGCTGGCTGGCAAAAGTAAGTAAGGATGGAGAAAAACTGTGGGGACGTCTTGTTCGTGAAACAGGTAATAGGGCGGTAGAAGCAGGACAATCTCAGTTTATTGCTGTGGATATAATTGAAAATGGGAATATTTTACTAGGTGGAAATATTATTGACACAGTCGGAGGTGGTTATTTTAATGTCAATGCATGGATAGTGCGGCTTGACTCGCTGGGATATTGCTATGGTGAGGAGTGTCCGGAAATCATTGACATAGATTACAGGACTTCTGTTGTTATGCCTACTTTTGATTTTCAAATTTACCCAAATCCGACAAGCGATTATTTTATTATAAAGAACCCACCTGAATTTAAAGGAACGCTGGAATTATATGATGTAAATGGAAAACTTGTAAAACGGGAATCTTTGAAGAGGAAACAGGAAATCAGGATAGATTGTAGCGCATATATACCTGGAACTTATTTTCTTCAACTTCGCTCTTCTACAGGGAACTTTTATGGATATGAGAAGATAATCATCTTTTAAATATATCGAAAATGGATAAAAGCACAATTTATAAAGGAATAAGTATTATAAGTTTCATGTTAATGAGCGTTCTGATAAGCTACGGGCAGCATCGCTATGTAGATAACTATGGAAATGACAATGAGAATGCTTGCCTGAACCCGGATAAGCCTTGCAGAAGTATTCAACATGCAGTAGATACAGCAATTATGGGAGATACGATTTCCTTATCTGCCGGTGTATATACAGAAGCGGTGTACATCGATAAGGATTTAATACTGCTGGGAGCAGGAGCTCATCGTACAATTATTCAGGCAGCAGAAAAAATGGAAGATGCACAATCCAGAGTGTTGCATTTGGATATTCCGTTTGGACAAGAATTATTTGTACATATAGAGGGGATAACCGTGCAGAAAGGTCGGGCCGTTGGGCAATTCCCAGTGAATCAAGGCGGCGGAATATTGAATAAAGGAACCTTATCCATGAAAGATGTAATCATCAGGGATAACTATGCCGGTAGCCGGGGCGGTGGCTTATGTGACAGAGGGAGCTTATATATGGAAGATGTACGGTTTATCAACAATACAGCCGAGACTATGGGTGGTGGAATGTATGGAGACTACTGGGATAAGGAAATACGAGGATGTGAATTTATAGATAATACTGCATATTCCGGAGGTGGAATATATATGCTTTTTCTGGACACCGTAAAGATTATCGACACATACTATTATGGAAATAAAGCAGAAGGAAGAGGTGGAGGCATTGCATTGAGTAATATCGATTATTATATATCGGAAGGAGAAATATATGAAAATAATTCTGCTGTGGATAGGGGAGGGGGTGCATACTTATGGACAACTCCTCGCTTGGTATCAAGTGGATCAGTTTATAAAGGGAATGTAGTGCGGGAAGGAGATGGTGGTGGAATATATGCACAGGATATAATTGATTTCAATTTTGATGGTTTTTCTTTCGTAGAGAATAGAGCATTGGGAGAATATGGGAGCGGCGGTGGATTCTATTTGAGGGGTAAAGTAGGCATAGAATATAGAGATAACACAAGGTTAATTATGAAAAATGGTGAAATGCTTAATAATCGTAGCGCATACGAAGGGGCAGCAGGATTTTTATATTCTTTTGGCTTATATGTTTTAGATTCGACAGAGATAATTCTGGAGAGTTCCCAGTTAAATTGGGGAGGAATTTATTTTTGGGGTCGTAGAAGCGCCCCAATTACTGCTAAGATTCGGAATTGTAAAATCAATCACGGATTAAATTCCGCAATATATTTTTCCGCTGTACTATCAGAGAGCGAAATAGTGAACACTCTTTTTGTCGGAAGTAGAGACGCGACAATGTCTGGTCCGGGTTTGTTAATTAACGATTTATCAAATGACTTCTTTATTCAAAACTGTACGTTTGTAGATTATGTCTTCGAAAGTAAAAATAGTTTTGGTGTTATTACTTGTAGAAGGAAAGATGCGTCTGGCTCGATAAATATTAAAAACTGTATTTTTCATAATAGTGTTGCCAGCTCAATAAGTGGAGTTAACTTATATGCCGATGAGAAAAAAGATATCTTCAATGTGTCCTATAGTAACATAGGAATCGATGAAAAAAGTATTTATCCTGTAAATGCTGCAATTATAGGAGAAGGTGTTGTCGATGTTGACCCCTTGTTTAAAGGGCAGGATGATTATTCACTATCGGAGGAGTCTCCATTAATAAACGCGGGAGATCCGGATACGGATATGTCCGTGTTCCCGATTGATGAGAATGGAGAAAGTATCGACCTTGCTGGAAATCCACGTATTATGAATGATACAATTGATATGGGAGCTTATGAGACTTTTAAGCCGGAAAATAGAAGAGAAAAGTTACATAGAGAATTGGTCGAGATAGAACAGATTGTCTGCTACCCCAGTCCTGCCCAGAATTATGTGATGCTGGAATTTCCAGACTGGGCAATGATTACTGATGCACAGGCTGAAATATTTGATGAGAGTGGAAGAAAGGTAATAAGTCTATCCTTGAATGGAGAACTGATTTCACGTATAGATACCGGTGAATTATTGAGCGGCACTTATTATATCCGATTATGGGATGATGGCAAGCTTGCAACGGGGAAATTTGTTCTGGTAAAGTGAGTTATCCCGTATTGCGAAATAAATACTTTTTCTGAATGGAACTGCCTACTACCGGTGAAAATACTTATTCCACATTCAAGGTGTGCTCCTTTGCTATAACATTTGCGTAAGCTGAAAAAGCAGCAACTATCGCGCCCTGCGCGTACACATAAGTACTCATGATCAGAAAGCCTGAATAGGGAATCGCTGTGTGAAATTTATTAACCGCAAGAATGCTATCTGATATAACGAAGGCAATAGTGCCCGAAATCAATAGAAAGACTTGACCGGAAAGCTTCTCCATACCGGCAAGTATCGCAAAATATAACATGGCAGCGATGACGATGGAATATAGTATTACCGGAGCAAGCATGTTCCCTAAACTTCCTCCTATGGAAAAAAGGAAAATAATCAGATATAAAATGATTATAAGGATGGGGAAGGCGCGAAGTTTTACAGAACTTATGTACTGCCTGAATAGAACGATGTAAATTAAATGTCCAAGGAGAAATGCGACAAGGCCAAGGATAAAATAGAGATCTTTAATTCCGGCAAATAATAGGAAAATATCGCCCAGCCAACAGAAAAATAAAGCGTATAAAAGGAGGTTCTTGTGCCTTAATCCGTAAGAAACATAAGTGGCTGCCATCAAAGCAGGCATAAGGAGTGGCTTGAGATAAAACGTCATCGTTCCGTTGCCCAGCAGAGAGAAGAATAGATATGCGATTCCTATTATGATGTATAATATGAAATAGTGTTTAGAATTTATACCGGTGTGATTCATGGTTTTATTTATCTGCTCTTTGGAGGATAAGCGATAATTGCCCTTTGCTTATTTTTTAGTAAAATCCATCCGCTGAATCCGTACAGCATTGAGAATTGCCAGCAAGGCAACACCGACATCAGCAAACACAGCTTCCCACATAGAGGCAATTCCACCTGCACCGAGGATGAGAACAATCGCCTTCACTCCAAATGCAAGTGCGATATTCTGCCAGACGATTTTTTTGGTCTGCTTCCCGATTTTAATCGCCATAGGGATTTTAAAAGGATTATCATCCTGAATGACGACATCCGCGGTTTCAATCGTTGCATCACTACCCAGACCGCCCATGGCAAGACCTACGTCACTGACTGCAACAACAGGAGCATCATTTACACCATCACCTACGAAGGCTACGCTTTCATTTCTGGCTTTTATCAGATTGACTTTCTCCACTTTATCCTGAGGTAGTAAATCTCCGAATGCATTATCAATGCCGAGTTTTGCCGCAACTTCGTGAACTACTGTTGATTTATCGCCACTGAGCATTGTCGTCTTGACATTGAGCTTGTGCAGCGTCTGAATAGTCCTTTGAGCGTCCTCTTTTATTTCGTCAGCAATAATGATATAGCCAACAAATTCTTTATCAAATGCAATGGCGATAGTTGTGAAAACAATGCTGTTAGGGTCAATATCATATTGGATATCGAATTTATCCATCATGGGGAAATTCCCAACAAGTAATTCCTTTCCATTGTAAATCGCACGCAAACCATATCCGGCAATTTCTTCCCTATGCTCAAACTGAATACTGTGATCAACAGGCCCTAAATAGTCGTGAATCGCTGTAGCGACCGGATGCGTGCTGACACTCTCAAGGGTGTTTACGAGAGCGAGAATTTCCGGATTGCCCGTATTTAAAATAACATCCTGTACTTTAAATACGCCTTCCGTCATAGTTCCCGTCTTATCCATGACGACATTCTCAATAGAGGCAAGCGTGTCGAGGAAATTACTTCCCTTGACAAGTATTCCATTTCTGCTTGCTGCCCCGATTCCTCCAAAGTAACCTAGCGGTATCGAAATTACCAATGCACATGGACAGGAAATTACTAGAAATATAAGTGAACGATATAGCCACTCGCTAAAAACATAGTTCTCAACAAAGAAGTAGGGTAGAAGACAGAGTACCGCTGCTAGAAATACGACAATCGGGGTGTATATCTTGGCAAATTTGCTGATGAATAACTCTGTTGGCGCTTTTTGAGAACTGGCTTCCTGTACGAGTTCCAGTATTTTGCTCAGCTTACTATCCTCGTATTCTTTAGTAACTCTTACTTGTGCCGCTGAACGCAAATTTATCATCCCGGCAAGTACTTCATCTCCTGCATATTTGCTGTCAGGCGTACTTTCTCCCGTCAATGCAGAAGTATTAAAAGATGCGAAATCCGTCAATAACTCTCCATCCAAAGCCAGTTTCTCTCCGGGCTTCAATTGAAGGATATCGCCGGGGCGCACTTCATAAGCCTGGATAAGAACCGGAACTACGTTGCGGATTATTGTTGCTGTATCAGGTCGCTGATCGAGCAGAGCTTTAATATTGAGTTCCGCGCGGTGTACTGACATATCCTGGAATAATTCACCGATAGTGTAGAATAGCATTACCGCTACTGCTTCCGGATAAACTCCTATTGCAAATGCCCCAATAGTGGCTATTGACATCAGGAAGAATTCAGAGAAGACATCTCCTTTAAATATTCTGTCTAAGGCTTGCTTGTTTACCGGGATTCCCACAGGGATATACGCAGCTACATACCATAAAATTCTTGTAGTACCGCTAAACCAATCCATTGGGAATAAATGGTCGATTGCAAGACCCGCAATAAGAAGGATAAATGAAACAATGGCCGGTAAGAACTGACTCAATAGAGAGCGGTCTGCGTCATAATGACTATGGTCGTCATCTGCATGGTCATGAGAAATACTTTCTTCTGCAGAACAACAAGCTACCACCCGCTCATTTTTAAAAGCAGAAGTAGGTGGCTTTTTCCTTGTTTCCAGACAGCATATTTGATTTCCTAAGCTGTCATAACTATGTACATGCATTTTTAAGCAGACTTTCCTGTTAAACTGACTTTGTATGTCTTTTTCATATACAAAAGTCCGAAAAATTTCTGAAATTTTATGTATAAATAGGGAAACAGAGGTACTTCCTTAACAGTTCAGAGAAAGTGTCTTTGCTTGAGATTTATCGCAAGGAACTACCAATAATACATTTTAAAAACCCCCTTTTTACTTTTACAAATATTTATACTCAGATTACTAATAATTGTTGACCGTGCTCACTTTTTAAGGCGCGATAAACCTGAGGTTTTTTCTGCATCATAACTTAGAAACTTCTTCAAGCCGGTTTTGTAGAGTTTTATTTTAAAGGTGATTTTATTCTTTGAGTACTACGCTCCTTAAACTTTATCTATACGCTTATATGAGTGCAGCCTTAGTATCATTTCCAATCGCAAAAATTCATACTTTGTATGATATTTTTAACGTATGGCCCTCAGTCGCTTTAAAGCTTTCCGCATTTCTGAAGTATTCTGTGTTCCTACGATATATCGGTTCCCGTTTTTCATAATAATTACAAAGCCCTCATTGCCGCCAATCATATACACTCTGGCTCGGCCTTGTGGTAAAAACGCTTTTCCTCTCCACGCGTTTATCTGTTGTATATAATATACTTGCTCTATGTCTGGCCAGTAAAACTTCTTACTGATAATTGGATAATATCGGATATAAATCCCTTCGTCGCCAATGGTTGTGGTCATGCGAGTCGTCAGGAAGAAGAAGATTATAGTAAGAACTACAATAACAATAATAACCAAAACTTTTAAGGAGAGGTAATTCCCATCTTCGCGGGCATTTTCTGAAATGCCGTCAAAGTAACTATAGAATGGCCCGATAAGTAATGTAAGCAATAGAATTATTGCCCACCATTGCCTAAAACTCTGTTCCTCCTTATAAACTACATTCATTGGCCGGAACTTTACAATTATTAAATGTTATCAGCTGAGCTGAACCTCTCCTGATGCCAGACTTTTGTAATCTTCCTTTTTCTGTTGTGGATAGATGACAATCTTGTTGTTCTTTGCAAAGTATTTTTCCAGTTTGTCCGGAATATTATGCAACACATTCAGATAGGAGGTGGAACCTTTTCTCGCTGAAACGAAGACGAGTAAATCTTCTGATTCAATATATCTGGCAAGGATGAGGAAATCATCCCAGTCTTCAAATTCCTTATGATTGGTCTTGCAAGACATCTTATATTCCTTCAGTACTTTGTTAACCGCATTCATGGTCGCTTCTGTGCAGAAGAAGTTAAGAGGAATAGTCAATTCTTGAGCAAGCAAGCCTATTTTATGTACCCATCCCTCAAATCCACCTTCGTATTCGGCATAGGGCGGTGCAGCAACAGTTATCGATTTGTGGAGGATAATCTGTTTTTCCAGTTGGCAAAGGAAAATGGTTTTATCATTACTATCTACGATTCGATTAATCTTTTCTCCGACCAGGGTATCGATGAAACTCGCTTGCCTTGGCCAGCCCAGAACGATAAAGTCCGCTAAAATCTCTTTTGCAATTCTACTGATACCTTGAACAGGATTGTAATCTATAGTGGTAATAACCTTGACATTGGTTTCTGTAGCAGAACCCTGAGCGACAAACCTTTCAAGCTCTTTTCTAGCCTTCATAATATTCTTTTCCGCTTCGTCATTATTGGATACTACGGAAAGAATAGAAATGGGATTTACAGATTCTTTATCCTTGATGAAAACGGAGAATTCCAGTAATCTTTCAATATTGGAAATATTGGCAATCGGGAGCAGGATGTGTTCATCGTGAATTTCTTCATCTGATTCTGTTATGACCAGAGTGTCTTCGTCTTCTGATTGAATGACAATTTCTTTGGCGGCCTTTTGAGTATAAACTGAAGCGACAATACTAGTAATGAGGATAAGAATAATGGTACCGTTCAGAATATTATCATCAATAATACCATAATTGTGTCCCACTATAATTACTGCAAGAGTCGCAGCTGCATGAGCACCACTGAGCCCGAATATCACATTGCGCTGTGCCTTGGTATACTTGAAGACGATTTGTGTTAAGAATGCTGCAAGCCATTTCCCGAAAATTGCTACAATTGTTAAAACTGCAGCAATTACCCAAGCCATATAGCCACTGAGCAAGACGCTTACGTCAACAAGCATTCCCACACTTATCAGGAAGAAGGGAATAAACAGGGAGTTCCCTATATATTCGATTCTGTTCATTAAAGCAGAAGAAGCAGGAATATGTTTGTTTAATGCTAATCCTGCCGCGAAAGCTCCAATAATGGATTCAAGACCCACTATCTTGGAAAGGAAAGCTGCGATAAAAACTACACAAAGTACAAATATATAGTGCGAGTATTTTTCACTCTCCAATTTCTCAAAGAATACCTTGGTAATACGTGGAATCAAGAGGAACATTATTGCGGCAAAAATACCTACTCCGACAGCGAGTCTGATCCAAAATTCCTGAGTTAAGCCTCCTTGTGCATTCCCTACGATAATCGCAAGAACAATCATTACCGCCGTATCGGTGAGAATGGTTCCTCCAACGGTTATTGCGACTGCCTGATTCTTGGATACGCCGAGTTTACTGACTATCGGGTATGCGACTAATGTGTGAGTCGCAAACATACTCGCAGTAAGGAAACTCGCGTTAAAGTCGTAACCTAGTATGTAATACATCGCCGGATAGCCTATACCTAAGGGTATTATGAAGGTAAAAATCCCAAAAAGAATACTCTTGTTTCTATTGGCCTTGAACTCATTCAAGTCCAGGTCGAGACCGGCAAGGAACATGATATACAGAATCCCTATCGTAGAAAACAGGCCTATTGCCGAGTCATTCTCGAGAAGTTTTAAACCGTGAGGTCCGATAATTATACCCGAGACAATCAGGGCTATAATACTAGGGATATTTGTTCTTCTCAATAATATCGGTGCTAGTAGAATGATACTAAGTATCAATGCAAATACTAGAACCGGATCTTGAAAAGGTAGAGCAAATTCTTCTCTTAAAATATCTAAAAACTCCGTCATAAGCTTGATGTCTACGTCGATTATGGGCTTTATAATGCCCGTAAATGCAGCTTGCAATATAAATAAATTCCCGTCCCCCCGGAAAGAAAGTTACCATTATTTAAAGAAGAAGAAAGAGAAATAAATTAAAGCTGTCTATAGAAAGGACAATCCTTATTTATAGTTCTTTGTTCAGGATATAATATTCACGTAAGTC
The DNA here is from genome assembly GCA_964423575.1 of uncultured Saprospiraceae bacterium. GTDB lineage: Bacteria > Bacteroidota > Bacteroidia > Chitinophagales > Saprospiraceae > CAYRFF01. The sequence goes on along the minus strand of CAYRFF010000022.1, from coordinate 17,735 downwards.
GCCCATGATTTCATTTCCACCACTGTCAAGGGCATAAAGTCTGTTCTCGCCTACCTTATATTGATAGTTTTCTCCGGACTCCGATTCCAATGAAACTGCAGAGCCTTCTTTATTCCACTTGAAGTTTCCACTTTCCTCAAAAGTGCTGGATTCTTCTCCCTTTAAATATGTCCGTCTGAGCTCGTATGTATGATTGTCATATAGTACAATTGTTGTCTCAATACCTTCGCAATCAGCGCAAGGGAGAGTGCCTTTATAGATTCCCGGCCAGTCGATAGAAATCTGACTTGTGTGCATATCAGGAATGACTTCAGGATTGGAAATGACTCCACTGTGATCTTGTGAGTCGGTCTTTGTGCTCTCGTTATTTCCGCAGGCAATTATGCCCATTGCAAGAAAAAGTATAAATAGATATTTGCTGATTTTCATTTGGATATAGTTTTTTATAATTGCTAATGAAATATTGTAACGATATTTTCGGGAAAATTGTTGGATAAAATGGTCTGCTGATTTTTACCGAATGAGAGAATAACAAGAGTCTGCTATTTAGTATGTTGCTCAGGAAAGATTGAGATTTTGCCGGGCAGGTTTTATTACGTCTTGAATAAGTTTATTTATAAATCAAAAAAAAGGCATTGAAATATCTCAATGCCTTGGGGAATCTACCATTGCTATAGTATCAATATTGATTATATTGTTGTAACTGCTGCCAGTTGTGGTGATTTACATTTGGGTCCTGATTAGGATTGTAAGTAGAGTTAGTCGGTAAATATTCATTGGTGTATGGATTGTACCAGTAATTATCATAACCTGATTCTACTTTCATGTATTGGCCGGTATTCGGATTGTACATGTTTTGCTCTTCGCGTATAGTGTTGATAAAGTTGTTGTGTTGATTCTCCATTGAGGTCATCCTGTTATTGTAATTATTCATATTGGTTTCATTCCATGCATCGACTCTTGCCTGATGTGCTGCTTGTCCTTGGTTGAAGTTGCTCCATCTTGCTGCTTCTCTTGCCTGGAAATTGGCATTGCTTTGTTGGATTGCAACCTGATCTCTTTGATATAAATCTGAAATCTCTTGATTAGTTTTGGCAATAACTTGGTTGTTTTTTTGTATTGCTTTCGGGTGAAGCCTGTTATTTGCCATAGAGTATAAAAATTGCTCTTTTGCTTCATTAAAACTATTGGGCTTTACTTCTAGTAAGTCGGAAGAATAATTCCAGGATAGTAAGTCGGCGCTTTCTTCAGTATATAAGGCAAAGGATGCAAATGCCGGGTTTCCTTTTGTATCCACGAGATCTATCCCATATAATTTGCCGTCTTTTCTGTGTTCCACTCCATAATAATCTCGAAAATTGATAATCTGGTTCATATTATTCTTAAATGTCTGAGTTTGTTCAGGTAACAGATTGAAATCAACAATCTTGTAGCCTTTAGAAGCTAAAACCGATGCTAAGTCAGTTTGAATCAATTGGCTGATTTCCGGCATTTGACGAATATTAGCACCCCGATCCTGAAAATATTTAAGCGTGGCTTGATCTTTAGTATATCCGAATGACCCATTTTTCAGTGGATTTATGGAGAGGCTGTTAGGACCTGAAATAACATTTAGATTATCACTGTTCGTTTTAATTTTCCATGATTTAGGATATAATGATTCTATATGGGGATCACCTTCTATGTCCTTGGAAGTGTGCCATACATATTTAACACCATTATTCTTTACGGCAGATTTCTTGCCAGATGAAGATTGAGTAGCTGTGTGATCGACCTCGTTATAGGCGGATTGGCTCAAATATTCCGCGTTGTCTTCAAAGTCGTCCGATATTAGATTGTCGATAGCAAGAACTGCGATTGCAACTGCCAGCATGATAAGTCCGTATTTAGTTTTCTTTTTCATAATTATTATTTTTAAGCTTCCGCAAATGTTATTCATTTACTCCTTTATCGGCTGTCCACTTAAAAGGTCATCATGGGGAGTGGAATATTTTAAAATTATTCCAATTAAGGCAGTTTGAACGGGCATGTAAGTATATAGGGGCAGGTGAGGAAACCTGTTAAGCTGAGGAGCAAAAAGAAAGTCGGAACGATGAGAAAAACCCATGTTCCGACTTGTGGTATTTATAAGAATTTAAGTATCAATATTGATTATATTGTTGTAACTGCTGCCAGTTGTGTTGATTTACATTTGGATCCTGATTAGGATTGTAAGTAGAGTTTGTCGGTAAATATTCATTGGTATATGGGTTGTACCAGTAATTATTGTAACCGGATTCTACTTTCATATATTGACCGGTATTTGGATTGTACATGTTTTGCTCTTCACGTATAGTGTTAATGAAATTGTTGTGTTGATTCTCCATTGAGTTCATCCTGTTATTATAATTAGACATACTGGTTTCATTCCATGCATTGACTCTGGCCTGATGTGCTGCTTGTCCTTGGTTGAAGTTGCTCCATCTCGCTGCTTCCTTTGCCTGGAAATTGGCATTGCTTTGCTGGATAGCAATTTGATTTTGCTGGTTAGTGGCAGCTATAGACTGATTTGTCTTTTGGATGAATTCAGGGCGGAATTTTGTAGATCCTAAAGAATATAGATATTGTTTTTTAACTGATTCAAATTCTTTAGAGTCGACTTCAAGAAGTGAGGAACTGTATGACCAGGATTGATTATAACTATTTTCTGAAATATTTAGAAGAATCCCTGCAAAGGCTGGATTGCCATGATTGTCACTGAGATTAATGCCGTAATATTTTACAGTTTTACGGTAATTGTCATTGTTTGACTCCCAGAAGTCGATTATTTGATTATGGAAGTCCTGCCCCGGTTTTGCTAATTCCGGCAATTCCTCAATATTTACAACTTTTAGTCCTCTTGAATTGAGGAGTGGTGCCAAATCTTGCTGGACAAGTTGATTAATATTCGGTAACATCCTGTTGGTTTTTCCACTTTGTTCGTTTATTTGGCGCAACCAGTCATTCTTAGCATAAGAATGGAAAGCACTCTTCAGAGGTGAAATCTTGAGGTTATTTGGGCCTGAAATAAGAGTTTGATTGTCACTATTTGTTTTGATTTTCCATGAAGCCGGAACTAGGGCTTCTTCACTTGGAGTACCCTCTTTGTCTTTCTTAGTATACCATACGTATTTAGTGCCATTATGTTTTACGGCAGATTTGTTGCCAGATGAAGATTGGGTAGTTGTGTGATCGACCTCATTATAGACGGATTGGCTCGAATATTCCACGATGTCTTCAAAGTCGTCCGGTATTAGATTGTCGATAGCAAGAACTGCGATTGCAACTGCCAGCATGATAAGTCCGTATTTAGTTTTCTTTTTCATAATTATTATTTTTAAGCTTTCGCAAATGTTGTTCATTTACTCCTTTATCGGCCGTCCACTTAAAAGGTCATCAAGAGGACTAAATAGTTTCTTATATAAAGGATTCAGAGAACTGCCGGCTTTAGTTTTTAGTAAGAACTCTTTGATACTGCGACTGTTTTAATTTGCGCAAGCATTAAGAAACTCCCTGGTTTTATTGATATGGAAAGAAGTAAATTGACAAATACGTTAAAAATAATTGAGTATAGAGAAGAACTGAAGAGTCAAATAAGGGATATTAATTATGCCTGGCTCACTGAGTTTTTTCGCGTGGAAGAAATGGATGCCTTGATGCTCTCGGATCCGACCAAATATATTATTGAACCCGGAGGCTATATATTTTATGCAGAACTCAATGGAGAGATTGTGGCTTGCGCAGCCTTGATGAAGGTGGAAGACGGCGTTTATGAACTCGGAAAAATGGGTGTATATAAGGAATATAGAAATCTGGGGATAGGGACGATTCTTCTTGAGTATTGCCTGGCATTTGCCGAAAGGCAGAAAATGAACTCCCTTGTTCTTTATTCAAGTCGTAAATTGACAAATGCTCTTCACTTGTATGAGAAATATGGTTTTCTGGAAGTGGAGAATATAGGTGGCTATTACGAAAGGGGAGATATTAAAATGGAGAAGCAAATAGCTAAACCTGCCTAGAAATACTTTTCTCAGCAAATGAGATAATGGCAAAATCCCCGGGCTTATATATTAAGTGGTGATTGTTTATTTCTTGCGCGCAATTATCGAAACAGCAATCATATAATCTGCATATTGGTTGAAAGTATTTTTCATCCCTATGATACGCTTTCTTTCCTTGGGGTGAGTGAGAATGTTAAATCCCACTTTTACTGCGCGGAAGAATCCTTCGTCAGCAATAATCCTTTTTGGCTTCAGTAAGTGCATGGGATTGATATCTACTTTCACAATCTCAAATCCTTCTTTTTCAAGCAACTCTTTCCACTCTTTTACTGTCAGTGGGCGGGCATTTACCCGGATTGAGAGTGCGAGACCTTTCTGAATTCCCGCCTTTTTATCTTCCGGCATATCATCAGGGCGTAATGCCAACTCATGTATGCCATAATAGCCTCCCGATTTTAAAATCCTTGCGGCCTCCTTAATGATTTCTGATTTTCTATGATCTGCCTGCATAGTCAGCATGGCTTCTCCGTAGACTTTATCCTTGGAATTGGAGTCCAATCCCGTGTCGCCTGCACTTGCAATAAGTACCTTGCGAGAATCCGTATTTATTTTCTCCTGCAGCAAACCTGCTGCTTCTTCGTTAAGCTCAATACCGGTGTATGATTTAGGATTTTTCTGAAGTGTGAGATTGGCAGTGAAACCCATTCCCGGTGCAAATTCTACAACGTCATCCGACGATTGAATATCCATTCCTTCAACTAGTTTCAGCGTTAATTCACGCCCACCAGGACGCAATACTCTTTTCCCCATTTTGGCCAAAATCCAGTGTCCTTGTTCGGTATCCATTCGTTTATTTGACATAGCTTCTATTTTTTTGCTAATGTAATAAGGGGATTTGAGAAATCTAAAATTAATTAAGACTAATTATAAATAAGTGATGAGAGATGAAAAATGAATGACAAGCAGACTCTTTTAATGCTTGTTAAAGTCTTGAGATGCGCAGGTTCTTTATCAAATTTTATTAGAAAAAGTACATAAGACTCTTGTATGCCTAAGAATGTTATGTATATTTGTTACTATGAAACCAAATTCATCTTTATACAAAGGAAGCTTAAAGCTCGTCGTGCTGAAACTACTCGAGGAGAATGAGAAGATGTACGGCTATGCTATTACCAAGGCTGCACGCGAATTAACAGACGGTGAAATGAATATCACCGAAGGTGCACTCTATCCTACATTGCACAAAATGGAAGCAGAAGGTCTGCTTACAGTAAGTATGGAACAGGTCGGCAACCGTATGCGCAAGTATTACAGGATTACGGAAGAAGGGCAGAAGGAGACCAAGAAATTGCTGGAGGAATTCTGGGAATTTGTGGAGAATATGAAAATTATTTTTAACACGGATGTTAATCCTGCAGGAGCATAGATATGAAACTCAGTGAAGAACATATAGATCGTCTCTTTGAATTTGTCGCAAGCAAATATGTAGATTACTACGACGTTCAGGTTGAGATAGTTGACCATTTGGCTACAGCGATTGAAGAGAAAATTGAAGAAGATCCTGATAAGAAATTTGAGGAGGCATTAAACGAAGTTTATCGTTCATTTGGCGTAATGGGGTTTTCCAGCCTATTGGAGGATAAACAAGATGCTATGAGTAAAGAAAGAATGAGGTTGTGGTGGCATGAATTTAAGACTTGGTTTTCCTGGCCCAAGATTGCTTTGACTGCACTTATTTTAGGTGGTGTTTATTTCTTTTCTGAAGCAGGTTATGCGCGCCATATTGCTTACGGGTTTCAGTTTTGGATAATAGCTATATTTGCATATTACCTTCACCATTTATGGCAGGTTAAGCGGGAATTTACGCCTAAGAAAAAGAAACAGAGTTTACTTTTGTTACAATCAGGTATGATGATTGGCCTATTAACAGTGCCGATAATAACGCCATTTATAAACAATTTCTTCGATTTTACAGATAACGTTTTCACAGAGCCTGTTGAATCCCCATCCTGGTATTTAGCTCTGCTTATTGGGTTACTAACGATTGTTTATATGGCTTTCATTCAGGTAGAAAAGAGGATGTTTAAAAAGGCTAAGGACTTATATCCGGAACTTTTTACTGTTTCAGCTTAAAGTAAATGTGAAATGACACTTTCAGCACAAGAAATACAGCAAATTCACGATTTCGTTAAAGTCAATTTAACGCAAGGCGACTATTACGATATTCAGGTGGAACTTGTAGATCACTTTGCCAGTGCTATTGAAGAAAAAAGAGAAGAAAACCCGGATTTAAAAATTGATACCGCTATTCAGGAAGTATGGCAAACCTTTGCTCCTTACAATTTTAACCAAATTTTTGATGAAAAATATAAAGCGATTATAAAGGACACTACGAGGCAATGGTTTCGTGGACTTCTTAGCTGGTTTAAGTTTCCTAAGATATTCCTTTCTGTTCTATTATTCTTCCTTGCGTGGGCATATTGTTCTGTAGTTCCGACCGTTTGGGCTTTTCCGGGATTCGGGTTAATAGTACTTGTTGTCTCCTTGTATTATTTACGCAAATGGGACTACAGTTTTAAGAGATTTGGGAAGATAGCGCGATTGAGTCTAACCGCAATTCATGGTGTGTTTTATGGCCTGATAATCGTGAATATTGGTCCTTTGATTGCGGATTTTTTATTTCCTACTGGTACAAGCGAGCAAGTAAATGATGCATCGATTTCCTATATGGGCATTTCTGCTGCACTAATTATAACTATACAAGCGATTGTACTTTTGAATCATATTCAGGTACGTGGAGCTGATGTTGATAAAGCCAAGCGAGATTATCCGGAAATATTTACGAAAACAGCATAAGTTATGAGAAAAGAACAGAGTTATCTTAGCGAAGAGCAGATAGAAAGATTGTTTGCTTTTGTCAGAAGTTGTTCTGTAAAACATTATGATGTGCAGGTTGAGCTTGTAGATCATTTAGCGACAGCTATAGAGGAGAAACTGGAGGATAATCCTGAGAAAAGTTTTCAAGAAGCTTTCTGGGAAGTGCATAGATCATTTGGTCCATTAGGCTTTACAGACTTTGTACAAAGTAAAACAAAGGCAGTAAATAAACATGCATTGCGTCTGTGGTGGAAAGAGTTTGTATTGTGGTTTAGCTGGCCGAAGATGGTCTTGACACTAGGTTTTATTCTGGGGGTATATTTATTGTTGGAGACAGTGAGGATTGACTTTGTTATTTACGGAGCCAATATATTCTTCATTGCCCTTTTCCTTATATATATAAGAAATGGGAAAAGGAGGGTAAAGTTAGAAAAGGGCTACTCACTCCTTACTATTGAGCCATTTAATGCTGCATTTGGCTCATTTTATGTTATCGGCTATATCCCTTATATTTTAACACAGCATGGAGCCGGTTCTGCGATGTCCATGACTTTCCCGATGTGGTCGATATGGGTACTTGCACTTTGGTTTACCTTTGGTTTTCTTTATTTAACGAGTAGTTTTGCGGTGAGGAAACGTGTGCTCGAGAAATCTGAGAAGCTTTATCCGGAAATATTTGTAAAAACTGCATGATTTATGGGAAAGGAACAAATAAATCTTAGTGATGAGCAGATAGAAAGATTATTTGCTTTTGTTAGAAGTAGATTTGTAGAACATTACGATGTACAGGTTGAATTGGTTGATCATCTGGCTACTGCGATTGAAGAGAAATTTGAGAGTAATCCGCAGAAGGACTTTGAAACTACGTTGAAGGAAGTGTATAAGTCTTTCGGTCCGGTGGGTTTTCTGAACTTTATGGAAAGTAAAGCCGCTGCTGTACATAATAATGTGCTGCGGCAATGGTGGCAGGAATTTTTATTATGGTTCCGTTGGCCGAAGATGGTGGCCACGGTAAGCTTTATTATAGCAGTGTATCTACTACTGCAGACAGTCAGAGCAGACTCCTTTATTTATGGTTCAACTGTGCTGAGTATCATTTTCTTGCTTTATTATTTTATAAAGGGAAAGTGGAAGATGGGGTTAAAGAAGAAATACAGCCTTCTTGCTCTAAATCCGATTAATTTTGCTCTGTTCAATTCTGTATATTTTGCCGGATTTATGCCATTTTATATTGCGCAATTTGTTTCCGGTGGAGAGATCCCCACGGCCTTACCTGCTTTGGTAAATTGGATTCTCGCATTTTGGTTTGCTTTTGTAGTGTTGTTTGCGATAAGCTGTCTGATTGTGAGAAAACGCATGTTGGAGAAGTCTCGGATGATGTATCCGGAAGCGTTTTTATCCAGTGCGTGTCCGCCGGTGGCGGAATCTGGTGATTGGGTGATTTAGTGATATATGTGCCGCACCTGACGGCGCTCGTGATATTTTACGTTAAATGACTACCATGGTGTCGCACCTACGGTGCTTTGAATCAATGCTTCAATTTGCCTGCCAGGGACGATACCTATAAAGATGTTTATTGAAATTTTAAGGGAAATAAGCGCCATAGGCGTGATATCTAGGTAGAATGTGTAAAGCACATACGAGGGGAGGCCCGTAGGGCTAAAACAGCTTATTGTCGGGTGATCTGGTTATGCAGTGATTTAGCGATCTTGCTATGCCTCTTGGTTGAATACAATTTCCATGAATGGGCTCTTTGATTAATCAGATTAGAAAATAAGAAGCATAGTACTTTTATCCATTTATATTGCGTTGTAAAGAGCAGCAGTTATGCAACTGAAAATAATTATTTTAAAACACATCTATGACGATATATTTGTTTTTTCAGAGACATTTATACGCTATCATTCTGGTAGCTTTACTTGTGAATCCTGAGTTTATACTTTCTCAAGAACCAGATAGCCTATGGACACTTGATATCAATGAAATTCAAGTAAAAGATTTAAGAATAGATTATAAAAAGCTATTGCGAAAATTAATCAAAGAACAGAAAGCTCAGCTTAACAAACCAAGAGTTGAAAATCTAATCTATGAATTAACATATACCGGTATTTTAGATAAAGAAATTCAGGAAACCGGAAAAGCAACAATTGCAGTAACCAATAATAAACGGAGATGGTACTCGAAATATCATCGTATAAAAGACTTGACTTATAAAAGTGTAGATAGCGTTCCTTTTATTTGTGAGATTAAAAACTATGGTATGAGAGCTATATTTTTTGAAGAGCCGATGAGTCGTAAACAAGACATTTTATATTACGATCTGAAATGGAAGAATTCAGAGGTAGAGTTTGAATATGATGGTTCAGTAAATAAATATACTTTATCAACTTTTGATAAGACAAAAGCCGAGTATTATTTTGATATAGATAAAAACATAGATTCTATTGTTGTTTATTTGTATCCAATTTTTGTTACACAGCCATTCGTTGATAAGGAAATTGAGAAAGAAGACATTATAGCTTATAAGGCGGTTTATAACTATGGGAATTCGCAACTTGAAAGTGCAAGAGTAAGTTTTTCTTTTATAAAAGAGGAACGCCCTGTGGAGTTGCAATATGAATTGAATTTCTTGGGAACGGATATAGACAAGGAGAACTATTTACTTCGAGATTCAGATGAAGGTCTTCTGCCTACTACATTTACCTTTGAAGAAGCCTGGCGGTTCATGAGAAGAGATTAAAGTCCCAGTGAAATAAATGCCCGTGGAGGAGTCTCGCGATATCAAGGTGTCGCACCTACGGCGCTCTTGATATTTTACATTAAATGACTACCAAGGTGTCGCACCTACGGCGTTCGTGATATTTTACATTAAATGACTACCAAGGTGCCGCACCTATCGGCGCTTAGGATTTATTCTGCATTTTAACTGTGAAGAACGCCTTAATAGCTTCTTTAAATTTTACCATTAAGAAATTAAGGAGGATTCAATTTTTAGATTCTTAATCAATTCTTCAACTTAATGCCTTAATGGTTTATGTGCTGTTTTTTATCATTAAGGAATTAAAGGTAGAAGTTTCATAAATTAACTATTGATTTGATGATTGGGAAATCTAGATATATATGTGTCGCACCTACGGCGCTCAAATTATTCCTCAATTTATAACTTAATAACATTACATATTCTATCAGTGATTATCCGTTCAATCCGTGTTGTCTGTGTTCTATGATAACGCGGTGCTGACTCACATTTAGTTCTTGCCTACAAAGTATTTAAAGTTTCACCAATAGAGAAGAGCCTGAGGAAATAGAACAATGATGACGCCGATTAAACGGATTTTACCATTAAGAAGTTAAGGGGGAAAGATTTATTATAATTGAACCTCTCATTAACCCTTTTAAATCTGTGACTGTTGTTAATGAATAGGTTATTGCCTATTCCATTATTAAAAAATAACAGAGATGCAATTGAAATTTGAGTCAGAGAATATAGAAGATTATCTGGGTGAAATCCCTCCATATATACGATTTGATACGCCGCTTGTGAAGCAGAAGATTGAAGAAATAAAATCGCAAACCGACAATCCTCGTGAACGCGCAGAACTTGCTTTTAAAGTAGCTAGAGATGAAATAAATCATTCCTTTGATACGAAAAATCCCGTTGTGAGCATCAGTGGGGAGAAAGCACTGGAAACCAAGGAGGGAATTTGCTTCGCTAAATCTCATTTACTAGCGACATTATTGCGCGGAATGGATATTCCTACGGGCTTTTGCTATCAACGAGTGTTGCGCGATGGAAAGACCGTAGAGTCCGGTCACGCATTGCACGGATTAAATGCCATTTATCTGCAAGATGTAGGCTGGTTCCGAGTGGATCCGCGAGGAAATAAACCGGGAATTGATTCGCAATTTTCTATTGAAGAAGAGAAACTGGCTTATCCGATAAGGCCGGAGTTGGGTGAGATTGATTACCCGGAAGTTTATACCAAGCCATTGGATTCTGTGATTGAGTCCATGGAAAACTCAGAGACGAGTCAGGCACTGTTTTTCAATAGACCAGAAAGAATATAGTAAGGTCGCGAAGTTGCATAGTTGCTAAGCTGTGAAGTCGTAAAATTGCAAGTGGATATAGTTTTAATGAGCTAATGATTGTTTACCGATTACTGTTCATTTGCGCTGCACTGAGCAAGCCCGAAGGGCGTGTCGAAGTGTCTCTATTCATTGTTCACTGTCCCCTGAAATTTTTGGAACGCGGATAACACTAATGCTTACGCAACGCAGATTTACACGAATCTATCCGCTTTAAGTAAAAATTGAAATTATCCGATAAAAACAGGATAAATATCTCGTGTTTTCTCGATAATAATTGAAAATTAAAGGACTCATTAACTAAAGCGATCAACGTGTTTCAGGCATTAACACGCCGTTCACTAGTCACTGTTCTACTAGTCACTGCTCACTATCTACCTACCTTCTGGTCCCTTCCGGGAACTGAACTCTTTCAGGTTGTGCATTGAGCAGTGGGAGTGCGTTTCTCAGGATTCTATTCCTACGACCTGTGGTGTCTGCGGGTTCCACGGGGTATGAAACAACCGCTTCCAACCAGGCATAATTGTTTATGCGGAAATAAACATCTGGTTCATTGCCATGTAAATCCCGGTAGGGGTATTGTTTCTTAAAATCGCTGATTGTAGCTTCTCTCAGACAATCTTCTACAAACTCCAAATCACTGGTATAGGAAATCTGTATTGCAGTTTCATTCCAGATGAAAGGAATCATTCCGCCGGAATAATTCACGACTTTCCCTTTGAGTATCATACTGTTGGGGAAATAGACATATCGACCGCTTTTTCTGTCATTTCCGAGGTATTCACCGCTGACTTCTTCCATAATTGTATCAAAGTAGCCAACCTCAATGACATCGCCCCGATGCTCTTGAATCTGAATTCTGTCGCCGACTTTATAAGTGCCTCTGAAAATGATATAGAGCCAGGCAATGAAGGATGCTATCGGTTCCTGTAAGGCGAAACCCAGAATCAATGAAGCCAATCCGACTACCCATGCTGCATATTCCTGACTTTGAAAAATAAAAGCTGCTGCGATTGTCAGCGCAAGAATCGTTGTTAATAACCGAGTAATTCGGATAAGATTGTATCGGTGGCCCTTGACCTGAGCATGAGTGTCTATAATCCTCTCTATAATCTTACCGATAAGGAAGATGATTGAAATGAGAGTGACACTCATTGTTAATTTCTGGAAGAAGGGGACATAAGGCTCCCAGCTCGTGCCATTCAGGAGTACACTGAGATAATAAAGTGCCAGGGATACTGCTGCCAGTGCTCCATATTCTACAATCCTATAGTTTTTTTCTTCCGGTGTCAAGTCCTTCATATTTCCGCTGCAAAATAGCGATAAAATTTAGTTTCAACAATCTAAATGCATTTTACACAGAAGATTTAGAGGAGTTGAATGGATGATTCATCGTCTTTAACTATATTAAGTAGATACCTAAGATGATTTAATATTTGATATCTTTATCTAGTACATAAGTTATTGTAAAGGCTTGTTTTGATAAGTAATAAGCTATTGCAAAAGTTATATTTTTTAATAAAATCACAATGCTATGAAGAGATTAATTACTTTGTTTTTATTTTTTAGTATGTACTATGTGTCTGCGCAAGATGTAGCACCGAGTACTTATTTGCCGCAAGGCGGAGAGAAAAACCTGGAAGTGCGATCTGCGCCACTGGGTAATAATCCAATATCATTCCCGGGGATAAAATATCGCAAATTTAAATCGGCTGATAAAGCATTCAGACTGGCCTTCAGTCCATATCTTCACTGGGATTCCGAGTACCTAACCGCGGATAAGAAGGAATTGAATTTGTTTACTTCTTTCAGTTTATCTGCGGGAATAGAACACCATATTCCCAGTACAGAGAGATTATCTGTCTATTTTGGATATCAGGGAACAATCGGTGCTAACTTCAATAAAAATACGGTTAAGCAAGACCCCTTTAAGGTAAAGTCAACTGATGGTGATCTTTGGATTGGTATTAAAGGATTTGCTGGGGTTGATTATTATATAGTTCGCAATATATATTTAGGAACAGAAATCGGGTATGGTATTGGTTTTACCAAAGGACTTGGTAGAACCCTTACGACTTCGACCGGGGATAAAGTGAAACTCAAGGGTGGAAGTCAATTTAATCTTAGGCAATCATATACAGCGGAACTTAGACTTGGATGGTTATTTTAAGAAAAGAAAATATTCTATAATTGAGAATTGATTAATATATGATGGAAATATGTATATTTAAGCCATTATTTCATCTAAAATTTTAATTATGGGATTCTTTTCAGATTTTAAAAGCTTTTTAATGAAGGGAGATATAATTTCTCTCGGTACTGCGGTAGTTATCGGGATGGCTTTTCAAGCTATCGTCGATTCGTTTGTCGCTGACATCGTAATGCCTATTGTGGGCTTATTGACCGGTGGAACCGATTTTACGCAGAAATTTATTTCATTAAGTGCGGAGTCTTATGATTCCCTCGAAGCCGCACAAGCAGCAGGAGCAGCTGTACTTACCTATGGTAACCTGATTCAGGCAGCGATTAATTTCCTGATTGTAGGTCTGTTTATTTTCCTTGTTCTTAAAGCTTATGAAAAGACTCAAAAGCCTGAGGAAGAAGCAGCTCCGGCAGGACCTTCCGCGGAAGAATTGCTTGCGGAAATACGCGATGAACTGAGAAAAAGAGGATAAATAAACCGAACCTCTTATGCGGAAATTATAATAGTCCGTTAGAATAATTATTTTAAAAAGAATGCCCCATTAGCCGGGGCATTTTTATTTAACAAAGTCTGTATTTAAAGTGACGACATCAAATATCCTGCAAGCCATTTATTGGCTTAAAGGCAATTTGTTTTTCCATAGCTTTCGCAAATTGTAAGACCTTTCTTTCCCCATATTCCGGACCGAAAATCTGAAGACCTACCGGTAAACCATCTGCCATTCCTCCCGGTAATACGAGTGCAGGTAGTCCCGTGATGTTCCCGGGGAACATAAATCGCATAATATGATCATTGAGATCTTCCTCTTTTCCATTTATATGGACAACAGGACTGCCGATATCAGGAGGGAGAACCGGAAGAGCAGGAGTTAAGAGGACATCTACTTCTGAAAATATTGCTTCAAATTCTCTTTTCAATTGCCCTGATAGTTGCCTCGCTTTAATATAATCTACTGCCGATGGTATTCCTACTGAATACAAGCCTTGCACATCCGGACCAAAGTCCTCTATTCTGTTCTTAAGATTGTCATCGTGAATTGTAAAGGATTCTGACAGAATTGTCATATACGCCATGAAAGGAACCATTTCAAGCGAAGGGATCTTCACTTCTTTCACTGTAATGCCTTGGTCTTTCAAATTTTGTATTTGCTCCCTGATAATTTTCTCTACGTTATTGTCGAGATTATGCATGAAGTATTCCTCATTTATTCCTACGACAAAATCCTGCCCTTCGTTTTTTAAGGATGCTGAATATTCATTTTTGTCAGCCAATAAGTCAAGCAATGCTGCAACATCTTCTACCGTTTTTCCCATCGGGCCTACATGGTCGAGGCTTGTAGATAATGGGAATACGCCATCTCTGCCGATCAGATTCTGGCTCGGCTTAAAACCTACAATTCCACAACATGAAGCAGGAATTCGCACGGAACCTGCCGTATCTGTACCAACACTTGCATACGAGGCTGCCGATGCAATTGCAGCTCCATTCCCACCACTGGATCCACCAGTGATTTTACTTAGATTCCAGGGGTTGTGCGTTGCACCAAAGTGAGGATTATCATTGGTCACGCCCCAGGCATATTCGTGCAGGTTTAATTTTCCTATGATAATAACTCCCGCTTCTTTTAGTATGTCAACCACAGATGCATTCATATCCGAGATGAAGTCTTTGTGGATTTTAGACCCCATTGTGGTTATTTCCCCTTTGAGGTAAATATTGTCTTTAATACCCATGGGAATTCCGTAGTAAATCCCTTTGGCAGTTCCATTTTGAATCGCTTTATCCGCCTCAGCAGCTTCTTTTAATGCTTCTTCTTCTCTGAAAGAGATGTACGCATTGGTTTTATCGTTGATTGATCTGGCGTAATGAATTAATGAACGCGTCAATTCTGCAGAGGTGAATTCTCCCGCTCTTAGCTTTTTGCTGACCTCCGTAACCGGAAGCTTTAATATATCTTGAGATAACATATAAAATGTGATTTTAATGGATTTTCTGAATGCGGTTAATCTATCAAAAATCAGGATTTCCGCTATTTCTGTTTAATGTTTTGGTTGTCTTATTATTATACGGTAACAGGTCGGAATTGTTTAGCGGTGGATTTCCCAATTTTTCATCAAATGTAAGCCAGATTCCTTTGTGAGAAATAATATTCTCGTCTCTGCGTTTAGGGCTCATCCGTTCCCATCCATATATTATGCACATTTAAGCATGTCCAAATAATAGGACAAGGTTTCAGATGAAAATAAGATGGTGGTTTAAACCAGTGGTTAAATTAATTGTTTATTTTTGTGGAAAAATTAAACAAGCGAATTATGTGTGTTTAATATCAAAAAAAAAATCATGAAGAGCTGGAATAGAGGCACAATCATTTTACTTTTTCTCTTGTTTGGTTTTCAGGCCTTTGCACAAAGCTTAACAATATACACATTGCCACCGCCTCATCCGCTGGATTGGAGTTCACCTAACAAACTCATTACCACTCTCACAAAAAACCTAAGTAAAAAGAAGAAATATAAACCATTTTCAAATCGGCCTATCGGACATGTTGTTATCGAATTGAAGAACGATGATGAGGTTATTATGACCGGGATGGCACTGGAAGGCTGGCACCATTATATGACACCGTTCTTTTTGTGGAAGCAGGGAATGGGGATCTTGTTTGAATCTGCTCCCGGATATTTGGAGACGACAGAAGCTTTACGGGAAGAGATTGACTTCAGAGCAGATAAAGGGGAACTGGCTTATATCAAATATTTGGTCTCGGAAGAGGCTTATGAATTTTTAAAACACTATCTGGAGTTTTATAAGTTTAAAGGCTACGATAAGATTTACAATGGATTAAATAAACCTCTTGAAGGGAAAGGAGCTGGTTGTTCTGCATTTGCGATGAGCTTTTTGGAAATAATTAAAGCCTTGGATCCTTCACGAATTCCCGACTGGACAATTGAAGTCCTCATTCCTAATAAGTTGATAGGTGCTCCTTTATTTGAAAGAGAAGTACCCCCACTCAGAGTTTATTTTACGTATAAGTGGGCAAGTGAAGATGATGCTGAACATACTCATTTTATTCTATTTGAGCCTCAATTTATTTATGATTGGATTCTGGAACAGCATGAGAGAAAATATGTAGAGGGGAGGACTGATTTCTATAAGAACTCCAAAGGGCTCATTTTTGACTACGTTAATATGGCTGGCCCCGCGGAAGAATATTTGTTCATAAGAGAGGGAGGTAAAGCCTTACAGTTGAATAGCCCTGAAGTTAACCTGGACTGATTACACTACTTTTCTGGACACTTTCTCAAGAAAAATGCAATCTCGGGCCGGTATCTATGAATTTTCTTTGATTAAGCCCCTCACCAAACGCACATACCCTATATGCGCTGATGTATGGATTAATTGAATCGAAGGGGAGAAAGCAACAAGAAGGCGTTCTGCTTTGTATTCTTTTGAGCCTTTACTTGAGCAAGTACAAATTTAGTTTCTGCTTCCGCAAATGCTCAATTTAGAAGCCCTGTCCGGTTAGCTCTACTCGGAAGGGACTGTTGTTAATCGTATAATTGTTGAAATGATTAAGAAACAAATTAATGAATCAAAATGAAGCACAGAATTATTTATTAATCATAAAAGCCCGAATATGGTAAATAAATAAAAGAAGTATTTAGAAATATACAAATCTATAAAATCAATCAACTCTCCATTTTATTAGGATTTTTCAATGGGAAGGCCATATTCAAACCAATCTGTAGCTGTCGGCTATATTCGTTGACAGCTCTGATTCGCTGACCTTGAGCATCTACGACTTTAATATGATCGACAGGCGATATCCCGAGATTATATCGGACAAATATCATCATATCCCGATAACGAGCTCCGATTAAACCGTAAACACCCACATCGAGATTTTTATAATGGGTAGTATATGGGTCTTGCCATATTCCTTCTCCCGGTTTTAGTGGTTGTTCTTTGTCAATGGGTCTGTTTTTCATTTTCTCATTAAATGCATAGCCTATGTCCAGGCCTGCCCCGACTTCAAGAGAGGGAAGGGGATTATAATGTACTCCCGGTAAGAAGTCAATTGAATGAGCTCTCCAGCTGAAAATACTGGATTGCTTGCCAAACTGTTCATCGAAGACATTTTTAAAGCCCTTCTGTGAGTATTGTATTTCTCCTGAGAGCTTTACTTTGTTTTTTAATTCATAAGTGAGCCCGGTGCCAAACACAGCTCCACTTGAGTATTTAAATGCACTTATTTCGTTGATGTCGGGATCGGCGCTGCGCAATTTACTCAGTGTTAAACCACCCAGGAATTCAATGGAAAGCTGTGCAGAACTCAATTGTGCAAATCCTCCGATGAGGAAAAGTAATAGTGTGATTTTAATAAGCGTAAAGCTCCTACTCATTTTGATTTAAATTTATTGTGATGTTAACGGATGGTCAACTCAAATTATTCCTTAAATATATAAAACCGGAGCAACTAAAAAAGAATTATTCGACTCACATCTGTCCAAAACGTTTTAAAATTAGAAACATTTTGGCATGAACACTGAAAT